>JAYSYW010000160.1:0-4816 GCA_043727255.1 Rhizobacter sp. | reverse complement strand
CGCGTTCGGCCCAGTGCGCGGCCGGGCGCGGCAGGGCCAGGGTGGCGGCGATCTTGGCCAGACGGTCGCAAGCCGCCCAGCACATCAATGACGATGACGTGTGCACGCGGGCGCGTGTGCGCAGCTCCCACATGCCGGCGTCGGGCTGGTCGTGCAGTTGCCAGGCGCGTTCGCCCACGCTTTCGAGCAGCGCGAAATCAGAGGTGTCGGCGCGACGGAACAGCCGGTGGTCGTGAAAGGACTGCGCGGCGCCGAGGATGATGTTTCCGTAGACGTCGTGCTGGTGGTGCTCGAAGGCCTGGTTGCCCACGCGCACCGGGCCCATGCCCCGGTAGCCGCTCAGGTGATCCATGGTCCCTTCGGTCAGCTCGCTTTCAAGGCCGATGCCATAGAGCGGCTGGATGTGCCCGCCCTGGGCGCTGCGCACCACGTCGTGCAACCAGCGCAGGTAGTCCTCCATCGTGCCCACTTCCGACAGGCTGTTGAGCGCGCGCACCACGAAGAACGCGTCGCGCAGCCAGCAGTAGCGGTAGTCCCAGTTGCGCTGGCTGTGCGGCGCCTCGGGAATGCTGGTGGTCATGGCCGCGACGATGGCGCCGGTCTCTTCGTACTGGCACAGCTTCAAGGTGATGGCCGCGCGAATGACGGCCTCTTGCCACTCGAACGGCAGCGCCAGCCGGCGCGTCCAACTGCGCCAGTACAGCGAGGTTTGCTCCTCGAAGTCGCGTGCGGTTTCTTCGATGCCCGCGCTCAGGGTTTCATCGGGTCCGAAGATCAGGCTGATCGGCTGGTGCAGCGAGAACCAGGTTTCGCCCTGCACATAGGTGAGGGGCGCGTTGGTGGTCAGGCGCAGGGTCTGGTCGGGGCTGACGAAGCTGAGGTGGTTGCTGCCGCGTGTGACGGTCGGCTGGGTGCGGCCCCAGTTCATGCGGGGTCGCAAGATGACGCGCACACGCGGGTGGCCGACCAGCGGGCGCACGCGGCGAATCAATTGCGCCGGGCGGAAGGTGCGGTCGCGCATGAAGAAGCGCGGTGCGAAGTCCACCACCTCGATGCCCTGGCCTTCGGCGTCGAAGAGCCGGGTGCGCAGGATGGCCGTGCCATGTTCGTAGCTCTGTTCGCTGCGCACGCAGCCTTCCATCTCGACTGTGAAGCTGCCATCGACCGAAGGCTGGCCTTCTTCGCGGGTGTCGAGCAGCGCATGGAACACGGGCTCGCCATCGAAGCGTGGCATGCAGCACCACACCATGCGGGCCTGCCGATCAATCAAGGCGCTGATGCTGCAATTGCCGATCATCCCCAGGTCCAGCGAATGGCGGTGGATGGGGCTGCCCGTCGGCACGTTTTCATTCATCGGCGCTCCTTGTGTGGGCAGGAAGGATGCCACCGAAGAAATGCCGTTGGCAAACCCGGTGTTTGCATGGAAAGGTACATTGACCGCCATGAAAAATCCCCTGCCCACGCAGCCTCCACGTTGCTTCGGCACGACGCGCGAATGAGATCACTGCGCTTGCAGTTGCGGTTCCTCGTGCCGCTCATCCTCACGCTGGTCGCAGCGGCTTATCTGGTGTTGCCGGTCGTTGACCGATTCACGCTGCGCTGGTTCGCCCGCGACCTCAGCCAGCGCGGCACGCTGGTCGCCAACACGCTGTCCGATTCGATCCGCGACGCGCTGGGTGAGGGTGGCGGCACCCGGTTGCAGGCCTTGTTCAACCGCGTGCTGCAAGACGAACGGCTGGTCGGTGTGGGCCTGTGCCTGCCCGACGGCCAACTGGTGCAACGCACCAACGGCTTCCCCCGGGAACTGACCTGCGACACCGCGCGCGAAGTGGCGCAACGCGCCGACCCGCAGATGAAATTTGGCGGCGGTTCGACCCACGTGGGCCTGTACCCGGTGGACACCGAAACCGGCCACGTGGCCGACGTGGTGCTGCTGCAAGACCTGAGCTTCATCGAGCGGCGCAGCCAAGACACGCAGCGCTACCTGATCATCCTGATCGCCGGCCTGGGTGCCACCATGACGCTCATCACCGTGGTGGTGGCCCAGCTCAGTTGGCGCGGTTGGGTGTCGGGCATGCGCGCCATCTTGCGCGGCGAAGGCGTGCTGCGGCCCTTCGATTCACCGCCGCCCGAACTGGCCCCCTTTGCCGCCGACGTGCGCGCGCGGCTGCGTGACCTCGAAGACGAATACCGGCGCTCGCAAGGGCCTGAGGCCGAATGGAACCCCGAGCGGCTGCGCGGCCTGCTGCAAACGCGCTTGCGTGGCGACCAGGTGATCGTGGTGTCGAACCGCGAGCCCTACATCCACGACCGCACTGAAAACGGGATCATCGTCAAGCGCCCGGCCAGTGGCCTGGTGACGGCCGTCGAGCCGGTGATGCGCGCCTGCTCGGGCACCTGGATCGCACACGGCAGCGGCACTGCCGACCGCGACGTGGTCGATGCCAAAGACCGTGTCAGCGTGCCCCCGGGCCGTGACGAATACGCGCTGCGCCGCGTGTGGATGACCAAGGAAGAAGAGGCCGGCTACTACTACGGCTTCGCCAACGAAGGCCTGTGGCCGTTGTGCCACGTGGCCCACGTGCGGCCCGTGTTCCGAGAGTCGGACTGGCAGGCCTACAAAGAAATCAACCAGCGTTTCGCCGACGCCGTGGTGGCCGAGGCGCGCAGCGAAGACCCGATCGTGCTGGTTCAGGACTACCACTTCGCGCTGCTGCCCGCCATGGTGCGCGAGAAGCTGCCGCGCGCCACCATCATCACCTTCTGGCACATCCCCTGGCCCAACCCTGAATCGTTCGGCATCTGCCCATGGCGGCGCGAGTTGCTGCACGGCATGCTGGGCAGCACCATCCTGGGTTTTCACACGCGCTTTCACTGCAAGAACTTCATCGAGACGGTGGACCGTTACCTTGAAGCGCGCATCGAGCACGAACACTCGATCGTCTCGTTCCACGAGAAAGACACGCTGATCGAGAGCTACCCCATCTCCATCGAATGGCCGGACGATGAAGCGATGGCCAAGCTGACGCCCACCGCCGCCGCGCGGGCCGCCGTGTTCGAGCGCCTGGGCCTGCCGAAGGACCACAAGCTGGGCTTGGGGGTGGACCGCTTCGACTACACCAAGGGCATCTTGGAACGCCTGCATGCGGTGGAACGCATGCTCGAAAAGCACCCCGAGTGCGTGGGCCACTTCACCTTCGTGCAGGTGGCCGCGCCCACCCGTTCGTCGCTGGACGAATACCGCTCGTTCCAAGACCGCATCCACCGCGTCACCGAGCGCATCAACCAGCGCTTCGGCAAGCCCGGCTACACCCCGGTGCACCTGCTGGCCGAGCACCACGACCACGAACAGGTGAGTGAGCTCTACCGCGCCTGCGACGTGTGCGTGGTGACCAGCCTGCACGACGGCATGAACCTCGTCTGCAAAGAGTTCGTGGCTATGCGAGACGACGAACGCGGCGTGCTGGTGCTGAGCCGCTTTGCCGGCGCCGCGCGCGAAATGACCGAAGCCTTGCTGGTCAACCCGTACCACGTGGAAGAAACCGCCGATGCGCTGTACCGATCGATCACCATGCCCGAAGCCGAACAGCGCGAACGCATGGCCAGCCTGCGCATGACGGTGCGCGAATTCAACGTGTTCCGCTGGGCCGGCCGCATGCTGGCCGACGCCGCCCGGCTGCGTCTGCGCGACCGCATCGAAGCACGGGTGCAGAACCACGGCGGTGTCGATTCATGACGCCCTCGATGCCCTTGCCGCCCTTGGTGTTCTTGGCACCCTTGGCCCTGACATGTTCAATGCGCGCTGACTGGCACGCATTCCGGCGCGCTTTTCGATGAGGCACTTGTTTTCACCCGCAGGCGAGCGCGCCCTGGCCGAGGTGATGCGCCGCCAGCCGCTGCTGGCGTTCGATTTCGACGGCACGCTGGCGCCCATCGTGGCCCGGCCCGACGATGCCCGCGTACCGGCCGGCATTGCCCAGAGCCTCACGCAACTGGCCCAGCGCCTGCCCGTGGCGGTGGTCACCGGCCGGGCGGTGGGCGACGTGGGCTCGCGGCTCGGCTTTGCTCCGCATCACGTGATTGGCAACCACGGCGCCGAAGACCCGGCGGGCCTGCTGGCGCCGGGCTCGCTGCAATACCTGGTGCCGTGCCGCCAACACCTGGCCCGCCATGCGCAGGCTTTGCAGGCGGCCGGGGTGATGGTGGAAGACAAACAGTATTCGCTGGCACTGCACTACCGGCTGTCGCGCGACCAGCCGGCCGCGCTGGCGCTCATCGAAACCCTGCTGCCCCACATGACCGAGGGGCTGTATGTGTTCCACGGCAAATGCGTGGTCAACCTGGCCCCGGCCGATGCGCCCGACAAGGGTGACGCGGTGTTGGCCCTGCTGACGCGTTCAGGCGCTGACACGGCCGTCTTCTTGGGCGACGACCTCAACGACGAGCCGGTGTTCGAACGTGCCGACGCGCACTGGCTCACGGTGCGCATCGGCCGCGAACTGGCTTCGTCGCGTGCGCAGTTTTTTCTGGATGCGCATGGCGAGGTGGCGACGCTGTTGCAGCGGATGCTGCAGTTGCTGAAGGTGGATGGAAGCACAGGTGCCTGAGTGCGTTCCACTGGTCAGCGTCGCCAGAACCCCATGCGTGCACTGGCGTCACTGAAGCCAGGTTTCATCAGCGCAGCCGGGATCGTCGTCTTGTTGTCGGCTCGTCCCTGTCTGCCTAGGAGCCTGTCGGGCTGGGGGAGCGTCGGCTGCAATTTGGCCGCAGCGGTCCATTTTTCACCGGCTTCTTGTCCCATAGCTACGGCTATGGG
>JAYSYW010000159.1:0-10662 GCA_043727255.1 Rhizobacter sp. | reverse complement strand
GGTCTTCGTATTGCAGCAGCGCCTGCAGGTACAGCGGCGACACCTGTTCCGGCGTGACGGGCTGGCGCCACACGCCATCGAGGCTGGGGTAGGTGCGCAGCGGTGTGCCGTTGGCGGCCACCACCACCGTGCCACGGTCTTCGGGCGGCAGGGGTGGAGGGAAGGCGAGGTCAAGCGCCAGCAGCAGGCCCAGCGCGGTGGCTGAGGCCTTTTCGATGCGCCGGCCCAGGCCGGCGGGCCGGGGATCGGGCTCGCCCACCTTCCGTTCCGTGAGGGTCAGCGGCCGCCCGATGCCGGCCGGGGCGGGGCCGACGCGGCGGTTGCCGGAGCCGGCACCGCGCTGGCTGCCGTGCTGGCTGATGCGGCCACCGATGCCGCCACCACCTCAGCCGCCGCCCCTGGCTGGCGCGGGTCGCGGATGGTGATGGGCGCGTCGGTCACGCCCACGCCTCGCAACTCGGGCCGGTACATGTCTTCGGCAAACGCGGGTGGCACGACGAAGCGGCCGGGTGACACCACGCGCACCAGGTAGAAGACGCGCAGCTCGCCGCCATCCAGGCGGGCGGCGGCCACGTAGCGGTCGTCGCGGTATTCGCGGTGTTTGATGCGCGAATCGGCCATCGCCTGGGCCACGTTGACGCCATCGACGCTGAACTGCCCGGCGTCGGGCCCGTCCGACAGGTTGAGGTTCTCGACCTCGAAACCAGCGGGGATGCGATCGACGATGAGCGCGTCTTCGATGGCCTGCCGTGAGGTGGCGCGCAGCCGCACGATCAGCATGTCGCCCACGCTCAGCGGGCCGCCGCGCCACGGGCTGCCGTCGAGCTGGAACCAGTCACGCTTGAGTGCGATCACGTCGGCGCGTGGCGCGGGCGCCTTGGTCGGGTAGCCCGCCACTTCGACTTCGGCAAAGAGCGCCGCGCTGCCGGTGTTGACGATGCTGGCGCCCTGGGCGAGCGCGGTCGCGGTGAAGCCCTGTTGCGCGGTGGTCTTCGATTCCAGTGCCTGGGTGGTGGGGCCGGTCTTGACCAACGCCGTCCACGCTTGGCTGGCGTCACCACCGGCCGCGCGTGCGGCAAGGAAGAGCGAAAGCCGCTCTTGCGTGGAGTAGTACTGCCGCGAGCCCACGCGGTTGGCCAGATCGAACAACAGGTTCTCGCGGCGCGGGTGGGCGATGGTGTGGCGGGCCAGCAGCGCATAGCTCATGGCCAGGTCGCGCGGAGACGAGCCGTAATCGCCCAGCCATTCATAGCCGCCGTGGCCGTGGGTGGTGATGCCGTAGGGCCGCTGCATCGCGTCGTTCAACGCCACTTTGGCGCGGGCCTCGTCGCCCATCAGCTTGAGTGCGATCGACAAGTGCACCAGGGGCAGCGGCGAACGTGCGCGGTCGCGGTACTTGTCGTGCAGCAAGCGCAGCAGCGACAGCGGCGCCTTCTGGTCGCGAGCCAGGATGTAGCCGACATGCGCCATCTCGGCGAAGCGCTGGTGGCTGTCGCGCAGCAAGGTGTAGTCGCGGCTGTCGTAGCGCACCAGGCTGCTGTCGGGCGCACTGGCCGGCTTGGCCGTTGCGGGCAGGGTGGGAAACAGGTTCGGCGCGGTCTGCAGCTGAGTCAGCAGCCAGTCCTGGCCCTGCTTGTACATGGTGTCGGGCACGCCGAAGCCTTGTTGGCGGGCGTCTTGCAAAAAGCCGATCACATAGGCCGACAGCCAGGTTTCATACGGCCCGTTGCCCCACAGCGTGAAGCCGCCGTTGGCCTTTTGCATGCCGGCCAACCGGCCGATGGCGCCTTCGATGAACTGGGCGCGTTCGTCGCGGCTGCGGGTCGCCAGGCCATAGGCCTTGGCTGCGGCTTCGTCGATGAACAGGTGCGGGTAGGCGGCGCTGGTGGTCTGTTCAAGGCAGCCATAGGGATAGTCGAGCAGCCCTTGCACCAGCCGGTTCACGTTGAGCGGCGGCTTGTTCGACAGGCTGACGCTGAACGTGGCCGAGCCCTTGAAGTACTTCTCGACCCAGGCGGCATCAAGCTTCAGGCTGGCGCCCGGTTCGATGCGCGCGCGGCGCACGTCACGTTCTTGCGGCACCGGCGGCTGCACCTGCAGCCACGACTCGCGTTCGATCTTGATGGCGTTGCCGCCGCTGCTGTTGTTGCTGCCGCTGTTGCTGACCTGCAAGCGCAAGCGGCCCAGGCCATACGCGTCGGTGGCTTCGACCGGGAAGCGCAGCGTCACGCGTTGCTTGTCTTTGAGGCTCAGGCTGCGTTCGCCGTCGCGCACCCGCAGCGGGTCGGCGCCTTCGAGCTGAATGCGCAGTGTTTGCGCGCTGCCGCTCAGGTTGGTCACGTCGAGCGCCAGCGCCGCGCTGTCGCCCGGCGAGATGAAGCGCGGCATGGCCAGTTCGGCCACCACGGGCGCGGCCGACACCATCTCGGTGTCGGTGCTGCCAAAGCGGTCGGGCGACGACACCACGGCCATCAGGCGCAGCGTGCCGTTGAAGTCGGGGATGTTGAGCGCGATCTCGGCTTCACCCTTGGCGTTCAGCGCCACGGGGCCGCTGAACAAGTCCACCAGCTTGACCTTCTTGGGCAGGCTCTTCGAGTCGGAACGCTTGGTGTCACCGCCCCACTTGAGCTTGGCGGTGCCGCCTTCCATCTTCTCGATCAGCTTGCCGTACATGTCTTGCAGCTCGCTGGCGAAGCGGTGTTTGCCGAAGAAGAAGTCGAACGGGTCGGGCGTCTTGAAGCGGGTGATGTTCAAGATGCCGACGTCCACCGCCGACAGCGTGACGATGGCCGCCTTGCCTTCCAGGCCCTCGGCTTTCACCTTCACCACCACACGCGTTTCAGGCCGCACCTTGGCCGGCGCGGTGAGCGCGACCTTGAGCTTGCGGTCTTCACGCGCCAGCGGCAGGTGCACCAGGCCCACGGCGCGCGCCGGGGTCACGCGGTCGCCCTGGCTGCCGGGGCGGAAGGCGGTGACGGCGATGTACAGGTCGTGCCGCGTCCAGGTGTCGGCGATGGGAATGTTGACGGTGGTGCCCGAGGTGGACACATCGACCCGCTGGCTCCACAGCAGCTTGTCGCCTTGCACGGTGACGATCGCCGTGCCGTCGTGTGGCGGGGTGATCGTCAGTGCGGCTTTCTCACCGGCTTTCAACGGCGCCTTGGCCAGCTTGAGTTGCACGCGGTCGGGCCGGTTGCCGATGTCGTCCAGGTCTTGCGCGCCCCAGCCGGCATAGAAGCGGTAGCGCAGCGAAAGGCCGGTGCTGGGGTCTTTCACTTCCAGCCGGTAGCGGCCGTAGCCCACGGGCAGCGCCAGCGGGGTGCGGGCGTTGATGGCCACCGCGCCCGACTCGATCACTTCTTCGGCCTCGGTGTAGCCCGAGTGCCAGCCCTTCTGGTCGTCGAAGCGCCAGTAGTACTGGCGGTCTTCGCGCACCAGCTTGACCTGTGCGTTGGCGAGTGGCGCGAGCTTGCCGTCGGCGCCCACGCGGATCAGCTCGAAGCGGGCCTGGTTGTTGTCGGGCGCCACGTCGCGGTCGAACAACGGCCGCACGGCCAACAACTGCGGGGCGGGCCACACGGCGCGTTCGATGGACCGCACGACCGGGCGGCCGCCCGATTCGAGCAGGCTGAAGCTGCCGCGCACCAGCAGGGGCGAATTGATGCCGCTGGCGTCCACCGGCAACTCGACTTCCGCATGGCCTTGTTCGTCGAGGCTGTCGTCGCTGACCTGCTGGTTTTTCTTCAGGCTGTCGTCGGCGAAGTCACCAAAGATGAAACCCGGCCATTGCGCCGGCAGCGCTTGTCGCAGGCGTTCGGTGGCCACGCTGGCCAACAGGCGGTTGCCAGCGGCGGGCGAGCCGAAGAGGTAGTCGCCCCGCACCTGCACCGTGAAGTCGTCACCCAGTGTGAGCAAGGGCTTGGCCGTGGTCAGGTCGAGCTTCATGCGTTCGGGCAAGAACTCTTCCACCTTGAAGGCCCACACCGCATCGGCGTCGTGCGCGCCGGGGTCGGCGCGCAGCTCAAGCGTCCAGGCGCCGGTTTGTGCGTCGGCGGGCAGCGCCACACGTTGGCGCAGGTAGCCGGGGATCTTCTCGTGCGGGCGCCAGGTCGAGGTTTGCACCGTGCGGCCATCGGGGCGCTTGAGCACGGCCTGAATGGGTGCGGGCGGCAGCATGCGGCCGTCGGCGTCACGCGCCAGCACCGACAGGTCGAACGATTCGCCGGGGCGGTAGAGGTCGCGGCCGGCGTAGGCAAAGAGCTTGGTGTTGCGTGGCAGGTGGCCGCCCACGTCGAACTCGGACAGGTCGAGGCCGGGCTCGGTCAACACCACGGTCGTCATTTCCTTGCCGTTGCGCGCCACCAGCAGCACGGCACCGGGCGGCACGCTGGCGAACGCGCCGTGCCCGTCGCCATCGGCCTTGGTCTTGCCCAGCGAACGGGCGTTTTCATCGAGCAACTCGAACTCGACGCCGCCGATGGCCTTGCCGCTGCGCAGCGAGGTGGCAAACGCATCCAGGCTGCCGTTGGTGTGACGGTGCGAGCCGAGGCCGATGTCGCTGACGTAGAAGTAGGTGACCTGATAGTCCTCGCGGAAGCGCCCCGGCTGGCCCATCACGGCCACATACACGCCCGGCTCCTTCAACTCGTTGATGCCTTCGACCGGCAGGTAGGTGACGCGGCGTTTGTTCGCCAGCTCACCCGTGGTGAAGCGGCCGAGGTACACGCTGCGGGCCGACTTGGAAATCTGGTCGAGGTCCCAGCCCATCACACGGCCTTGCAGCGAGCGGTTCTCGTCGCCGCGATAGCCGTGGTATTCCATGTCTTCGCTGTTTTCGTCGCGGCTGGACGTGGCGCGCGAGCCGGCCACGCGCTGGAAGAAGCGCGCCAGGTCGCCGTCGTTCACCTTCAGGAACTGCACGTCCACTTCGGGTGCGTTGACGGTGACGATCGGCAGGCCGCCGTTCTGCCCGGCCGGCAGCACCACGCCCCGGCTGGCGAAGTAAAACGAGGTGCCCATGGCTTCGCTCGACACGTCGCAGGCCTTGGCGGCCGTGAGCTTTTGGCCATCGACCGACAGCGTCTCGGTGGGCACGTTGATGCGGTACTTGCGCTGCGGCTGGATGTTCGGGAAGTAGGCGATGCGGGCGTTGTCGCCAACCACCCACGCGCCTTGCACGATGGGGCCGGTGGGCGTTGTTGATGATGAACCCGAGGCACCCGATGCCGACTTGGGCGCTTGCGACGGCGCCACGGCGGTCTCGACGGTCTTCTCGGGTTTGTCGCCCACCGAGCCGAGGTCCGTCACGCGCAGCAGGTCGTTGAGGTTTTGCTTGCGGTCGAGTGGCTGCGAAAACTGCACGGCGAGCGCCGGGCTGTCGTCGAACATGCGCGAGCCGCATTCCAGCGCGGCGAAGGGCGTGTTCTTGTCCGCCCCCGCCATCAAGGGCGTGCCCGGCGCGCCGCGACTGCCCTGGGTGGCATACCACCAACCGCCCGCAGCGGCAGCCGCAACGGCCAGCGCCCCAATTCCGGCCACCAGCCGGGCACGTGTGCTTTTGAACATGGGGGCTCTCTTGGGTTGGGCGGCAGTCGGCGTGATGCCGCTGCCGCCTCAGGTGGCGGGAGTGACGGGCGTCAGGCCGTTGGGGCTTCGACCGGGTGCTTGTCGCGCTCGGAAGTGAAGGCGTCGGCGAAGAATTCGTCTTTCGGCAGCGCGCAGCGTTCGATGAAGTCGTGCTGGGCCGACTCGACCATGATCGGCGCCCCGCAGGCATACACCTGATGGCCGCTGAGGTCGGACAGGTCGGCGATCACGGCCTGATGCACGAGGCCGGTGCGGCCGGTCCAGGCGTCTTCGGGCTTGGGTTCGCTCAGCACCGGCACGTAGCGCAGGTTGGGCAGGTTGCGCGCGGCTTCGACGGCCCAGTCGTGCAGGTACAGGTCGGCCAAGCTGCGGCAACCCCAATACAGCACCGCCGGCCGGGTGATGGCCTTGGCCTGCATGTGCTCGATGATCGATTTGATGGGCGCGAAGCCCGTGCCGCTGGCCAGCAGCACGATGGGCTTGTCGCTGTCGTCGCGCAGGAAGAAGCTGCCGAACGGGCCTTCCACGCGCAGCAGGTCTTTTTCTTTCAGGGTGCTGAACACGATGTCGGTGAACTTGCCGCCGGGCATGTGGCGAATGTGCAGTTCGATGCCGGGCTTGCCCGTCAGCGACTCGGGCCCGTTGGCCATGCTGTAGCTGCGCCGGCTGCCGTCACGCAAGATGAATTCAACGTATTGGCCTGCGCGGTACTTGAAGGCGTCGTTGGCCGGAAGCTGCAACTGCAACACCGCCACATCGGGCGCGCGCTTTTCGATGCTGAGCACGCGGCACGGCAGCTTGCGCACCGGCGTGTCGCCCACCGGCACGATGCGGGCTTCGAGCACGATGTCGGTCTGCGGCGCGGCGCAGCAGGTCAACATCAAGCCTGCGGCTTCTTCTTCTGGGCTCAGCGCCTTGGTCTGATGCACGCCGTGGATCACCCGGCCCTCCACCAGCTTGCACTTGCAAGAACCACAGGCGCCGTCTTTGCAGCCATAGGGAAGGCCCACGCCTTGGCGGATGGCCGCGGCCAGGATGGCCTCGTCACGATCGACACGGAAGCTCGCCCCGCTGGGCTGCACAGTCACTTGGAAAGTCATGCGTTAACCTCGAAGGCCTACTCGAAAAGAGCCTTCCATTCTGCCTGCGAACTGTTGCTGATCGCAGGCGGCTTGCGCTCCCCAATCCCATGCCCAGCCGCTTCAAAAAGCCCAGACTGCTGATCGTCGGTTGCGGCGATGTCGGCCTGCGTGTGGCGCAGTTGCTGCGCGGGCGCTGGGCACTGATGGCGCTGACATCAAGCCCCGATCGTGTGCCGCTCTTGCGTGAAGCCGGCATCGTGCCCTTGCTCGGTGACCTGGACCGGCCCGCCACGCTGGGCCGGCTGGCCGGTGTGGCCGACGCGCTGCTGCACCTGGCACCACCGCCCACCACAGGCCGTGATGACCCCCGCACCCGTCACCTGCTTCAAGCCCTGGCCCGTGGCGGCGTGCGGCGCATCGTCTACGGCAGCACGAGTGGTGTGTACGGCCATGCGGCCGGTGACCGTTTCGACGAAACACGGGCCACCCGCCCCACCACCCCGCGTGCCGAACGCCGCGTGGACGCCGAGGCCCAACTGCGGTTTCATGGCCGCGCCCATGGCGTTTGCGTGACGGTGTTGCGCATCCCCGGCATCTACGCGACCGACCGCCCCGGTGGCCACCCGCGCGAGCGGCTGGCGCGCGGCACGCCGGTGCTGCGGGCTGAGGATGACGTCTACACCAACCACATTCACGCCGACGACCTGGCCCGCGCCTGCGTGGCGGCTTTGCACCGGGGCAGGCCGCAGCGGGTGGTGCATGCAAGCGACGACACCGAGCTGAAGATGGGCGACTACTTCGACCTGGCCGCAGACCTGTGCGGCTTGCCGCACCCGCCGCGTGTGGCCTGGGCCGAGGCGGCGGTGGTGATGTCGCCGATGCAGTTGTCGTTCATGAGCGAATCACGCCGGCTCGACAACCGGCGGCTCACGCACGAGTTGCGGCTGCGCTTGCGTTACCCGACGGTGCGTGAAGGTTTGGTTTCGGGTTGATCGGGTTTGATCAGCGGCGGCGGCGCCCGAAAGGCGGCAGGCCGCGCCAGTAACGCAGCATCAAAAACCCGCCCAGCACGCCGCCCAGGTGCGCGAAGTTCGACAGGCCATTGATGCCCGAGCTGAGGCCGATCACCAGTTCCAGCGTGCCGAACACGATGGCGAAGACCTTCATCTTCATCGGGATGGGCGGGAACAGCGGAATGATGGTGCGGTTGGGGAACAGCATGGCCGAGGCCAGCAGCAACGCGAAGATGCCGCCTGAAAAGCCGATCAAGGTGGCGTGCCAGCCCATCAGCAGCGTGAGCACCATGAACGCAAGCCCCCCGAACAAGATCCCCACGCCAAGGAACGTGAGGTAGCGCTTCGTGCCCCACAGCTGTTCCAGTTCCGAGCCGAACATCCACAGCGCCAGCATGTTGAAAAACAGATGCAGCATGTCGCCGTGCAAGAAGCCATAAGAGATGAGTTGCCAAGGCAGGAAGCCCGAGCCCAGTGGCCATAACGCGAAGAACCCTTCGAGCCAGGGGCCAAGCAGGAACTGCACGCAGAACATGCCCACGTTGATCAGCAACAGGGCCTGGGTGATGGGCGGAATCGGAGGCATGCGCGGGCTGAGGCGGGGTGAAAGGGGCTCAAGCGTAACGGTTTCGAGATGAACGAAGAGAGGGCATCCCGGGGCCTTGGGGGGCCGCCAGTCTGTGGCAAACTCTCGCCCTCTGCACCGAAGCCTCGGTGGCGAAATTGGTAGACGCGCGGGACTCAAAATCCCGTTCCGCAAGGAGTGTCGGTTCGATTCCGACCCGAGGCACCAGGCATCGACAGGTGCTTGCCGCTTGCGGCTCGCCCGCAAACCGCTCTCTCCCCAGCGATGACGGCATGACGCCTTACAAAACCCTCGAAGAAGCGATCGGCCAGACCCCCCTGGTGCGCCTGGTGCGTGTGCCCGGCGAAGACAACGAACGCCGTGGCAACGTGATCCTTGCCAAGCTGGAAGGCAACAACCCGGCGGGTTCAGTGAAAGACCGGCCGGCCATCAGCATGATCCGCGGGGCCGAAGAGCGCGGCGACATCCGCCCCGGCGACACCCTCATCGAAGCCACTTCCGGCAACACCGGCATCGCGCTTGCCATGGCGGCGGCGATCCGTGGCTACCGCATGGTGTTGATCATGCCGGAGGACCTGTCGATCGAGCGCGCTCAGACCATGAAGGCGTTTGGCGCCGAGTTGATCCTCACCCCACGCAGCGGCGGCATGGAATACGCACGCGACCTTGCCGAACAAATGCAGCGCGACGGCAAGGGCCGGGTGCTCGACCAGTTTGCCAACGCCGACAACCCGCGTGTGCACTACGAAACCACCGGCCCTGAGATCTGGGCAGACACCGCCGGCCGCGTGACGCACTTCGTGAGCGCCATGGGCACCACGGGCACCATCACTGGCACCTCGCGTTTCCTGAAAGAACAGAACCCGGCCATTCGCGTGATCGGCGCGCAACCGAGTGAAGGCTCGCGCATCCCCGGTATTCGCAAATGGCCCGAGGCCTACCTGCCCAAGATCTACGACCCCACGCACATCGACGAGACGATCTCGGTGAGCCAGGCCGATGCCGAGAACCTGGCGCGCCGCTTGGCCCGCGAAGACGGACTGTTTGCCGGCATCTCCGCCGCAGGCGCCTGCTGGGTGGCGCTGGAGATGGCGAAGACGGTCGAGAACGCGACCATTGTTTTCATCGTCTGCGACCGGGGTGACCGCTACCTGTCCACCGGCGTCTTCCCTGCGTGAGGTCTGCATGAACCAGCAGTTCAACTTCTGCCCCAATTGCGCAACGCCGCTGCAATTGCTGTCGGCCGATGAAGATGGTGGGCCGAAGACACGGCTGCGTTGCCCGGCGTGTGACTGGACCCACTGGAACAACCCCACGCCCGTGCTCGCCGCCGTGATCGAACTGGTCGACCAGGACGGCATGCTGCTGATCGCCCGCAACGCCGCCTGGCCGCCAAAGATGTTCGGCTTGGTCACCGGCTTCATGGAAGCCGGCGAGACGCCGCAAGGCGGCATCGAACGCGAGGTGATGGAAGAAACCTCGCTGAAGGTTGATGCGCTGAAGCTGATTGGTGTGTACGACTTCCAGCGCATGAACCAAGTGATCATTGCCTACCATGTGGTGGCGCGTGGCGAGGTGGTGTTGTCACCTGAATTGGCCGAATACAAGCTGGTGTCGCCGCACAAGGTGAAGTGCTGGCCTGCGGGCACAGGCCAGGCCTTGGCCGACTTCGTGCGCTCACGCGGCATCGAGCCACAGTGGCTGCAGTTGCCCTAAGGAAAGGTCGCCGATGAACGCCCACAAAGAACTCGACACCCGGGGCCTGAATTGCCCGCTGCCGATTCTGAAAGCCAAGAAAGCGTTGGCTGAAATGATGAGCGGCGAGGTGCTGAAGGTGGTGTCCACTGACCCCGGATCGGCGCGTGACTTCCAGGCCTTTGCACGCCAAACTGGCAACGAACTGCTTGAGCAGGCGACCGTCGGTGACGAGTTCGTGCACTACCTGCGGCGCCGCTGAAGAGGCGGTGCCGGGCCCGGCCGCAATGGCCGGGCAAGCTTGGTTTAAATGTCGAGTGACCGCAGGTAGTCGCGGAAGTCCGGGCCCAGCTGTGGGTGCTTGAGCGCCAGTTCGACGTTGGCCTGCAGGAAGCCATCTTTGCTGCCACAGTCGTAGCGCTTGCCTTCGTAGCGGTAGGCAAACACCTTCTCGCGGCGCAGCAGGCCGGCGATGCCGTCGGTGAGCTGGATCTCGCCACCCACGCCGCGCTGCTGGTTGGCGATCTCATGAAACACCCCGGGTGTGAGGATGTAGCGGCCCGCCACACCCAAACGTGAAGGCGCGTCTTCGGGTGCTGGCTTCTCAACGATGCGGGTGACGTCCATCAGCCGGTCGTTCACCGCCGTGCCCGCCACGATGCCGTAGCGGCGGGTGTGTTCGGGGGGCACTTCCTGCACG
>JAYSYW010000158.1:0-26744 GCA_043727255.1 Rhizobacter sp. | reverse complement strand
GGTTGGCAGGCAGTGCTTACCTCGCCTTGGGGGAGCCCCGAAACCTGATGTGGATCCACGTGGTGAAGCTTGCGAGCGTCGTCACCGTCGTTCCGTTGATGTACTGGGGCTTCGGCCTCAATGGCGCGCTGGTGGCCATTGCGTTGCATGTCGCGCCGACGTTGCCGCTGGTCTATCTGTTCAACCGGAAGCATGGCTTGAACAGCTTGCGTTTCGAGATGGGCGTGCTGTTGGCCTGGCCCGTCGGATTTGCCCTGGGGGCAAGCGCCACTTGGTTGTTTCGGTACCTGGGCGTAGCACTGTGAACACAAGGAGCGGGAGATGAGCGCGCACGAGACGATGCCGGCCCAGCCGCGGTTGGATCACCGGAACGACGTGGCCGGTCTGCAGTCACTGTGGGACTTCTCTCCCACAACGCCTTCGTTCAGCGTCAAGATGTTGCGCATCCAAACGCTTGCATGCCGCAGTCGCTTGCGCCCGCCTCATCAGGTGATTCGACCGGTGACTCCACGGCCGGCATGGGCGGTGTATTTTGTTTTCAGCCCTGATGGTTCCCTGGGTGCCCACCATCGCTTTGCGCTGGCGCGCCTGCGCGCCAGCGGGCAGGCAATCATGGTCGTCTACGCGACGCGAGACGTGTCGCTTGTCCCTGCTGAACTGACCGACTTGGCAGATGCCATTCATTGGAAGGGGCTCGGTGGGTATGACTTTTCGGCGTACACCCTGGCGCTCGAGGCCATCGCTGAAAGCTCACCGCACGCTGACGTTTTCGTCATGAACGATTCGGTCTACGGCCCGTTTGGCGACCTGCAAGAGGTGCTGTCCCGATGCCGCTGGGACCTGACAGGTTTCAC
Organism: Rhizobacter sp.; assembly: GCA_043727255.1. GTDB lineage: Bacteria > Pseudomonadota > Gammaproteobacteria > Burkholderiales > Burkholderiaceae_C > Rhizobacter. The sequence goes on along the minus strand of JAYSYW010000158.1, from coordinate 25,890 downwards.
GGCATCGAGTGACACCGTGAATCACCTGCAGTCATATGCCTTCGTTTTGAAGGGTGTGACGACTGAACGGTTGAACCAGCTTCGGCCGTCGTTCCCCAAGTACGTGGCCTTCGACCGCGCGGTTGATGCCATCCGGTTGCAAGAACTCCGCTTTGCCGAAATTGCCGCCCGTCACATGAAGGTGGGTGCCTTCTGGTACAGCGCTGGGGGGTTTGGCCAGGACCCGACCTTGCTCAAGCCATTCGAGCTGTTGGACGCGGGCTTCCCCTTTCTGAAGCGTTCACTTCTCGGAAAGCACCAGCGGTTTCAGGCACGTGACCAAGTGCTTGCCCGGATGGCGGAACTCGGGCATCCGCTGCCTTAAGGAAAGCGTGACGGCCGGAAGGTGTGGCGGTTGTTGCACATAGCGGCGCACTGATGAACCGCCCCTTCCAAGGTCCGGGTTCGACTCGTCAGGCGGGCGGAGTCAAGAGCGAGCGTCGAAGCAAAAGCCCGAGTAGTGCGGCACGCTGCACTCCGGGTTGAACGGAAGGTTCATCGACTTGCCGGTGTTTTGCCATTGATCCCGCAGCTTGTAGCCGCAGCGCCTGACCCCTTCCACGAACGACTCCAGCGATTGCACGCGGTACGGGCAGAAGGCCGAGCCAATGCTGTTGAGGGTGAAGAACGAAAGCGTCGGATGGATCGGTGTTGTGTTCACCACGATTCGACGGGGCTTCACCTTCAAGCCCATCAGCAGGTCGGGAAGGGCCTGCGGCAGGTACTGCAGCGAGCCTGAAGCGAACAAAACGTCGCGGCCATCGAGGCTGGCCATGTCGTCGCTGAAGTCCAGATGAGGCGCGTTCTTGCTCGCTGTAAATTCACGCCCCAGTTGAACGGCGGCTGAAACCTCCACGACGCGCCATTGCAGGTCGGCGGGGTAGTCGATGAAGTTGCGGAAGGCGAAGTACTTGATCCCGACGCTTCCCCCGATGTCCACGATGCTGCGCATGCCTTCGTGAATCGACGCCGCCAGCCAAAACATGGCCGGGTGGTCGTAGGGGTCGAGGTTCAAGCGTTTGAGGTACAGGCTGGAAGAGTCTTCGTTGTCGTAGCCCACGGGCCTGGTCGCCGGGGCGCTGGCGGCTGCGGCTTCAAAGCTTGGAAACACGCCTCGGAACAGGTGAACGCCTTCGGCGCTCTCGAACAGCCGGTCGAACGCCTTGCGGCGGCGGCTGCGGTACAGGGGCAGTTCGCCCAACCGATCGACCGTGCGGTGCAAGCCTTGCAAGATGTTGTCCATGAATTCCTCTATCGGGTGGGGGGCAGCCGGGCCAGATAGGCCGATGCCTCGTCGTCGTTGATCGGCGCAATGCCCAGGGCGAACCGTTCGTTCAAGAGTTCAACCAAGGACCGCGCCCACATCAGGTTCCAGGCCAGCCCGGCATGGCCGTTGGCCAACACCGAATGCTCTGGCGAATCACCCATGGCGTGCCTCACCGACAGCCCCGGTGCGGGTGTTGCGGATTTTCGACCGCCAAGTGAGCCCCAACGTTGCGAGAACCATGTGCGGTCGTCGAAGAACGCGATGCGGTCCGGGCGGTTGGCGGCGATCTGCTGGAGGCCCGCGTCGAACACATCAAGGCCTGCGCGGATGTTGTCGAATTCGGTGGCGGTTTTCCATTGGCCTGCGTAGGCCGGGTGGTCGGTGTTGTCGAGAATTCCCACCAGAACGATGTGGGTCTGCGGGTGGCTGGCGTGGATCAAATTCACCGCCTCGCGGATGTGGCCCAGGCACGCCAACGTGCGTGCACGAACGCCAGCGTCGGCGGCGTTGCGCGAAAGCGCATCCAGGCTGTCGGCCAGGCCGATGTCGATGATGCCAATGCGGACCACCACCACGCCGCGTTGCCAGCGCGCGGGGTGCCGGTCCATCAGGTTCACCAGGCGGGGTGCCTGGCGGTAAATGCCGGTGGTCAGCGCTTCGCAGCGCGACCCACCGAGGGCGAAGTTGTGCTCGAAATCTTCCTTGCGGGGTGCCCGCCCGGGTTGGCTGAACAACTCTTTGACGCGCACCCAGCTTTTGCGCTCGCCCCAGATGCCCCAAGCGCCCAGGTCAAGCTGCTTGCTTCGCAATTGCGCCAGCACCTCGGTCCACTGGAAGGTCTGTTTGCGGTAGGGTCCGCCGGGCTCGCCCTCTCCGGCAGGCAACCAGATGCGGTCTTGGTAAGAGTGGCTGTCGGAGTCGCCCATCACTGCGAAGGGAATCGCCGCAGATTCCACATTTTTCTCCTCGTGAGGGGACGCGGGCGTGCAGCCAACCATCACCACAGCCGTCAACACGGCAAGCAACACGGCAAGCAACACGGCCATCGCCCATGCCACGACCGTGTCACAGGCTTTCCATCGATATACGCACAATTTCACGGAAGGCAGTGTGGCTGAGCGTTTGAGGCGCCCCGTACACTCATCTGAGGGGGCGGAAGTGAAGACTTGCAGCGCAAATAATTGACGGAAGTCCTGCTTGCTGCGGTGCGCAATGCATACCATCGTCGTCCTTTCGCGCCACCATCTGTTGTGCCGCGTCACCGGGTGACAAGAACCTGCCGCGCCCCATGCGCCCCGTTCGCCGATCTCCGACTGAACCCTACCAAGAAAGATACTCATGGCTCACTCCTGGCGTTGTGTTTTGATCGGCTCCGAATCGTTGCTGGTGCAGTGTGCCCAGACGCTCGAACAAGCCGGCCACCAGATCGCCGCCGTCGTGAGCACCCGGGCCTCCGTCAAGCGCTGGGCCGCCGAACGCGGTGTGCGCGTGCTGCCGAACACCGCCGCCTTGCTGGCCGCCCAAGACCTTCGCCCGTTCGACTATCTTTTCAGCATCACCAACCTGTCGGTGCTGTCGGCCGAAGTGATCGCGCTGCCCACCCGTGCCGCCATCAATTTCCACGACGGCCCGCTGCCTGAATACGCCGGCCTGAACACGCCGATCTGGGCGCTGTTGAACAACGAATCGCAGCACGGCATCACGTGGCACGCCATGACCGACAAGGTCGATGAGGGCGACATCCTCACGCAACGCCGGTTCGACGTCTCAGCCCATGAGACCGCGCTGACGCTGAACACCAAATGTTTCGAGGCCGGCATTGCGGGCTTTGAAGAGCTGGTGGCCGGCTTGGGTGATGGCAGCCTGCACGGCCGTCCGCAATCAAGCGCGCCGCACCACTATTTCGGCCGCAAAGACCGCCCCGAAGCTGCTTGCGCCATTCGCTGGGATCAGCCGGCCGACAAGATCGCCACGCTGGTGCGGGCGCTCGACTTCGGCACCTATGCCAACCCGCTGGGTTCGGCCAAGGCGGTGGCCTCGGGGCGCTTGCTGGTGGTCAATGAAGTGCGTGTGCTGGAAGGCGCATCGGGCGCCGCACCGGGCCGCATCGTGGCTGTGGACGACAGCGCCATCACGGTGGCCACGGCCACCGAAGACATCCAATTGCTGCGCCTGGAAACGCTCGACGGCAAGGCGCTGACACCGGCCGAAGCGGCCGCCCAATTTGCGCTGCATGTGGACGGCGCGTTCGACGTGCTCGACGCTGCAACGTCCGAGCGGCTGACGGCGGCCAACGCCGCCGTGGCATCGCACGAAGGCTTCTGGCTGCGCCGCCTTGAAACCCGCAACCCGATCGAGTTGCCCTGCATCGACCGCAGCGTCGCGGCGCCGGCAGCTTCGTACCAGCACCTCGACGTGGCCTTGCCTCAGGCTGCCTCGGTTGACCGCGCCGACCAGGTGGCCGCCGCCGTGGTGGGCTACCTTGCACGCCTGTGCGACAAGGATGAATTCGACATCGGCTTCGCCGACCCCGCATTGGCCCAGGCGATTGAAGGTGCCACGCACTGGTTTGCACCGCAAGTGCCGCTGCGCGCGGCCATCGACTTCAAGCGAGGCGTCACCGCACTGCGCGATGCCGTGCAAGCCGAGTTGAAAGAACTGCGCCGCCGCGTGGGCTATGCCACCGATGCCGTCGCCCGCACGCCCGAGCTGCGCACGCTGGCCCACACCGCCGACCCGCGCGTGTTGCCGGTGGCCGTGCTGATCGTCGATGACCTGACACAAGCCCAGGCCCAACCTGGCAGCGAACTCACCATTGCCCTGCAGCGCGATGGCAGCCGCGCGCGCTGGGTGTTCGATGCCTCCAAGCTGGCAACCGCCACTGTGGCCCAGCTTCAGCAGCAGTTCAACGCATTGTTGGCGGCGTCTGACGCCGACGCGTCACGCGCCTTGGCTGAACTGCCGCTGCTCGACGACGCGCAGCGCGAACAGGTGCTGGTGGCGTGGAACGCGACCGAAGCCCCGTGGCGCAGCGAAGCCTGTGTGCACCGGCTGATCGAAGAACAAGCCGCGCGCACGCCGAATGCCGTGGCGGTCACGTGCCGTGACCAGTCGCTGACTTACGCCGAGTTGAACAGCCGCGCCAACCAACTGGCCCGCCGCCTGCACACGATGGGCGTGGGCCCCGACGTGCTGGTGGGCCTGTGCGTCGAGCGTTCGGTCGAGATGATGGTTGGCCTGATCGCCATCCAGAAGGCCGGCGGCGCGTATGTGCCGCTCGACCCCACGTACCCGAAGGACCGCATCGCCTACATGGTCGAGGACTCGAAGGTGCCGGTGCTGCTGTCGCAGGAATACCTGCGCGACGACCTGCCCAAGCACCGCGCCAAGGTCATCTTCCTCGACAGCGACTGGGCTTCCGTTGCCACCGAATCGGCCGAGCCCTTCGATGGTGGCGCGGAGCCCAAGCACCTGGCTTACGTGATCTACACGTCGGGTTCCACCGGCAAGCCCAAGGGTGTGATGGTCGAGCACCGCAACGCGGTGAACTTCTTCGCCGGCATGGACGAGAAGCTGGGCACTGAACAGCCCGGCACCTGGCTCGCTGTCACCAGCCTGAGCTTCGACATCTCGGTGCTCGAACTCTGCTGGACGCTGACGCGCGGCTTCCACGTGGTGATCGCCACCGACGAAGACCGCCAGACCGCAGCCCCCACGCGCGGTGCTCATGCCTCGCGCCCGCTCGACTTCAGCCTCTTCTACTTCTCGGCCGACGAAGCCGAAGGTGGTGACAGTGCACAGAACAGTGCCCAGAACGGCACGCAGAACAAATACAAGCTGCTGCTCGAAGGCGCGAAGTACGGCGACCAGCACGGCTTCGCGGCGGTCTGGACGCCCGAGCGGCACTTCCACGCGTTCGGTGGCCTGTACCCCAACCCGTCGGTGACGAGCGCGGCCATTGCCGCCATCACCGAGCGCATCAAGATTCGCGCGGGCAGCGTGGTGCTGCCGCTGCACCACCCGCTGCGTGTGGCCGAAGAGTGGTCGGTGGTCGACAACATCTCGAACGGCCGCGTGGGCATTTCGTTCGCGGCCGGCTGGCAGCCGAACGACTTCACGCTGCGCCCCGAGAACTTCGCCGACGCGAAGAACATCATGCTGCGCGACATCGACGTGGTGCGCCGCTTGTGGCGCGGCGAGAAGCTGCCCTTCCCGGGCGCCACGGGCAAGCCTGTCGAGCTGAGCATCTTGCCCCGCCCGGTGCAAAAGGAACTGCCGTTCTGGGTCACGTCGGCCGGCAACCCTGAAACCTTTATCGCGGCCGGCAAGCTGGGCGCCAATGTGCTGACCCACTTGCTGGGGCAGACGGTCGAAGAACTGGCCGACAAGCTGGCCGCCTACCGCAAGGCCTACAAGGAAGCCGGGCACCCGGGCGAAGGCTTCGTGTCTCTGATGCTTCACACCTTCGTCGGTCCTGACGAAGCGGCCGTGCGTGAGAAGGTGCGCAAGCCACTGGTCGAGTACCTGCGCACCTCGATGCACCTGGTGAAGCAGTACGCATGGTCCTTCCCGGCCTTCAAGCGCCGCGAAGGCATGGACGACACCAGCGCCAGCCTCGACCTGCAAAGCCTCACCGACGACGAAATGACCTCGTTGCTCGAACACTCGTTCGAGCGCTACTACGAGACCAGCGGCCTCTTCGGCACACCCGAAACCTGCCTGTCGATGATCGACAAGATCAAGGCCATCGGCGTGGACGACGTGGCCTGCCTGGTCGACTTCGGCGTCGATTCAGCCAGCGTGCTGACGCACCTTGAATACCTGAACCAGCTGCGCCGCAACTCGATGCCGCGCCGCGCGTCGGCACAGGGCGACTACTCGCTCGCCACGCTGCTCAAGCGCCACAACGTCACCCACCTGCAATGCACGCCGTCGATGGCGCGCATGCTGCTCATCGACCCGGCCGCGCAAGAAGGCCTGTCGCAACTGCAGCGCGTGATGATCGGCGGCGAAGCACTGCCACCCACGCTGGCGCGCGACATCAAGGCGCTGATCCGTGGCGATCTGATGAACATGTACGGCCCCACTGAAACGACCATCTGGTCGGCGGTGCACAAGGTCGATGCGGTCGATGGCATCGTGCCGCTGGGCCGGCCGCTGGTGAACCAGCAGGTCTACATCCTCGACAGCCGCCAGCAGCCCGTGCCCGTGGGTGTGCCGGGCGAGCTGGTGATTGGCGGCAAGGGTGTGGTGCGTGGCTACCTGCACCGCGCCGACCTGACCGCCGAGCGTTTCATTGCGCACCCGTTCAGCGGCGCGGCCGGTGGGCGGGTCTACCGCACCGGCGACCTGGCGCGCTTGCGCGTCGATGGCACGCTCGAATTCCTGGGCCGCTTCGACCACCAGGTGAAGGTGCGCGGTTACCGCATCGAGCTGGGCGAAATTGAAGCCGCGTTGTTGTCTCACCCTTCCGTGCGCGAAACCGTGGTGGTGGCCCGTGAAGACGTGCCCGGCGACGTGCGCATCGTGGCCTACGTGGTGGCGGCCGGCACCGAGAAGCCATGCCCCATTGCGCTGAAAGACCACCTGCGCATCGGCCTTCCCGACTTCATGGTGCCGGCGCACTTTGTGACGCTGCCCGCGCTGCCACAAACACCCAACGGCAAGATCGACCGCAAGGCGCTGCCCGCGCCTGACGTGGGCAATGCCCCCGCGGTGGCTGCCGCCTATGTGGCGCCCGTGGGCGACCTCGAAGAAGCCATCGCCACCATCTGGAAAGACGTGCTGAAGCTGCCGCAGGTCGGCATTCAAGACAACTTCTTTGACTTGGGCGGCCACTCGCTGCTGGCCGTGCAGGCGCACCGCCGCTTGCGCGAAGCGCTGCAGCGCGACCTGTCGATCACCGACATCTTCCGCTTCCCCACCATCCAGACCCTGAGCCAATACCTCAGCCAAGACGGCGCCGACAACGCCGCCGCCCAGCAAGGCACCGACCGGGCCGCCGGCCGCCGTGCCGCCATGGCCCGCCGGGCCGGCTTGCGCCAAGGCACCACCGCCGACAATCGCAGTTGATGCAGTTCTTGAGAGATTGAAGACGCCATGAGCGACCAAAACGACAGCTTGGACACCGACATCGCCGTCGTCGGCATGGCGGGCCGATTCCCCGGTGCGCGCACCATCCACGAGTACTGGAGCAACCTGCGCAACGGCGTCGAATCGCTGCAGCGCTTCACCGACGAAGAACTGCTGGCGGCCGGTGTGCCGGCTTCGTTGCTGGGCCACCCGAACTACGTGAAATCGGGCGCCGTGCTGCCCGACATGGAAATGTTCGACGCGCCGTTCTTCGGCTTCAGCCCGCGTGAAGCGTCGATCATGGATCCGCAGCACCGCCACTTCCTCGAGGTGTCGTGGGAAGCGCTGGAAAACGCGGGCCACCTGCCCGAGAAGTTCAACGGTTCCATCGGCGTGTTTGGCGGCTCCGGCCACAACGCCTACATGCCCTACAACCTGATGACCAACCCGAAGCTGATGCAGTCGGTTGGGTTCTTCCTGGTTCGTCACACCGGCAACGACAAAGACTTTCTGACCACGCGGGTGTCTTACCTGCTGAACCTGAAAGGCCCGAGCGTCAACGTGCAGACGGCGTGTTCGACCTCGCTGGTTGCCATTCACTCCGGCGTGCAGGCGCTGCTGAACGGCGAGTGCGACATGGCGCTTGCCGGTGGCGTGACCATCGAGCTGCCGCACCGTCGCGGCTACATGTACGAAGAGGGTGAAATTCTTTCGCCCGACGGCCATTGCCACGCCTTCGACGCCAGCTCGCAAGGCACGGTGTTCGGCAGCGCGGTGGGCGTGGTGGTGCTGCGCCGTTTGAGCGATGCCATCGCCGACGGCGACCACATCCATGCCGTCATCAAGGGCTCGGCCATCAACAACGATGGCGCGCTGAAGGTCGGCTACATGGCGCCCAGCGTCGATGGGCAGGCTGCGGCCATCTCGGAAGCGCTGGCGATTGCCAACGTGCCGGCCGACACCATCAGCTACATCGAAGCGCACGGCACGGGCACACCCGTCGGTGACCCGATCGAAGTGGCCGCGCTCACGCAGGCGCACCGCCAAAGCACTGACAAGGTGGGCTACTGCGGCATCGGCTCGGTCAAGTCGAACATCGGCCACACCGACACCGCAGCCGGCGTCGCCAGCTTCATCAAGGTGGCGATGGCCATGCAGCACGGCGAGTTGCCGCCTTCGCTGCACTTCAAAGAACCGAACCCGGCCTGTGACTTCGAGCGCAGCCCGTTCTACGTCAACGCCACGCTGAAGCCATGGACGCCGCCCGGTGGCGTGCGCCGCGCAGGCGTCAGCTCACTCGGCGTGGGCGGCACCAACGCCCACATCATTCTTCAGCAGGCACCGAAGCGGCCGTCGTCCGGCCCGTCGTCACGGCCTTACCAATTGCTGATGCTGTCGGCCAAGACGCCGAGCGCGCTTGACGCCAACAGCGCCGCGTTGGCCGCGCACTTCAAGCTGAAGCCGAACGCCAACCTGGCCGATGCCGCCTACACGCTCAACGTCGGTCGGCAGGCGATGAAAAACCGTCGCATCGTCGTTGCGCAAACGCCGGCCGAAGCGGCCGAACTGTTGACCGCCAACGACCCGAAGCAGGTCATCACCACACTCGGCACCGAAGGTTCGCGCAGCGTTGCCTTCATGTTTGCCGGCGGTGGCGCGCAACACCCGAACATGGGTGTGGGCCTGTACCAGTCCGAGCCCGTGTACCGCAAGGCGATCGACGAATGCCTGGCGCTGCTTGCGAAGAACAGCCCCACCGACTTCAAGGGCCTGCTGTTCCCGGCCGCCGACCAAGAGGCCGAAGCGGCCCAACGCATCCAGCGCCCGTCACTCGCGTTGCCGCTGCTGCTGGCCACGCAGTACGCGCAGGCCAAGCTGTGGATGTCGTGGGGGCTCGAGCCCACCGGCATGATCGGCCACAGCATGGGCGAGTACACCGCCGCCCACCTGGCCGGCGTGTTCAGCCTGGGCGACGCGCTCACGCTGGTCGAGCTGCGTGGCAAGCTGTTCGAGACCCTGCCCGAAGGCGGCATGCTCAGCGTGCCGATGTCTGAAGCCGAGCTCCAGCCGTTCATGACGCCCGAGTTGTCGATCGCCGCCATCAACGGCCCGAAGCTCACCGTGGCGTCTGGCCCGGTGGGCGCGATCGACGCGTTGCACAAGGCGCTTGAAGCGCAAGAGATCGAAGCCTCGCGCGTGCGCATTTCGGTCGCCGCGCATTCGCCGATGCTCGAGCCCATCCTCAAGGAGTTCGGCGACTTCTTTGCCCGCGTGTCGATGAAGGCGCCCACGCTGCCGTTCGTGTCCAACCTGTCGGGCACCTGGATCACCCCGGCCGAGGCCACCGACCCGCAGTACTGGGTGCGCCACCTGCGCAACACGGTGCGCTTCGCCGAAGGTTTGCAAGAACTGCTGAAAGACGCCAACCGCATCCTGCTCGAAGTGGGCCCTGGCCGAACCATGGCTTCGCTGGCCCGCCAGAACCCGGGCCGCACCGCCACGCAGCCGGTGTTCAACTCGATGCGCCACCCCGACGAGCAGGTGGCCGACCAGGCTTACGTGCTGGGCATGCTGGGCCGCCTGTGGTCGGCCGGTGCCAACGTCGATTGGGACAAGTTCCGTGGCAACGAACGCCGCCAGCGCGTCGAGTTGCCGACCTACCAGTTCGACCACGTGCGCCACTGGGTTGAGCCCGGCACTTCGGCGATGGCTGCCACCACGCACGAAGTGGACGGCGTGTTGCACAAGCGCGCCAACCTGACCGAGTGGTTCTACCAGCCGGTGTGGAAGCGCGCGGTGCGCCCGGCAGTACCCACCAACGAAGCGGCCACCGAAGCCACCGAGCCGCTGCGCTCGCTGGTGTTCACTGACGAAACCGGTTTCGGTGAACGCCTCGCCAAGCGCCTGCGCGACACCGGCCACGACGTGGCCACCGTGCGCGCCGGCAAGTCGTATGCGCGCCGTGGCAGCGACGACTTCACCATCAACGCCGAGAAGGCCGCTGACTACGACAAGCTTGTCGCCACGCTGAACGTCGAAGGACGCGCGCCGCAGGCCATCTACCACCTGTGGTCGGTGACGGGTTCCGCGCGGGTTGACGCCAGCGTGAAGGCCGCCAACGATCTGCAACGCATCGGCTTCTACAGCCTGCTCAACCTCGCACAAGCCATCGGCCGCGAAGACCTGAGCGACCCCATTCAGCTCGGCGTCATCTCTGACCACGTGCAGCGTGTGGCCGGCGAAACCGACCTCGTGCCCGCCAAGGCCACGGTGCTTGGGCCCTGCAAGGTGATCCCGCAAGAATTCAAGAACGTGCGCTGCCTCAGCATCGACGTGGCCTTGCCCACGGCCGGTTCGCGCCACGAACAGCAGTTGATCGACGGCCTGATCGCCGACGTGTCGGTGCCCACCCCTGACGACGTGCTGGCTTACCGCGCCAACGAACGCTGGGCGCAGGGCTACGAAGTGCTGCCGCTTCAAGCGCCCGGCACGAAGGGTGTGCGCCAAGGCGGCACCTACCTCATCACCGGTGGTCTGGGTGGCGTGGGCCTGGCCCTTGGCGAACACCTGGCCACCACGGCCAAGGCCAAGCTGGTGCTGGTGGCGCGTGGCACCTTGCCGGCGCGTGAGCAGTGGAACGCCTGGCTGCGCGAGAACGACCCCGAATCGAGCACCGGCAAACGCATCCGCCACGTGAAGGCACTTGAAGCGCTGGGCGCCGACGTGATGGTGGTGGCCGCCGACGTGACCGACCTCGCGCAGATGCGCAACGTCGTCAAGCAGGCGCGTGCGCGCTTCGGCGCCATCCACGGCGTGCTGCACACCGCTGGTGTGTTGAACGACGGCGTGATCCAGTTGAAAGAAACGGGCATCGCCAGCAAGGTGCTGGCGCCCAAGCTGCAAGGCACGCTGGTGCTCGATGCGGCCTTGAACGAAGCGGCAAAAGGCGGGTTGCAAGGGACGCCGCTCGACTTCATCGTGTTGTTCTCATCGATCAGCTCGTTCGCGGGTCTGGCCGGCCAGATTGACTACGCCGCCGCCAACGCCTTCCTCGACGCTTATGCGCAAGAGCGCACCGCGCGTGACGGCACCTACACGGTCGCCGTCAACTGGAGCCAGTGGCAAGAGGTCGGCATGGCCGCCGAACTGGCGCAACAGCTCGGCATTGCGCAAGACAAAGGCACGCCGGTCGGCCACCCGCTGGTTGAACGCTGCATCAAAGACGGCGCCGACGAGCGTGTGTACGCCACCCGCTTCAGCCGCAAGACCCATTGGCTGCTCGACGAACACCGTGTGCTGGGCGGCGAAGCGCTGATTCCCGGCACGGGTTACCTGGAGCTGGTGCGCGCCGCGTTTGCGCACCACCGCCAAACCAGGCCGATCGAGCTGCGCAACGTCACCTTCCTCTCGCCGTTTGCCGTCAAACCCGACGAAGAGAAAGACCTGCAGGTTCAGTTCAAACGCGCCACCAACGGCAACGCGTACCAGTTCTCGGTGACCGGCCGCACCGCGCAAGCCGCTGCCGACGACGCCTGGACCGAAAACGTGCGCGGCTCGGTGGCCTATGTGGACGCGGCCGTGCCGACGCACGAGCCCCTGGCGCAAATTGCCGGGCGTTGCACGGCACGCACGCAAGTTTTCACTGGCGAAGAGAAGCAAACCCACCTGCACTTCGGCCCCCGCTGGAGCAACATCCTGCGCATTCAGTTTGGCCAAGGCGAAGCGCTGATGCACTTGGCGCTGCGCCCCGAGTTCGTGACCGACCTCATGCAGTTCGAGCTGCACCCGGCCGTTCTTGACATGGCCACAGGCGGCGCACAAGCCCTGGTGCCCAACTTCGACGACGCGAAAGACTTCTTCGTGCCGGCCTCTTACGGCACGCTGCGTGCGTTTGCGCCGCTCACGCCCAAGCTCGTCAGCCACATCCGCTACCGCGCGGAAGACAGCGGCGACGAACTCGCCGTCTACGACATCACACTCTGCGACGAACAAGGCCGCGTGCTGGTGGACATCGAAGAGTTCACGATGATCCGCGTGCGCGACAAGGCCTTGCTGGCCCGCAGCGGGGCTGAGAACACCAGCTCGGCCCATTCGACGTCGGCCGGGCACAAACCTCGCGCCACCGCCAACAACGTGCTGGCCCTCGGCCTGCGCGAAGGCATTCTGTCGAGCGAAGGCGCTGAGGTGATCGAGCGTGTGCTCGCCTGGCAACCCGGCCCGCAGGTGGTGGTGTCGCCACAAGACCTGCATGCCTTCCTGGCGCAACTGCGCGACGCCGCCACGCCCAAGCCGAAAGAGCACGGCGCTGAAGGCGACGGCGCCGCCGCACGCGGTGCCGACTGGAAGGCGCCGACAACGGCCACCGAAGTGCTTATCGCGCAGATGTGGGGCGAGATGCTGGGCATCGAGCACGTCAGCGCCACCGACAACTTCTTCGACCTCGGCGGCCACTCGCTGCTGGCCGTGCAAGTGATCAACAAGCTGAAAAAGCGCACTGGCAAGACCCTGCCACTCACGGCCTTGCTGCAAGAGCCAACCGTTGAAGGCCTTGCCGGCTTGATCGAGCCGAAAGACAGCTCGGCCCCAGCCGAAGGCGAAGCGCCAGCCGCTGACGGCAAGCCGGCCATGGCGGCTTCCGCGCCGCTCAGCACCGACAACACGCTGATCCGCATCCGCCCGGGCGGCAGCAAGCCGCCGATCTTCTTTGTGCACGACGGCAACGGCGAGACGCTGCTGTACCGCACGCTGGCCTATCAGCTTGACCACGGCCACCCGGTCTACGGCCTGCAACCGGCCATGCGTGGCGATGCATTCGTGCACACCCGCATCGCCGACATGGCGGCCGCGCACGTGCAAGCCATTCGCACGGTGCAGCCGCACGGCCCGTACTTCATCACCGGCCTGTGTGCCGGCGGCGTGATCTCGTTCGAGATGGCCCGCCAACTGCAAGACGCGGGTGAGGTGACGCAGTACGTGGGCATCATCGACGCGGCCGATGTGCATGCGCAGGAACGGCCGTTCCGCCTGCTGCAAGAGCGACTGACCCGCCTGCTGGGTGTGGTGGACCAGGGCGAAGGCCCGGCGCTCAAGCGCATCGGCAACGCCATTCCGACGCTGATCCAGAAGACCACGAATTTTGCGAAGTACCAGGTCGAATCGCGCCTGGAGCAGTTGCAGAACTCACGCAAGATGAAAGCCTTGCGCGACCACGTGGAAGAAGGCTCGGCCGAAGTGGCGGCGCCCGACATCTCGTTCTTGAAGATGTACGAGATCGCCCACAAAGAGCACATGCCCACGGGTCTGTTCAGCGGTGGCGACGTGGTGCTGTACCGCGCCACCAAGGGCGACGGCTCGACCGGCGACGTGCCGTTCAAAGAGGTCTACCTCGGCGACGTGATGGGCTGGGAAAAGCGCCTGGCCGGCCAGATGATCTCCACCGACATTCCTGGCGGCCATTCCAGCGCGCTGCAAGAGCCGAACGTGAAGGTGCTGGCCGCGCAGATGCAAGTGCACATCGCCACCGCCTTGGCCAAGATGGCGCCGCCACCTGCGCCACAGCCGCCAGCCGCGACGCGCACGGGGGCCGCGGCCGACCCCGCCATCGACCTCGACAAACGGCCCGTGACGGTCGAATGAGGAACGGACTTCCCCATGGCTGAGTTGGCGGGCCAGACGGCCCTGGTGGCCATCGTCAACTACCGCACCGGCAAGCTGGTGGTCGATTGCCTGCGATCGTTGCAGGCCGAGATGCAAACCCTGCCGGGCTCGCGGGTGGTGGTGGTCGACAACCAATCGCCCGACGATTCGGCCGATGTGATTGCGGCGGCCATCGAAGCCAACGGCTGGTCGTCGTTCGCCACGCTGCACCGCTCGCCGGTCAACGGCGGTTTTTCGTTCGGCAACAACGCGGCGGTCCGCCCGGCCTTGCAGTCCGACGCGCCACCCGATTACTACTGGCTGCTGAACCCCGACACCCGCATCTTCCCCGGCGCCTTGCGCGAGTTGATGGCCTTCATGCAGGCTCACCCGCGTGTCGGCATCAGTGGCAGCAGCCTCGAAGGCGACGACGGCGAACTTTGGCCGTTCGCATTCCGTTTCCCTTCGTTCTGGAGTGAACTCGACAGCGGCCTCGCCCTCGGGCCCGTCACCGCCCTGCTGAAAAAGCACGTGGTGGCCCGCCGCATGGGCGACCACCCCGAGCAGGTCGATTGGCTGCCCGGCGCCAGCATGCTGGTGCGGCGAGAAGTCTTCCAACGGATCGGCCTGATGGACGAGGGCTACTTCCTCTACTTCGAGGAAACCGACTTCTGCCTGCAAGCAAAGCGCGCCGGCTGGGAATGCTGGTACGTGCCGCAAAGCCGGGTGATGCACATCTCTGGCCAGAGCACCGGCGTGACCGGCAAGCAGGCCGAACGCCGCCGCTTGCCGAAGTACTGGTTCGACTCGCGCCGCCGCTACTTCACCAAGAACCACGGCTGGCTTTACGCGGCCGTCACCGACCTCGCCTGGATGTTGGGATTTTCCCTTTGGCGTGCGCGCCGATTGCTTCAACGCAAACCCGACAACGATCCGCCGCGCATGCTGGCTGACTTCGCGGCCAACAGCGCCTTGCTGCATGCCGACCTGCCGGGTAACCCGGCTTTGATGAAGCCCCGACTCGCCGCCAATCGCACGGAGTGACCTGCATGCGCCCCACCGAGCAACCCGCCGACGGACACGAAACCGACGTGACGGAAAGGCCGGTGGGGGATTTGTTTGCACCTCGGGCGGCCGTCGCTTCACCTGCTTCACCTGATTCCTTCGGTTCACCCGTCGCGGCCGCATGGCTTCGTTGTGCGCTGCCGCCCCCAGTCGCCGAGGCGTTGGCCCTGAAGGCTGACCCGGCCGCCTTGCCCGGCTCCGCTTTGCCCGACACCCCCTACCAAGCCGCTTGGTTGTGGCTGCTGGCCTGTGTGCAGGGCACGCGCCGCGTGCCTCTGGTTGAACCCACTGGCGTGACGCGCCAGCAAGTGGTGCCGCACGACGCCAGCGTGGCGCAGTGGCTGCGGCAGGTGGATGCCGACCGGCGCGGGGCTGTCGTTTGCCCCCCGGCCGGCACGTCCCACAGCCGCTGGCTTGGCATGGCGCCGTTCACCGTGGCCGACGCCGCCTGCGACGAAGGCGTGCCGCTGGCGGTTGGCGTGAATCTGGGCACAGGCTGCGAATTGCAGTTGGCCTTTGCCCCCACCGTGTTGGATGAAGCCGAGGCGCAAGCGCTCTTGGCGGCGTGGCTGCATGTGTTGACCCAGTTCGCGCTGCGGCCCGAAGCCCGGCTCAGCGACATCCTCGTGGCCGACGCGTCGCCCGCCAGTCTGGCCGAAGGTGTGTTCACCCGCGACCGCACGCAGACCGTCCACAGCGTGTTCGCTCAACAGGCGGCCGAGCGGGGCGACGCGATCGCGCTGCATCTCGATGGCCAGCCACTCAGCTACCGCGACCTGAACGCCCGCGCCGATGCCCTGGCCAGGCGCCTTGTGGGCGTGGGGGTGAAACCGGGCGAGGTGGTGTGCGTGGCCCTGCCGCGCTCGCTCGAAGCCATCGTGTCGTTGCTGGGCATCCTGAAAGCCGGAGCCGCCTACCTGCCGGTCGATGCCTCGCAGCCCGCGCAGCGCACCGCGTTCATGCTGCAAGACGCGCAGGCCACCTGGGTGGTGGCGCGCAGTGCGCAACGTGCGGCATTCCCGCCCGCCATCAACTGGCTGGCGGTGGATGCGCTGGCCGACCTGCCCGACCTGCCCGCTGGCGCGCCGTTTGCCGGGGCACCCGCCGATGGCGATTCAACCGCCTACGTGATGTACACCTCGGGCTCCACCGGCACGCCCAAGGGTGTGGTGATCGGGCACGACGCTGTTCTGCGGTTGGTGATCGGCGCAGCGTATGTGGACTTGTCACCGCGGCAGACGGTGCTGCACGCCGCGCCACTGGGCTTTGATGCTTCCACGCTGGAGATCTGGGGCCCGCTGCTCAACGGCGGGCGGTGTGTGCTGCATGGCGAAGACCTGCCCACGGCGGCCGGCCTGGCCGCCACCATCCGCAACGAAGCGGTCACCACCGCGTGGCTCACTTCGGCACTCTTCAACAGCGTGGTCGATGACGACCCGGCCCACCTGGGCGGCCTGCGCCAGTTGCTGGTGGGCGGTGAGGCACTGTCGGTGCCGCATGTGCGGCGCGCGCTTGCTGCACTGCCCGGCACCACGCTGATCAACGGCTACGGCCCGACCGAGTGCACCACCTTCACCTGCACCCACGCGATTGCGCCTGACCTGCCGGCCGATGCGCGGTCCATCCCGATCGGCCGGCCCATCACCGACACCCGCTGCCGTGTGCTCAGCCCGTCGATGCAGCCGCTGCCCGTGGGGCTGGTCGGCGAGTTGTACGTGGGCGGTCGCGGCTTGGCGAAGGGCTACCTTGGGCGGCCCGGGCTGACGGCCGAACGCTTCGTGCCCGACCCCTTCTTGCCCGGCGAACGGCTCTACCGCACCGGCGACCTGGTGCGTTGCCTGCCCAGCGGCGTGATCGAGTTCATCGGCCGTGCCGACACCCAGGTGAAGCTGCGCGGCTACCGCATCGAACTCGGCGAGATCGAAACGGCGCTGGCCAGCCACCCCGCGCTCAAGCGCTGCGCCGTGCTGGCCCTGCCTGACGCAGCCGGAGGCAACCGGCTCGTCGCCTATTTGGTGCCCTCGGATGCGCAGGTGCCGGTGGCCGAGTTGCGCGCCCACGTGGGTAGCCGCCTGCCTGACTTCATGTGGCCGTCGGCCTGGGTGTGGCTTGACCAGTTGCCCATCACCGCCAACGGCAAGCTCGACCGGCGCGCGCTGCCCTTGCCCACGTCCGAACGGCCCGACTTGGCGGCTGCCTACCGCGCCCCGGCCAACGACACCGAGCGGGCTTTGTGCGACGCCTTCGCAGAGGTGTTGGGCCTCGACCGCGTGGGCCGCGCCGACAACTTCTTCGAGCTGGGTGGCAACTCGCTGCTTGCCATCAAAGCCCTGCAACGCCTGCAGCGCGAGGCTTCGTTGCAGGTCAGCACCACCACCTTCCTGCGCCACCCGACGGCCGAGGCCATTGCCCATGAACTGGCCGGCACAGCCGGCGGGTTGGATGCTCGCCGGTTCAGCGCACGCCGTGGCGCGCACACCGACGCCGAGCCGATCGCCATCGTCGCGATGGCCGCGCGCCTGCCTGGGGCCACGGATGTCGAGCAGTTCTGGCAGAACCTGTGCGAAGGCCGCGACAGCATCACCTTCTTCAACGCCGACCAGCTGGACCCGAGCCTGCCGCCCGCGCTGACGCAAGACCCGGCCTATGTGCGCGCCCGGGGCGTGATCGACGGGGTGGAGATGTTCGACGCCGGCTTCTTCGGCATCTCGCCACGCGAAGCCGACCTGATGGACCCGCAGCAGCGCATCTTTCTTGAGCTGTGCTGGGAATGCCTGGAACGCGCGGGCCATGCGCCTGATTCACCCGATGCAACGCAAGGGCCGGTGGGCGTGTTTGCTGGCATGTACAACGCCACCTACTTCCAGCGCCACCTGCAACAGCGGCCCGACCTGACGACCAAGCTGGGCGAGTTTCAAGTGATGCTCGCCAACGAGAAGGACTACATCGCCACCCGCGTGGCGAACCGGCTCAACCTCACCGGGCCGGCGGTCAGCGTGCACACCGCCTGCTCGACCTCGCTGGTCGCCATCGCCCAGGCCTTCACCAGCCTGCGGGCCGGCCAGTGCGACATGGCCCTGGCGGGCGGCGCGGCCGTCACCTGCCCGCCGAACAGTGGCTACCTGTACCAGGAAGGCGCCATGTTGTCGCCCGACGGCCACACCCGCAGCTTCGACGCGCAAGCGGGCGGCACGGTGTTCAGCGACGGCGCGGCGGTGGTGCTGCTCAAGCGCCTGTCAGACGCGCTGGCCGATGGCGACGAGGTGATTGCCGTGATTCGCGGCGTGGCCATCAACAACGACGGGCGCGACAAAGCCAGCTTCACCGCGCCCAGCGTGGACGGGCAGGCGGCGGTGGTGGCTGCGGCGCATGTGGCGGCCGGCGTTGACGCACGCAGCGTGTCGTACGTTGAAGCCCACGGCACCGCCACACCGTTGGGCGACCCGGTGGAGGTGGAGGCGCTGACGCGCGCCTTCCGGCGCACCACCGATGACGTGGGCTTTTGCCGCATCGGCTCGGTCAAAAGCAACATCGGCCACACGGTGATCGCGGCCGGCGCGGCCGGGGTTATCAAGACCGCGCTCGCGTTGAACCAAGGGCGTCTGCCCGCCAGCCTGCACTTCAACGCACCCAACCCGAAGATCGACTTCGCCACCAGCCCCTTCGTCGTCAACGCCGGCATGACACCCTGGCCGCGTGGTGATGCGCCGCGCCGCGCGGGCGTCAGCGGCTTCGGCGTGGGCGGCACGAATGCGCATGCGGTGCTGGAAGAAGCGCCGTTGCGCGCGGCGTCGCCCCCGGCGGTCGGGCCGCAGTTGCTGCAGTTGTCGGCACGCAGCCGCGCCGCGCTCGATGCCATGGCGCTGCGCCTGGCCGACCATTTGCAAGCCGACCCGGCCGTGAACCTGGCCGACGTGGCCCACACGCTGCACATCGGGCGCAGCCTGTTTGACCACCGCCTCAGCGTGGTGGCCGCAACCCCTGATGAAGCCGCTGCCGCGCTGCGCAGTGGTGAGGCGCAGCGCCGCAAACTGGGGTCGGCCACGCCGGCTCTCGTCTGGCTGTTCCCCGGCCAAGGCGCGCAATACGCCGGCATGGGGCGTGGGCTCCATGCGCACGACGCGGCCTTTCGCGCCGCCTTCGATGCATGCGCGGCCCACTTGAACACCGTGCTGCCTTTCGACCTGCGCGAGTGCATGTTCGCGGGCGACGCCGAGGCGCTGCGGCCCACCTCGGTCACCCAGCCTGCCACCTTCTGCATCGAATACGCGCTGGCACAGGCGTGGCTGGCGCGCGGCGTGCGGCCCACGGCCTTGATAGGCCACAGCGTCGGCGAGTTCGTGGCCGCCGTGCTGGCGGGCGTGATGTCGCTGCGCGACGCCGCCGTGCTGGTCGCCCAACGCGGCGCGCTGATGCAGGCCTTGCCGACGGGCAGCATGTTGTCGGTGCGCCTGCCGGCCGATGCGCTGCGCGCGCGCTTGCCGCAGGGCCTGTCGCTCGCCGCCGAAAACGGGCCGAGCCTCTGCGTGGTGGCCGGCCCCACGGCCGACATCGATGCATGGCGCCTTGCGCTCGAAGCCGAAGGCGTGGCCTGCCGGCCGCTGCAGACATCACACGCCTTTCACTCGTCGATGATGGACGCGGCGGTCGCCCCCTTTGAGGCGCAGGTGAGGGCGGTGGTTTTGCAGGCACCGCAATTGCCCATCATTTCGACCATGACCGCCCAGCCACTGCGTGCCGAAGACGCCACCGACCCGCATTACTGGGCCCGGCACCTGCGAGAAACCGTGCGTTTTTCACCGGCTCTGCAGGTGGCTCGGCAAACCCACGCGAATGCGGTGTTCCTTGAACTGGGGCCGCGTGCGAGCCTCTCTGTTTTGGTTCGGCAACACGGCCAGGCGACGGGTGTGCCCAGCGTGGCGGACACCCCCGAAGCCGAAGTCATTCAGATGCTGCAGGCGCAAGGCCAGTTGTGGGCACTGGGCTTTCAACCCGCGGCGTCCGTGGCTTCACCGGCCGAGGGCCGTCGCCGTGTGCGTTTGCCCACCTACCCGTTCGAGCGTTTCCACCATTGGGTGGACGCACAAGCCGCCGTCGTGCAACTGAACATGCTTTCTGGGGTCGCACAACCCATACCCCAGTCCATTTCCCACCCCATACCCCAGCCCCCCTCTCCCTTGCCAGCCGCAACGCTTTCCTCACAGGTGACTGCCATGTCCCACCCACCAGCGCTTGCCGAACCGCGCCGCCCCCGGCTCATCGCGCAACTGCGCACGGTGTTTGAAGACGTGGCCGGCATGGACCTCGACGCCTCCGATCCGGGCCTGAACTTCATCGAGCTCGGCCTCGACTCGCTGACCCTCACCCAAGCCGCGCTGCAGGTGAAGCGGCAGTTCGGCGTTGCAGTCACCTTCCGCCAGTTGATGGAACACCAGCGCAGCTTCGGCGCCCTTGCGGAATGGCTCGACGACGCCCTGCCGCCCGACGCACCCACGGTGCCCGTGGCCGCACCTTCGCTGCAGCCCGGCGTGGCCCTGCCACCGTTCACGCCAGCGGCGGGCGCGGAAGGCGGCCTGATGCAGCAAGTCATCCAACAGCAGATGCAGCTGATGGCGCAGCAACTCGCCCTGCTAAGTGCCAACCCGAACGCCAGCGCCCAGGCGGTGTTGCCCGCCTTGCCCATGGCGTTTTCGGCACCTGCCGCGCCGGCTGCAACCGTGGCTGTGGCCGCGCAGAAGGCGCCCGAGCCCGAGGCACCCATTCGTTACGACGTGAAGAAGGCCTTCGGCGCCATCGCCCGCATCCACACCCAAGCGCAGGAACTCACGCCACGCCAGCGCGCCCGGCTCGACGCCTTCATGCGCCGCTACACCGAGCACACCGCGCGCAGCAAGGCCTACACCGCCGAACACCGGCCGCACCTGGCCGACCCGCGCGTCGTCAATGGCTTTCGGCCCCTGACGAAAGAGATCACGTACCAGATCGTTGTCGAGCGCAGCAAGGGTTCGCGGGTGTGGTGCATCGACGGCCACGAATACGTGGACACGCTCAACGGCTTCGGCATGAACCTGTTCGGCTGGCAGCCCGACTTCATCACCGAAGCCGTGCACCGGCAGGTGGACGCCGGCTACGAGATCGGCCCGCAGCACCCGCTGTCGGGCGAAGTGGCCAAGCTCATCTGTGAACTCACCGGCTTCGACCGCGCCGGCCTGTGCAACACCGGCTCTGAAGCCGTGATGGCCGCCATACGCATCGCCCGCACCGTGACCGGCCGCAACACCGTGGTGCTGTTCACCGGCTCGTACCACGGCACCTTCGACGAAGTGCTGGTGCGCGCAGGCAGGGGTGGCAAGGGCATTCCAGCGGCACCGGGCATCTTGGCCGGCGTGTTTGGCGATGTGCGCGTGCTCGACTACGGCACGCCCGAAGCGTTGCAGTTCATTCGCGACCACGCCGATGACCTGGCCGCCGTGCTGGTCGAACCCGTGCAAAGCCGCCGGCCCGACTTCCAGCCCAAAGACTTCTTGAAGGAAGTGCGCGAAATCACCCAGCGCAGCGGCACCTGTTTCATCTTCGACGAGGTCATCACCGGCTTTCGCGCCCACCTGGGCGGTGCGCAGGCCGTGTTCGGCGTGCGTGCCGATTTGGCCTGCTACGGCAAGGTCATCGGCGGCGGCTTTCCGGTGGGCGTGATCGCCGGCAAGCGCGAGTTCATGGACGCGCTCGACGGCGGCCCCTGGCAGTACGGCGATGCGTCGGTGCCCACGGTGGGCGTCACCTATTTCGCTGGCACCTTCGTGCGCCACCCCTTGGCGCTGGCCGCCGCCAAGGCCGCGCTCGAACACCTGAAGCAAAGCGGGCCCGAGCTGCAAGCCCAGCTCAACCTGCACACCGCCGCCATGGCCGACGAGCTGAGCGCGTTTTGCCGCGAGCTGGGTGCGCCACTTGAAATTCGGCATTTCTCGTCACTCTGGCGCGTGCACTGGCTCGAAGACCACCCGTTGCAAGACCTGTTGTTCGCCATGATGCGCAGCAGGGGTGTGCACATCCTCGACAACTTCCCTTGCTTCCTGACCACGGCCCACACGCCGCAAGACATTGCGACCATCAAAACCGCGTTCAAAGAATCGGTGGCCGAACTGAAGGAGGCGGAATTCCTGCCTTGCCGCCCGCCCGCCGGTTCGCCCGTGCTGGCCGACGCCACGCAGCCGCCCGTGCCCAACGCCAAGCTGGGCCGAGACCGCGATGGCTCACCGACGTGGTTCGTGCCCGACCCGGCCGCGCCGGGCAAGTACAAGAAATTCGTCAACTGACATGAGCACCCCCACGCTCGCTTCGCTCACTGCCCCCCGAGGGGGCGTCCCGGCGGGCGCTGGTGCCACTCTGGCCCCGGGGGCCGGAAAAACATGAAGCGCGAGCTCAATGACACCCTCGACTTCGACCCGTTCGCGGGCGGGTTGGTCGAGCGCGTGCTGCCCACCAGTGAGGCGCAGCGCGAAGTCTGGCTGGCCGATCGGTTGGGTGCACAAGCCTCGCTGGCCTTCAACGAGGCGGTGCGCCTTGAATTGAAGGGCGCGCTCGATGTGCCGGCGTTGCATGGGGCGCTCGATGAGCTGCTGGCCCGCCACGAAAGCCTGCGCGCCACGCTCGGCCCCGATGGGCACGAGCTGATCATCGGCGCTGCGCTTCCACTCGATCTGCCGCAGTTCGACTTGCGTGCCGAGCCGCTGGCCGAACGGCGCCGCCTGATCGACCAAGCCGCCGCAAGGCAAGTGGCGCGGGCGTTCAAGCTCGAACACGGGCCGCTGTTCCGCGCCGCGCTGTACCGCCTGGCTGAAGGTGAACACGTGCTGCTGATGGCCGCCCACCACATCGTGTGCGATGGCTGGTCGTGGGGCGTGATCGCCCAAGACCTGGGCGCGCTTTATGCCGAAGCGCTGGGCGAAGCGCCTTCGCCCGACCCCGCGCCAAGCAGCGCCGATTACATCGCCTGGGAAGCGCAGCAGGCCGCGTTGCCCACCCACACCGAACACGAACGCTACTGGCTCGGGCGCTTTGCTGGCGGCACGCTGCCCGTGCTTGACCTGCCGACCGACCGCGCCCGCCCACCGGTGCGCCGCTTCGATTCGCAGCGCATCGACCATGTGATCGACGCGGCCCTGCTGGCCAACATTCGCCAGCTTGGCGCGCGGCTTGGGGCCAGCCTGTTCTCGACGCTGTTCAGCGGTTTCGCGGCATTGGTGCACCGCCTGAGCGGGCAAGACGACGTGGTGATCGGCGTGCCAGCGGCCGGCCAATCGGCCAGCGGCCTGCACGGGCTGGTGAGCCACTGCGTGAACCTGTTGCCGGTGCGAGTGGCCGTTGATGGCGCCCAGCCCTGGGACGCCTTTGTGCGCCAGACCAGCGGCGTCGCGCTCGATGCCTTCGAGCACCAGGCCCTCACCTACGGCACCCTGCTCAAGAAGCTGCCGATCGCACGCGACCCGAGCCGCCTGCCGCTGGTCAGCGTGATGTTCAACCTTGACCAGGCACCCGCTGGCGACCACGGCTTCCCGGGCCTGCAAACGCACTTCAGCGGCGTGCCGAGGCAGAGCGAAAACTTCGAGCTGTTCTTCAACGCCGTGCCCACCGAAGGCGGCGGCCTGCGGCTGGAATGCCAATACAACACCCACCTGTTCGACGCCATCAGCATCGAACGCGGGCTGCGGGCCTACGAAGCGCTGCTGCGCGCGGCCGTTCTCACGCCGACGCAGAGCATCGACAGGTTGCCGTGGCTCGACGATGCCGGGCTGCTGGCCGTGCGCGCGCTGCAGCCACCGCCCACGCCCTTCGAGGCCACCGACCGCATGCACAGCGCGTTCGAGCGCCAGGCCGCCGCCACGCCCGACGCCATTGCCTTGAGTGATGAGACCGTGCGCTGGACCTACCGCGCGCTTGACCAGCGCGCCAACCGCCTGGCGCACACGCTGCGCGCACGCGGTGTGCGGCATGGCGAACGGGTGGGGCTGTGCCTGCCGCGTGGCGCCGAGATGGTGTCGGCCTTGTTGGCGGTGCTGAAAGCCGGCGCCACTTATGTGCCGCTCGACCCCAGTTTCCCGCCCGCGCGCCTGGCCTATTACGCCGAAGACGCGCAGCTGGCGTTGCTCATCACCGATTCATCGGTGGGCCATGCGCCGGCCGCGTGGCGTGCCGACGCGGCGCAACGTGTGCTGGTGCTCGACCGCGACACGGCATGGCTGGCCGCCGACACCGCACCGCCCGCCAGCGAGGCCGATGCCACGCCGCAAGACGCCGCCTACGTCATCTACACCTCGGGCTCCACCGGCCAACCCAAGGGCGTGTGCGTGCCCCACCGCGCGGTGGTGAACTTCCTTGCCGGCATGCGCACGGCGCCGGGCTTGCGGGCCAGCGACAAGCTGGCGGCCGTCACCACGCTGTCGTTCGACATCGCCGTGCTGGAGCTGATGCTGCCCTTGACCGTGGGTGCCGAAGTCGTGGTTGTGGCCCGCGACACGCTGATGGACGGCTTGAAGCTCGATGCGTTGTTGAAGGCGCAAGCCATCACCACGATGCAAGCCACACCCGGCCTGTGGCGCACGCTGCTCGATGCCGGCTGGGCTGGCCACGCCGACTTCAAGGCGCTGGTGGGCGGCGAAGCCTTTCCACCCGATCTGGCGCACGCGCTGTTGGCGTGCTGTGGCGAGGTCTGGAATCTCTACGGGCCGACCGAAACCACCGTGTGGTCCACCGCTTGGCGCGTGGAGCCCGAAGCGCTGGCCGCACACGGCATGTCGATTGGCCAGCCGATTGCGAACACGCAGGTGTGGGTGCTCAACCAGGCGCTGCAACCCTGCCCGGTGGGTGTGCCGGGTGAGCTGTGCATCGGCGGCGAAGGCGTGACGCTGGGCTATCACCAACGGCCCGAACTCACCGCCGACCGCTTTGTGGCCGACCCGTTCAACCCCGGCGCGCGGCTCTACCGAACCGGCGACCGGGGCCGCTGGCGCAACGACGGGCTGCTGGAACATGGCGGCCGCATCGACTCACAGGTGAAGGTGCGCGGCTACCGCATCGAGCTGGGTGAGATCGAAGCCGCCTGCAAGGCGATCGACGGCGTGACCGAAGCCGTGGTGGCCGCCCGCGAAGACCACCCCGGCGACGTGCGCCTGGTGGCCTACCTGCGCCTCGCGCCGGGCGCCCTGGTTGACGGCGACAGCGTGCGCGCCCACCTCGCGCGCCGCCTGCCCGACTACATGCTGCCGCAGCACGTGGTGCGGCTGGAAGCCATCCCCCGCCTGCCCAACGGCAAGATCGACCGCCTCCATTTGCCCGCGCCCGAGCTGAGCCCGGTGAATACGGGCGAGCGGGTTGCGCCACGCAACGAGACCGAAGCCGTGGTGCTGGCCGCCATGGAAGCGGTGCTGCGCCTGCCCGGCCTGGACATTCACGACGACTTCTTCGCGTTCGGCGGCCATTCGCTGCTGGCCGCCAAGCTCACCTCGCACCTGAACCGTGAACTGCAGCTGAACCTGCCGCTGCGCACGCTGTTCGAGTCACCCACGGCGGAGAAGCTCGCCATCGCGGTTGAACAAGCCCGTGGCGATGCCACCCCGCCGCGCGCGCCGATCGTTCACCGGCCCGGCCGTGCCCAAGCGCCGCTCACGCCAATGCAAGAGCGGGTGCGCTTTCTCGAAGCCATGCACCCCGGCCGCGTGGTCTACAACACGCCATCGGGCCACCGCCTCAGCGGCCCGATGAACCTGCCGGCTTTTGAAGCCGCATTGCGCGAGGTGGTGCAGCGCCAGTCGGTG
>JAYSYW010000157.1:0-10677 GCA_043727255.1 Rhizobacter sp. | reverse complement strand
CTGCGCATGGCGCTCGAGATCGATCCTCGCGCGTCCGGCGTGATCCCTTCTACGAAGGGATCACTGTGATGGTGCCCCCACGTCGCTTCGCTGCCGCCTTGCAGGCCGCGCCGGGCCGGGGGCCCGGCTCCTCGTCAGGCATCCACAGTCCACTGGACTGTGGAGGTCCGGACTCGGCCCCCCGAGGGGGTGCCCACTCGACGGCCGGGCAAGGCCCGTTCCGTGAGCGGTTGCTTGATGAGCGCGTCGTTGCGCTTGCGACGGAGGCGGCATGACACGAACCGTTGCCGTCGTTGACTACGGCATGGGCAACCTGCGCTCCGTGTCGCAGGCCGTGCTGCATGTGGCCGAAGCCAGCGGCTTTGAAGTCATCGTCACATCGAAGCCCGACGAGGTGTACGCCGCCGAGCGCATCGTGCTGCCAGGCCAGGGAGCCATGCCCGACTGCATGCGCGAGCTGCGCGAATCGGGCCTGCAGGAAGCCGTGCTTCACGCGGCCGCGAACAAGCCGTTGATGGGCGTGTGCGTTGGCATGCAGATGCTGTTGGCGCACAGCGAAGAAGGCCCCACCGACGGGCTGGGTCTGTTCCCCGGCAACGTGGTGCGCTTCCAGCTCGAAGGCCAGTTGCAGCCCGATGGCAGCCGCTACAAAGTGCCGCAGATGGGCTGGAACCAAGTCATCCAGGCGCGGCCGCACGCCGTGTGGGCAGGTGTCCCGGATGGTGCGTACTTCTATTTCGTGCACAGCTTCCATGCGTGCCCGTCGGACCGACACCACAGCGTTGGCGAAACGGACTATGGCCTCCGCTTTACCTGCGCGCTGGCGCGGGATAACATTTTCGCCACCCAGTTCCACCCCGAGAAGAGCGCGGCGCACGGCCTGTCCCTGTACCGCAATTTCCTCCACTGGAACCCTTGACCTCCCCGCCGCCGAGTTGTTTGTGCGGCCCCTCAGTTCATCACCTCTGCCTCGGCCATGCTGCTGATTCCTGCGATTGACCTGAAAGACGGTCAATGTGTCCGCCTTAAACAAGGCGACATGAACGACTCCACCACCTTTGGCGAAGACCCCGCAGCGATGGCCCGACGATGGGTCAACGCGGGCGCGCGTCGGCTGCACTTGGTGGACTTGAACGGCGCGTTTGCCGGCAAGCCCGTCAACGAAGCCGCCATCAAGGCCATCCTGGCCGAGGTGGGTGATGAGATCCCGGTGCAGTTGGGGGGCGGCATCCGCGACCTCGACACCATCGAGCGCTACCTCGACGACGGCCTGAGCTTCATCATCGTCGGCACTGCCGCCGTGAAGAACCCGGGCTTTCTGCGCGACGCCTGCACGGCATTCGGCGGCCACATCATCGTGGGCCTCGACGCGAAAGACGGCAAGGTGGCCACCGATGGCTGGAGCAAGCTCACCGGCCACGAAGTGGTCGACCTCGCCAAGAAGTTCGAGGACTACGGCGTCGAAGGTGTGATCTACACCGACATCGGCCGCGACGGCATGCTGAGCGGCATCAACATCGACGCCACCGTGAAGCTGGCGCAGGCGCTGTCGATTCCCGTCATCGCGTCGGGCGGCCTGTCCAACCTGGCCGACATCGACAAGCTCTGCGCGGTGGAATTCGAAGGCGTTGCAGGCGTGATCTGTGGGCGTGCCATCTACAGCGGTGACCTTGACTTCGCGTTGGCGCAAAAGCGGGCGGATGAACTGAACGGCGGGCTGTGAGGCGGGGCGGCCTCTTTGGCCTCTCGCCGGTGCGTGTCCCACCGTTCCGGCTCACGGACCATCACCCCCGCCTGCGGACCCCCTCACTCCGCTCGGGCTGAGCCTGTCGAAGCCCCCGCACTGAACTTCATGCACCTCAAGAGCTCAGTGCGAACAACATCAGTGGCTCGACCTCTTTTTGAATGCACCCATGCTCGCCAAACGCATCATCCCTTGCCTCGATGTCACCGGCGGCCGCGTCGTCAAGGGCGTCAACTTCGTTGAACTGCGTGACGCCGGCGACCCGGTGGAAATTGCCGCGCGCTAAACGACCAGGGCGCCGACGAGCTGACCTTCCTCGACATCACCGCCACCAGCGACGACCGCGGCCTGCTGCTGCACATCATCGAAGCCGTGGCTTCGCAGGTCTTCATTCCGCTTACCGTTGGGGGCGGCGTGCGCACGGTGGAAGACGTGCGGCGCTTGCTCAACGCGGGCGCCGACAAGGTCAGCTTCAACTCGGCGGCGGTGGCCAACCCGCAGGTCATTCGCGACGCTTCGGCCAAATACGGTGCCCAGTGCATCGTGGTGGCCATCGACGCCAAAGGGCGCGCGGACGGCTCGGGCTGGGATGTGTACACCCACGGCGGCCGCAAGAACACCGGCCTCGACGCGGTGCAATGGGCCAAGCAGATGGTGGCGTGCGGTGCGGGCGAGATCCTGCTGACCAGCATGGACCGCGACGGCACGAAGATGGGCTTCAACCTGCCGTTGACGCGGGCCGTGAGTGACGCGGTCAGCGTGCCGGTCATCGCCTCGGGTGGTGTGGGCACGCTCGAACACCTGGTCGAAGGCATCCAGCAAGGCGGCGCCGACGCGGTGCTGGCCGCCAGCATCTTTCACTACGGCGAGCACACGGTGGCCGAGGCCAAAGCGCTGATGGCTCGTCACGGCATCCCCGTTCGGCCATGACGCGCTCGAGGCTGCGCGACCTTTCGCCGTACCTGACCTCGCGGGCCTCGCCCGCTCCCGCCGCCGCGCCGGAACCGCAGCCCGCTGAGGCGCGGTCGGCTGCACGGGCGAACCACATGCCCCGTGAAGTCCGCCTGATTGGAGGGCAGTGGAAGCGCAGCAAACTGCCAGTGGTGAACGCCGAAAGTCTGCGCCCCACACCCGATCGTGTGCGCGAAACCTTGTTCAACTGGCTCGGGCAAGACCTCGACGGCTGGCGTTGCCTCGATGCTTTTTCAGGCAGCGGTGCGCTCGGCTTCGAGGCCGCCTCGCGCGGGGCGACGGAAGTGACGCTGATCGAACGCGACACGCGGCTGGTGAAGTCGTTGAAGCAAGTGCAAGAGCGCCTGAAGGCGACGCAGGTGCGCATCGAGGCCGCCGACGCGCTCGCGTGGATGTCCCGCAGCGCCCCCGGTTGTTTCGAGCTGGTTTTCATCGACCCGCCGTTTGGTGCCGATGTTTTTGACGCCGCCATGAAGGCTGCACAGCGGCTGGTTGTGCCTGGCGGTTTTGTCTATCTGGAAGCCGATCGCCCGTTTGCGGCCGATGCGTTTGCACCGAGCCTCAAGCTGCATCGCCATGCGCGAGCAGGCGCCGTGCATGCGCACCTCTTCCAGCGCGAATCGCCCGGCTACACTGCGCCGGAATTGCCCGCCTGACACCCGTCGGGCTCACGCGAAGGAGCGTTGTTTGACATCCGTGACCCGACTCACCGCCGTCTACCCCGGCACCTTCGACCCCATGACCTCGGGACACGAAGACCTGATGCGCCGTGGCAGCCGGCTGTTCGAGCGGCTCATCCTCGCGGTGGCGGCCGGCCACCACAAACGCACGATGTTCTCGCTCGAAGAGCGGCTCGAAATCGCGCAGGAACTGGCCTCTAAATACCCGAACGTCGAGGTCATCGCCTTCGATGGTTTGCTCAGCGACTTCGTCACCCACCACGGTGGCAAGGTCGTCATGCGCGGCCTGCGCGCCGTGAGCGACTTCGAGTACGAATTCCAGATGGCCGGTATGAACCGCCACCTGATGCCCGATGTCGAAACGGTGTTCCTGACACCCAGCGACCAGTACCAGTTTGTCTCGGGTACCTTTGTGCGCGAAATTGCCACCCTGGGCGGCGATGTTTCCAAGTTCGTGGCACCTTCAGTGCTCGACCGCCTCAAACGGCGTGTGTTGAATCCCTGAGCGTCCTCCGCGAACCTCACCCATGGCTCTGCTGATCACCGACGAATGCATCAATTGCGATGTGTGCGAGCCCGAGTGCCCGAACCAGGCCATCTCGCTGGGTGAGGTGATCTACCAGATCGACCCGCACAAGTGCACCGAATGTGTCGGCCACTTCGATGAGCCACAGTGCGTGCAGGTCTGCCCGGTGGCTTGCATTCCAGTCGATCCCAAGCACATCGAGACCAAAGCCAGCCTGTGGGCGAAGTACCGTGGGCTGCAAGCGGGTCTGACGGACGAGGCGCCGCCGGTCGAAAAGCCGCTCTGATGGTTGGAGTCGGGCGTGCGCCTACCGGCCGGGGTTCTTGCCCGGCGCAATGGCGGTGAATTCCTCTCGGGCACCCGGCTTCGTCGATTTCTTTCGGCCCTTGCTTGAATTCTTTTCCAACACATCGGTTTGCGCGGTTGCGGGCCGGGCCGTGAGGCTGCGGGCCGGCGCTGGCTGTACCGCCCCTTCGTTGGCGCGGCGCTCTTGCGCCATCTGATCTCCCACCGCTTGCGTTTGCCGCATGCGATCGTGTGCCGCGTCTTGCTGTTCCTGTGAGCGCGGGTCGGCAGCCTTCACCGCGCGGCCGCCGTCGCACGGCGTTTGCGAATAGCTGCGGCCGTCGGGCCCACAGCGATAAACCGACTGCGCCGATACCGAGGGCACGGCCAATCCCAACAGCACGGCCCTGACCAAGAGCGCCAGCTTCATGACTGCGGTGCCTCGGGCGGCCGAGGCGGCTTGGGTCTGGGGGGCTTGGCGGTGATCTTCATCATCGCCCGCTCCATCTGGCCTTCGAGCAACAGGTCGAGCGCTGGCAGCGTGCGCTGGATGCTGTCTTCGATGGCTTCGCGGTGTTCGGGCTTGGGCTTGCGCAGCACGTAGTCCACCACCTCCGCTTTCACGCCCGGATGGCCGATGCCGATGCGCAGCCGCCAGTAGTCGGGCGTGCCCAGCTGCGCATGGATGTCGCGCAAGCCGTTGTGGCCGGCGTGACCGCCGCCGCGCTTGATCTTCACCTGCCCCGGCAGCAGGTCGAGTTCGTCGTGCGCGACCAGGATTTCATCCGGGGCGATCTTGAAGAAGCGTGCCAGCGCCGCCACCGACTTGCCCGAGAGGTTCATGTAGGTCTGCGGTTCAAGCAGCCACAGCGGGCACTGCTCTCCTGGCCGGTTCACGCGGGCCACCAAACCGAAGTAGCTGCGGTCGGGCGCGAGCGTGGCCTTCAGTTCGCGCGCCACCGCATCGATCCACCAGAACCCGGCGTTGTGGTTGGTGGCCGTGTATTCCGGCCCGGGGTTGCCCAGGCCTACCAAGAGTCGAATCATGGCGGCGATTATCCAAGTGACACGGCCATAAAAAAGCCCCGCCAAAGCGGGGCTCACAGACCTTCCGAAGAAGGGCTTATTTCTTGTTGTTGATCTTCTCGACTTTGCGGCCCTTGCCTGCAGGAGCGGCGATGACCGGAGCGGCCACCACTTCTTCTTCCTCGACAGGCAACGACGTGGACACGATCACCGGGTTCGGCTTGCCTTGCGTCACGACCTTGATGCCGGCTGCGAGTTGCAGGTCGCTGACGTGCAGGGCCACGCCCTTGGTCAGGTTGGCCAGATCGACGGTCAGGAACTCAGGCAGTTGCGAAGCCAGGCACTGGATGCGCACTTCGGTCACCACGTGGTTCACCAGGCACTTGTCGGTCTTGACGGCCGGCGAGGTTTCTTCGTTGATGAAGTGCAGCGGCACCTTCTTCGTTACCTTGGTCGTGGCGTCGACGCGCTGGAAGTCGACGTGCAGCACGATCTGGCGGAACGGGTGCATCTGGTAGTCACGCAGCAGAACTTGTTCGGTCTTGCCGCCCAGTTCCATGTCGAGGATGGAGGCGTGGAACGCTTCCTTCTTCAGTGCGTGGTACAGCGCGTTGTGGTCGAGCTCGATGTTGGCGGGCGTGCCCGCGCCATAAACGATGCCCGGGACTTTATTGGCCAGGCGCAGGCGGCGGCTCGCTCCGGTCCCCTGCAGCTGACGCTCGTATGCGACAAATTTCATGTTGGCTCCAAAAAATGGAAAACGCCCGCGACCAGGCGTCGAAGTGGCCTTGCGGCCGAAGGTTCGGTCAGCGTCGATCGCCGACCGGATTGCGGATCAGAAGTTTGAGTTCTGCTCCGCGAACAAGGACGTCACCGACTCACCGTCCGAAATGCGGCGGATGGTTTCGGCGAACAGGAAGGCCACCGACAACTGGCGCACCTTCGCGCATGTTTTGCCTTCCGCGCTGAGCGGAATGGTGTTGGTGATCACGACTTCGTCGAGCGCCGAACCCTTGATGCGCTCAATGGCCGGGCCGGAGAACACGGCGTGGGTGCAATAGGCGTAGACGCTCTTGGCGCCGCGCTCTTTCAGCACTTCGGCCGCTTTCACCAGCGTGCCGGCGGTGTCGATCATGTCGTCCATGATCACGCAATTGCGGCCGTCGATGTCGCCGATGACGTGCATCACTTCCGAGACGTTGGCCTTCGGCCGGCGCTTGTCGATGATGGCGAGGTCGCAGCCCAATTGTTTGGCCAGCGCACGGGCGCGCACCACGCCGCCCACGTCGGGCGACACCACCACCAGGTCGGTGTAGCGCTTGCTTTGCAAGTCAGACAACAGCACCGGCGAGGCGTAGATGTTGTCCACCGGGATGTTGAAGAAGCCCTGGATCTGGTCGGCGTGCAGGTCCATCGTCAGCAGGCGTTCAACGCCTACTGCTTCCAGCATGTTCGCGACGACCTTGGCGCTGATTGGCACGCGGGTTGAGCGCGGCCGGCGGTCTTGGCGGGCATAACCGAAATAAGGAATCACGGCGGTGACACGGCGCGCTGAAGCGCGCTTCAACGCATCGACCATGATGCAGAGTTCCATCAGGTTCTCGTTCGTCGGCGCGCAGGTCGGCTGAACAATGAAGATGTCGCGTGCACGGACGTTCTGCTGGATCTCGATGGCGACTTCGCCGTCCGAGAAGCGGCCGACCGAGGCCTTGCCAAGCTCGATGCCGAGGTGTGAACCCATTTCCTGGGCGAGCGCCGGGTTGGCATTGCCAGTGAACAGAACGGTATTGAAGAGCACATTCCCTCCGTCGAGGCTTTTACCGGGTGCGTCTGAGGCCACGCTGCACCTTTCGTATCAGAAAGCGGCAGTGAACCGATTTCTCAGCCCCGGTATGCCCCTTGCGGGCACCGGGAATCAAAGATCAAAAGATTTGGCAGGGGAGGAAGGACTCGAACCCTCGAATGTCGGAATCAAAATCCGATGCCTTAACCAACTTGGCGACTCCCCTACACCGGTTAACTGCTTGCGCAGCCCACCTTCAACTTGTCTCAGTTCACATGCCAACCGTGCAACGGGTGAGCATCCAGACTGCGGCACATCCGACCGACCCATCCCGGCGCAAGCTCCGCCGGGAGTGTCGCCACGGGTTGGGCGAGTGTGCCTGCCCTTGCGAACACCGCACTGCCTGAGCCAGTCATTCGGCTGTTGCCGAAGCGGGCTTCCAACAGGCGGGCGGCTTGCGCCACCTCGGGGCATTGATGCTCGGCGGGTGGCTGCAAATCATTGCGACCGTACCCCTCCAAAAGCTTGTCGATGCCAGCCTCCGCAAGGAAGCCCGCGAGTATAGCAGCGTTGGTATCGCGGACCAAATGTGGGCTGGCGAAAATGCCACGCGTTTCGATGCTGGCGGCGGGTTTCAGCACCGCCAGCCACTGTGAAGGGAGGTCGATCGGCGTGAGTTTTTCGCCAATGCCTTCGACCCACGCTGGGCGGCCGCCCAGGAAAAACGGCACGTCGGCCCCAAGTTTCAAGCCAAGGTCGAGCAAGCGATGCAAGGGCCAGTTCAACGCCCACAGCTTGTTCAGCGCCAGCAGCGTGGTGGCGGCGTCGGAGCTGCCACCGCCCATGCCCGCTCCCCACGGCACTTGTTTGTCGATCGAGATGTCGGCACCCAGCGAGGTCCCTGATTCCGTTTGCAGCAAGCGCGCGGCGCGCAAGCACAGGTCGTCGGCGGGGAGGGTGGTGCCGAGGTCGTGCCGAGCCAAGAGGCCATCGGCGCGGCGTTCGATATGCAGCGTGTCGCACCAGTCGATCAACACGAAGACCGATTGCAGCAGGTGATAGCCGTCGTCACGCCGCCCGTTGATGTGCAGGAACAGGTTGAGCTTGGCCGGCGCCGGCAATTCGTACAGCGCATTGAGGCTCATGGTTGCTCTACCCGGGCGCGCACGACCACGGTGGGCGCTTGCGTGCGCCGTGCGTGCACCCAGCCCTCGGCGAAGCGGGCCAGATCGACTTCCCATCCGAGTTGCTGGAACCCGGTAGCCAGGGGCTGACTGGTGGCGCCTGGCCAGGGGCGGCCACGCAGCCAGTCGAACAGTGCAGCCACGGGCAGGCTTTCGCCCAGCATGTCGCGCGTCAACACGTCGAGGTTGACATACGCGGTTTCGGCCTCGGGTGTTTTGAGCCAGGCTTGGCGCTCGGTCCATCGGGCTTGCGCAAGCACGGTGCCGAGTGGGGTCGCCAAGTTGAGCCGCCCAGCCGAGGGCGTTCCGTGCAGCTCAAAGCTGCCGCTGACCGACTGGACCGGCGCGCTGGCGGTGGCATCGACGCGCACCGACAAGCGCCCCGCGATCGTGTCGCCCATGAGCGCTGGGCCGGGTGGCACAGAGGCACAACCGGCCAGGCCCCACGCCAGCAACGCGACCGCGAGTTTTCGACCCACTGCCCACCGATTCGATGCCGTTGCGGTCACAGATCGACCTTCAGTCGGGCGATGGCCTCACGCAGCACGTCGTTGCTGGCGTCACGCTCGCGCGCCTCACGCAGCACACGCCGCGCTTCCTCGCGTTGGCCGCTGACCCAAAGCACCTCGCCCAAATGCACGGCGATCTCGACATCGGGGCGCGAACGGTAGGCCTGTTGCAGCAGCCGCAAGGCTTCGCCGCGATTGCCCAGCCTGTATTCAACCCAGCCCAGGCTGTCGGTGATGAAGGGCTCGCCCGGTGCCAGTTCGAGCGCCTTCTTGATCAGTTCGCGTGCTTCAGGCAGGCGCTGGTTGCGATCGGCGAGCGAATAGCCGAGCGCGTTGTAAGCGTGGTGGTGGTCCGGCTTTTGCTCGATCACCCGACGCAGCAGGCGCTCCATCTCGTCCATTCGGTTGAGCTTCTCGGCCATCATCGATTGCTCGTACAGCAGATCGACGTCGTTGGGGAATTTCTGGCTGGCGGCTTTCAGCACCGTGCTGGCTTCGCCCCATTGCTTCATTTCGCGAAGCAGGTGCGCTTCGGCCACCAGCTTCGCGCGGGCGTCGTCGGTGCTGGTCTCGGGCACGCGGCGGATCAGTTCACGGCCGGCTTTCAACTTGCCCTGTTGCGCCAACAGGGTGGCTCGCCGTGACTGCACATCCAGTGCGCGCTGTGGGTTGGTGATCTTGGCCAGCCACGCCTCGGCGGCCTTGAAGTCACGCTGCTGCTCGGCGGCCTGGGCCAGCAGCAGGTAAGCCTGGGTCCGGCCCTGGTCGGGGCCGGAGACGGTGCTCTCTTGCTGGTCATCCTCATCGCCGACGAGCTCCGTGGCCTGTGCCGGTGGGGCGGTCTGTTCCGCCGAGGGAGTGCTGGCTTGAACGCGTTGAAGGTATTGCGTCAGCGCGGCGGTGGCTTCCTTGGGTCGTTTGAGTTCGAGGTGCAGCGCACCCAGTGTCAACCAAGGCGGGGCCAGTTGAGGCGAAAGCCGGGTGACGTCGCCGAGCACGGTGGCGGCTTCGGCATACCGTTGCCCGACGCTCAGCACGCGGGCGTACATCAGGCGCATCGGCACGTTGCGGGGTTGGGCCGCCAGGTAGCCGGTCACCAGAGCTTCGGCCGCAGGCGTGGTGCCCATCAGTTCCAGTGCCAGCAACGCTGCCACGTCCGAACCGGGCTCTTGGGTCAAGGCACGTTGCGCAAGTTCAAGCGCGCCGGCCGAATCGCCTGCCGCCAGCTTCGCGCGGCCCAGTGCCACGCCTGCTGTCACGCGGGTTTCGGGGGCCTTGACGACGCCTTGCAGCGCCTGCTCCAGCAGCTCCACCGCTTGCGGCTTGTTGGTGCTTGCGCCGACAAGGCGGGGCAAAGATGCGATCACTGCGTTGCGCTCGTCGGCGGGTGCAACGCGCAGCATCGAACGCATCGGCTCCAGGGCTTCGGCCAAGCGGTTCACGGCCACCAGCAACTGCACGTGATAGAGCAAGGCCTCGCGTGAATCGGGGGACGCCGTGCGCCAAGCCTGCACCGCTTCCAGCGCTTGCGTGCCGGCCCGTGCTTGCAGGGCGATCTGAACCGTGCGGCGGAACAAGGCCTCGTCACGGGTCTTGCGCGCCGCGTCGAGCACGATCTGGTAAGCCGCGCCGGCACGGCCAGAGAGCAACTCCAACTCGCCGATCACCAGTTGATAGAACAGTGGCTCATCGAGCGCCGACCGCGTCATGGGTTCGGGTTCAACGACGACGGGGGCGGGCGCCGCCGCTTGCTGCGCATGCAGGCTGCCTTGCATCGAGGCCAGCACACAGGCCACGGCGGTGGCTTGACGCAGCGCGTGGAAAGAAAAGGGAAGGGCCGGCATGGGTGCTCCTGAAACCTCGGATGATTCTAGTGTAGTGAATCACTCTTGATTGAACTTAATGAATTGTTCCCACTCCTACGCTTTACTACGAGCCAGAGAGGAGAGCGCAAGTGAGGGTTGCCCC
>JAYSYW010000156.1:0-10682 GCA_043727255.1 Rhizobacter sp. | reverse complement strand
CGTTCGCGGCGGTTCTGGGGGCGTCTTTGCCGGCAGAGCCTGCCCCAGCTCAACCTCGCGTCAGTGCGCCTGGTCCCAGTTGTCGCCCACACCCACCTCGGCCAGCAACGGCACCTTCAGTTCGGCCACGCCGGCCATCAGCCGGGGCACTTCGACGCGGGCCCATTCCAGCTCGGCTTCGGGCACTTCGAGCACCAATTCATCGTGCACCTGCATCACCAGCTTGCTGGCACGCAGTTGCGCGTCCAGCGCGCCTTGCACGGCGATCATCGCCAGCTTGATGAGGTCGGCCGCCGTGCCCTGCATGGGCGCGTTGATGGCCTGGCGCTCTGCCCCGGCGCGGCGTGGGCCGTTGCCGCCGTTGATGTCGGGCAGGTAGACGCGACGGCCGTACAAGGTTTCGACGTAGCCGCGCTCTTTGGCTGAAACACGGGTGTCGTCCATGTACTGCTTGACCTTCGGGTAACGGGCGAAGTAGCGGTCGATGTAGCTGACGGCCGCGTTGCGCTCGATGCCCAGGCTGGCCGCCAGGCCGAACGCGCCCATGCCGTAGATCAGCCCGAAGTTGATGGTCTTGGCGTAGCGGCGTTGCTCGCTCGTGACCTCGGCCAGGTTGACGCTGAAGATTTCACTCGCGGTGGCGCGGTGCACGTCCAGGCCTTCAGCAAAGGCACGCAGCAGGCTTTCGTCGCCGCTGATGTGCGCCATGATGCGCAGCTCGATCTGTGAGTAGTCGGCGCTCAGGATCTTGCTGCCCGGCGGCGCGATGAAGGCCTCGCGCACACGCCGGCCTTCGGCAGTGCGGATCGGGATGTTCTGCAGGTTCGGTTCGTTGCTCGACAACCGCCCCGTCACCGCCACCGCCTGCGCGTAGTTGGTGTGCACGCGGCCGGTGTTGGGGTTGACCATCAGCGGCAGCTTGTCGGTGTAGGTGCCCTTCAGCTTGGCGAGGCTGCGGTTTTCAAGAATCTTCGCAGGCAGCGGGAAGTCTTCGGCCAGCTTGGCCAACACCTCTTCGTCGGTGCTGGGCGAGCCGGTGGCCGTCTTCTTCACCACGGGCAGGCCGAGCTTGGTGAACAAGATGTCGCCGATCTGCTTGGGTGAGCCCAGGTTGAAAGGCTGGCCGGCCAGTTCATGCGCTTCGCGCTCCAGCGCCATCATGCGTTCGCCCAACTGCTGGCTTTGCGCAGCCAACACCGCACTGTCGATCAGCACGCCGTTGCGCTCAATGCGCTGCAAGATGTGCGACACCGGCATCTCGATGCGTTCGTACACGTCGCGCAAGCCGGCCTCGGCCTCAACCTGTGGCCACAGCGCCTGGTGCACCTGCAGCGTCATCTCGCTGTCTTCGCCCGAGTAACGCGCGGCACGGTCCAGGTCAACCTGCGCAAACGGAATCTGGTTAACGCCCTTGCCGCAGACGTCTTCATAGCTGAGGCCGCTGCGGTTCAGGTGGCGCGCCCCCAGGCTTTCGAGGTTGTGGGGCCTGTGGGCTTCGAGCACATAGCTTTGCAGCATGGTGTCGTGCTGGTAGCCGCGCACCGCAATGCCGTGGTTGGCAAACACCTGCAGGTCGTACTTGATGTGCTGGCCCACCTTGATGGCGTGCGCGTCTTCCAGCCAGGGCCTGAGCTTGGCCAGCACCTCGTCGAAAGGCAACTGGTCAGGTGCGCCGGCGTAGTTGTGGCGCAGCGGCACGTAAGCGGCCACACCCGGCTCAACCGCGAACGAGATGCCGACGATGTGTGCGCGCATCGCGTCGAGCGAATTGGTTTCGGTGTCGATCGCCACCAGCGACGCGGCCTTCAGGCGTTCGATCCAGCCGTCGAGCGCTTCCATCGTCAGCACGGTCTCGTAGCGGCCTTCGGGCGCGGCCGCAGCCACAGGTTCGGCCACAGGCTCGGCCGGCTCGGCGAACAGGTCGCCCGACGCGCCCCGCGCCGTGGGTGCCACGGGCGCGGCTGCGGGCACCGCCACCGCGCCACTGCCCATCGAGGTTTCGAGTTCGCGGCGAAGGCTCTTGAAGCCATAGCGTGTGTAGAAGGCCAACAGCGCCTCGCGGTCGATCTCTGTGAACGACAGCGACTCGAACTGCGGCCAGTCCATCACGTGGCCGCGCAGGTCGCAGTCGGTCACGACGGTGATGAGGCGCCGGCCTTGCGGCAACCAGTCGAGCGCACGCCGCAGGTTTTCGCCGGCCACGCCCTTCATGCCTGCTGCGGCGGCCATCACACCTTCAAGCGACCCGTGCTCGGTGATCCACTTCGCGGCCGTCTTCGGGCCCACCTTTTCGACGCCGGGCACGTTGTCCACCGTGTCGCCCACAAGGGTCAGGTAATCGACGATGCGTTCGGGCGACACGCCGAACTTGGCCAGCACGCCGGGCACGTCGAGCCGTTCGTTGCTCATGGTGTTGATGAGCGTGACCTTCTCGGTGACCAGTTGCGCCAAGTCTTTGTCGCCGGTCGAGATGACCACCGGATGGCCCGCTTTCGCGGCCGAGCAGGCCAAGGTTCCGATGGCGTCGTCGGCCTCGATGCCAGGC
Organism: Rhizobacter sp.; assembly: GCA_043727255.1. Classification (GTDB taxonomy): domain Bacteria; phylum Pseudomonadota; class Gammaproteobacteria; order Burkholderiales; family Burkholderiaceae_C; genus Rhizobacter. The sequence continues at coordinate 8,137 of JAYSYW010000156.1, read as the reverse complement.
ACCATCAGCACCGGCCAGCCCAACAGCTTCACCACTTCATGGATAGGTTCGATCTGCCGCACAAGGTCTTCAGGCATCGGCGTGCGGTTGGCCTTGTACTCGGCGTACCACTCGTCGCGGAAGGTGGGCCCCTTGTCATCGAACACGCAAGCGCCGTGGCGCGAGGGGTACTGCTCGCGCAACCGCTTCATCATGGCCACCATGCCGTGCAGCGCGCCGGTCGGAAAGCCGTCCGGGCTGCGCAAATCGGGCAACGCGTGGTAGGCGCGGTAGAGGTAGCTGGAGCCGTCTACCAGCAGCAGGGTGTCGGGGTCGTGGGCGGTCGGAGCATTCATGGTTTCGATTGTCATGGATGCCCTCTCGATGCCCATTGCATCCCCACCGACACCCCCACCTCAGCGGGAGTGTCGGCGAGGGGGCGCTTGGCTACGCTGCGTGATGCGCACCGTTCTTCACCTGTTCCTGCTCTGCTGCCTGCTCACCACGCCACACGCACTGTGGGCCGCACCGCCGCCTTCGCTGCTGCTGGCCAATGTGTACCGGGATGACATCGACCTGGCCGACCACTGGGTGAGTGAAAAGCTCGACGGCGTGCGCGGCCATTGGGACGGCCAGCAACTGCTCACGCGCGGCGGCCGGCGTGTCGCGGCGCCTGCATGGTTCACAGCTGGCTGGCCCACCACGCCGCTTGACGGCGAACTGTGGGCCGGGCGGGGCCGCTTCAACTTCGCAGCCTCGACCACCGCCCGCGAAACCCCGGACGACGAAGCTTGGCGCCAGATGCGCTACCTCGTGTTCGACCTGCCAGCGCACCCCGGCCGCTTCGACGAACGCCTGCCCGCCCTCAGCGCAGCGGTGAACCAGATCGCCCAGCCCTGGGTGCAAGCGGTGACACAAACAAGAGTGCGCGACACGCAGGCCCTGCACACGCTGATGAAGCAAATCGTGAAGGCCGGTGGCGAAGGGCTGATGCTGCACCGAGGCTCGTCTTTCTACCGGGGCGAGCGCAGCGACGACCTGTTGAAGCTGAAGCCACACGACGACGCCGAAGCCACCGTCGTCGCCCACCTGCCGGGCAAGGGCCGGCACGCCGGCCGCCTGGGCGCACTGCAGCTGCAACTGCCCACCGGCCAACGTTTTCGCCTGGGCACCGGCTTCAGCGACGCCGACCGCGACCGGCCACCGCCCATCGGCAGCCGCGTCACGTACCGATTCCACGGCCTGCACACCAGCGGCCTGCCGCGCTTCGCGAGCTTCTTGCGCGTGAGGCCAAAAGCGGAATAGCCGCAGAGGCGCTGCCTACAATGCGCGGCATGAATTCTTCGTCTGCGCGCACCTGATGGCTGTCTTCACCGAAGTCTCTTTCGATGACGCCGCCGCGCTGGCGTCCCGGCTTGGCATTGGCGAGTTGACGGCGCTCAAAGGCATCGCCTCCGGCATCGAGAACACCAACTACTTTGCCGACACGTCGCAAGGCCGATACGTGTTGACGGTGTTCGAGCGCCTGAGCGCCGAACAACTGCCGTTCTACCTGCACCTGATGAAGCACTTGGCGGTCCATGGCATCCCGGTGCCCAACCCGCAGGCCGACGCTTCCGGCGAAATCATGCACAGCCTGCATGGAAAACCCGCCGCCGTGGTGAACCGCCTGCCGGGCTCACACCAGTTGGCGCCCGACGTGGCCCATTGCCAGAGCGTGGGCTCCATGCTGGCCCGCATGCACGTGGCCGGGCGCGACTACCCCCGCCAGCAGCCCAACCTGCGTGGCTTGGGCTGGTGGACGCAGACCGTGCCGGTCGTATCACCCTTCCTCACCGACGCCCAGCGCGCGCTGATCGAAGCCGAGCTGGCCTTCCAGCAGCAGCTTGCCGCCGCACCCGCTTACGCCGCCCTGCCGCGCGGCCCGGTGCATGCGGATCTGTTCCGCGACAACGTGATGTTCGACGGCCATTCGCTCACCGGCTTCTTCGACTTCTATTTCGCTGGCGTTGACACCTTCCTGTTCGACATCGCCGTCTGCCTGAACGACTGGTGCATCGACATCGACAACGGCCACCTCGACGAAGACCGCGCCGCAGCCTTCGTGGCCGCCTACGGCGTGGTACGCCCACTCACACATGACGAAACCCGCCTCATGCCCGCCCTGCTGCGTGCCGCCGCTTTGCGCTTCTGGATCTCGCGGCTGTGGGACTACCACTTGCCACGCGACGCCGCCGTGCTGACCGCGCACGACCCCGCGCACTTCGAGCGGGTGTTGCGCCAGCGGGTCGAAGCGCCCTGGCACCCGGTGCCGCAGTGAGCGCCGCCACGCGAACAACCCGGCTCCAGTCGGTGCCGGCCAGCCGAGGCGTGCTGTGGGCGCGGCAGGGCTTCGTGGTGTTCAGCCGCAAGCCGCTGGCGTTTTCAAGCCTGCTCGCCGCCTTCTTGTTTGCCGCGCTGGTGATGGTGCTGGTGCCCTTCATCGGCCCGCTGCTGCTGGTGGCTTACCTGCCGCTGGTGTCGCTGGGCTTCATGCTGGCCGGGCAACTGGCCTTGCACGACCGCTTCCCGCTGCCCGGCCTCTTCATTCTTCCGCTGCGCCAGGACCGGGCGCGCACGCTCGCGCACATCAAGTTGGGCATCGCCTATGCGGTGGGCACGGTGGCCATCATCGCGTTCAGTGAATGGATCGACGGCGGCCGCTTCGCCGAACTGCAAGAACTGTTGAGCAGCGGCAAAGCCGAACCCGAAACCGCCGCGCCCCTGCTGAACGACCCGCGCCTGCAATGGGGCCTGGTCAGCCGCTTTGGCCTGGCCACTCTGCTGAGCATTCCGTTCTGGCACGCCCCGGCGCTGGTGCACTGGAGCGGGCAAAGCGCCGCGAAGGCGCTCTTCTCCAGCACCTTGGCCTGCTGGCGCAACAAGGGCGCGTTCACCATCTACGGGCTCACGTGGGCGGCCTTGCTGCTGGTGATCGCCCTGGGCAGCAGCATGGTCTTCGGCCTGCTGGGTGCGCCGCAACTGGTGAGCCTGCTGGCTGTGCCCGTGGCGCTGCTGTTCACCACCGCGTTCTACGCCTCGTTGTTCTTCACCTTTGCCGACTGCTTCGAGCTGGGCCCTTTGTCTGACGCCACCGCCGAGCCCGAACCCACCGCCTGAGGAGCTTTCACCATGCCGCATGCGCCCCGCCCCATCGCCCTGGTCACCGGCGCAGGTTCCGGCATCGGCCGCGCGGTTTCGCTTTCGCTGCTGAACGCCGGCTACAGCGTGGTGCTGGCTGGCCGCCGCGCCGATGCGTTGGCGGAAACGGTCGCGCAAGGCGGTGACTTGTCCGCACACCTGTTGGCTGTGCCCACCGACGTGAGCAGCCCCGAATCGGTGCGCGCTCTGTTCGACACGACCCATCAGCGTTTCGGCCGGCTCGACCTGCTGTTCAACAACGCCGGCTCGGGCGCCCCGGCCATTCCGCTTGAAGACCTGAGCTTCGAGCAATGGAAGCGCGTGGTCGATGTGAACCTGACCGGCGCCTTCCTGTGCACGCAACAAGCCTTCCGGCTGATGAAGGCGCAAACGCCACGCGGCGGGCGAATCATCAACAACGGCTCGATCTCGGCCACCTCGCCACGCCCCTTCACCGCGCCGTACACCGCCACCAAACACGCGATCACAGGGCTGACCAAATCGACATCGCTCGACGGCCGCGCCTACGACATCGCCTGCGGGCAGATCGACATCGGCAACGCCGCCACCGAGATGACCGACCGCATGGCGGCCGGCATCTTGCAAGCCAACGGGCAGACGATGGTTGAACCCCGCATGGACGTGCGCCACGTGGCCGATGCCATCGTGCAGATGGCCGGGCTGCCACTCAGCGCCAACGTCCAATTCATGACGATCATGGCCACGCAAATGCCCTTCATCGGGCGTGGCTGAAACCCAAACCGCAAGGAGATAACACGAATGAGCAACATCCATTTCATCGGTGGCGAAAAAGGCGGTGTCGGCAAGTCACTGGTGGCGCGCAGCCTGGCCCAGTACATGATCGACAACCAGTTGCCCTTCCTCGGCTTTGACACCGACCGCTCCCACGGCGCCTTGATGCGCTTTTATGCCGGCTACGCCTCGCCGGTGCTGGTGGACAAATACGAAGGGCTCGACGCCATCATCGAAGCCACCGTTGATCAACCCGACCGCCGCGTGCTGGTGGACCTGGCCGCGCAAACCCACGACCCGCTGGTCAAGTGGATGGACGAATCGGGCGTGCTGAACCTGGCCGACGAGATGGGCTCGTCCATCTTCTACTGGCACGTCATGGACTCCGGCAAAGACTCGGTGGACCTGCTCAAGCGCCTGCTCGACCGCTTTGGCCCGAGCCTCAAGTACGTGCTGGTGCGCAACCAAGTGCGAGGCAACGACTTCGGCGTGCTCGAACAATCGGGCGAACAGGCCCGCGCCATGGCCTTCGGCGCCAAGGTCGTTTCGGTGCGCAAGCTGCACGACTCGGTGATCAACAAGATCGACGCCGCGAGCAGCAGCTTCTGGGCGGCGAAAAATTCACACGACAGGGACGAAGCTGCGGCCCACCTTGGCCTGATGGAGCGCCAGCGCCTGAAAATGTGGCTGCGCGACGTGTACCGAGAGTTCGACGACGTCGGCGTCTAACCCCTGCGGCGCCCCCGCGCCCACCCTCCGGAGCCCACCATGCCCGCTTTCACCTTCACCCGCCTGCTGCTGTGCTGCAGCCTGGCCCTGACGGGTTGCTCCGTGCTGTCGCTCGGCGCCTCGGTGGCCGGTGCGGCCATCGACGTGACCAGCGCGGTGGTCGTCACCGGCGTCAAGGTCACCGGCAAGGTGATCGAAAAGACCATCGACGTGGTGACACCCGACTCGCCTCCGCCGCCCACCGAGTAGTTCCCCCAAAGGCAGCCGACACCAGCGCCCCCCTTGGCGCCTGCGGCGCTTCGCACCGCCCCCCGGCCTTTCAATGCGCAGGCCTGCCGCCGGTGCAGCCCTGCGCCAGACCGTGGGCGCTCCTGCCTTGGCCATTGCCTTCATGTCGTCATTCAAACGACACGGCTTTGTCACGCCCAACTTTCATCATCGCCATCGAAGTTCAGGGAGGAATTCGCACTGAACCAGTTGAATCTCGAAGGACACCCGATGACCCATATTGACCCCGACGACACCGCAAGCAACCTGTCTGGCAACACGCATTTCAACGACATCGTCGAAGCGGCCCGTTCGCGCCGTGGCTTCCTGAAGGCCGGCTTGGCCGTGGGCGCGGTTGGCTTCCTGGGCGGCGCCCTTGCGGCCTGTGGCGGTGGCGATGACGATCCGGTCGCACCGGCGCCGGCTCCCGCCCCGGTGATGCTGGGCTTTGCCGCCGTGGCCGCCAATTCGCTGGACACGATCACCGTGCCTACCGGCTATCGCTCGGCCGTGTTCTGCCGCTGGGGCGATCCGCTGTTCACCAACTCACCCGCCTGGCGCGGTGATGCCAGCGAAGACAGCGAAGCCCAGCGCCTGCAGTTCGGCGACAACCACGACGGCATGCACTTCTTCCCCATCGGTGGCAGCAGCACCGAAGGCCTGCTCGTGATGAACCACGAGTACATCAACGAGGAATACTTCTTCACCCCGGCCGTGCGTTCGGGTGCCACGCCCTGGTCGCTTGAACAGGTGCGCAAGGGCCAGCATGCACATGGTGTGTCGGTCGCCCACGTGCGGCTGCAAAACGGCAACTGGCAGGTCGTCATTCCGTCGGCCTACAACCGGCGCATCCACGTCAACACGCCGATGGTCATCACCGGCCCGGCCAAAGGCCACACGCAGATGCGAACCAGCGCCGACCCGGCCGGTGAGGTGTCTCTGGGCACCGTCAACAACTGCGGCAATGGCCACACCTTGTGGGGCACCTACCTCACCTGCGAGGAAAACTTCAACGGCTACTTCGGCACCACCAGCGGCACGGACACCCGCGACGCGAGCAAGCGCCGCTACGGCGTCTCGGCACTGCAGTCCGGCTACCGCTGGGAGCTGCACGACCGGCGCTTCGACTACGCCGCCGAGCCGAACGAATGCAACCGCATGGGCTGGATCGTCGAGATCGACCCGTTCGACCCGTCCGCCGCGCCGAAGAAGCGCACCGCGCTCGGTCGCATCAAGCACGAGAACGCCGCCCAGACGCTGGCACGCGACAACCGTGTCGTGGTCTACATGGGCGACGACCAAGCGAACGACTACGTCTACAAGTTCGTGTCAGACGGCCGCTACGACGCAGCCACGCCGCAACTCAACCGCAACCTGCTCGAAACCGGCACGCTGTACGTGGCGAAGTTCGGCGCCGGTGCGACCGCTGGCGACATGATGGGCACCGGCGAGTGGATCCCCCTGAAGCTCGACACCCCGATGGTCGCGGGCGGCACGCTGGGCACCCTGTTCGCCGATCTCGGCGCGCTGTTGATCCACACCCGCCAAGCCGCTGATGCGGTGGGCGCCACCCCAATGGATCGCCCGGAATGGGTGACGGTGCACCCGTCCACCGGCGAGGTCTACGTGACGATGACCAACAACAGCGGCCGCACCGCGACGAGCGAAGCGAACCCCCGCGCCGCCAACATCTACGGGCAGATCGTGCGCTGGCGTGAAGCCGGCAACGACGCCGCTGCGCTGACCTTCGAGTGGGACCTCTTCGTGCTCGCCGGCAACCCCGCGCACCCAGCGGGCGGCCTGCAAGCGGGCTCATCGAACGTGAACGCGCAAAACCTGTTCAACAGCCCCGATGGCCTGGCGTTCGATGCCAACGGGCGCCTGTGGATCCAGACCGACGGCAACTACTCGAACACCGGCAACTACGCCGGCATGGGCAACAACCAGATGCTCGTGGCCGACCCACAAACCAAGGAAATCCGCCGCTTCCTCGTCGGCCCGTCGGGCTGCGAAATCACCGGCATCACCTGGACGCCGGACCAAAAGCACCTGTTCATCAACGTGCAGCACCCAGGCGAGTACAGCAACCACCCACGGCGCCCCGCCACAACACCGGAAACCGATCCGCTGGCCTTCTGCCAGTGGCCCGAAGCGTCGGGAGGGCGGCCGCGCTCGTCCACCGTCGTGATCTGGAAAGACGACGGCGGGGTCGTCGGCACCTGAGCCACACGGGCACGGTCGCTCTCAGCAAAAGAAGCGCCGCCGGGCTACTGCCTGGCGGCATTTTTTTGCCTGGAAAGGCTCAGATCGGCGTCAGCTTGGCCACGCTCAAGGCCAGCCATTTCATGCCGTGGCGGCCAAAGTTGATCTGCGCACGGGCGTCGTCGCCCTGCCCTTCGATCGTCACCACCACACCTTCGCCGAACTTGTTGTGAAACACGCTCTGGCCCGACTTGAAGCCGTGGCTGGTGGTCTTGGGGCCTGAAGGCGCTGGCGCTTCCACACGGCCCACCCCAACGATCGAGTTGAGCCCCGAGCCACGTGACCAAGCCGCTTGGTATTCACGCGCAAAGCCCGAGCCAAAGCCCTGGTTGCGCGGCGTCAGCCACTTCAGCGCTGACTCGGGCAGCTCGTCGAAGAAGCGGCTCTTGACGTTGTAGCGGGTCTGGCCGTGCAGCATGCGCGTCTGGCTGAAGCTCAGGTACAGGCGCTTCCTGGCGCGCGTGATGGCCACGTACATCAGGCGCCGCTCCTCGTCGACCCCATCCATTTCGCGCGAACTGCTCTCGTGCGGGAACAGGCCCTCCTCGAGGCCGGTGATGAATACGGCGTCGAACTCGAGGCCCTTGGCCGAATGCACCGTCATCAGTTGCAGCGCGTCCTGACCGGCCTGTGCCTGGGCGTCACCGGCCTCGAGCGAGGCATGCGACAGGAACGCCGACAGCGGCGACATCACGGCCGGCAGCGGGGCGTCGGCATCAAGCAGCTCGACCCCGTCCTGGTTGATGATCGGCGCGCCCGCCTGCGCCTCGGCGCGCGGCCCCAGGTGCGCCGGCGCGCCCTGGCCGAAGCCTTCTTCCTGCACGAACTGGGTGGCCGCATTGACCATCTGCTCCAGGTTTTCAATGCGGTCGGCGCCTTCCTTTTCGTTCTGGTAATGCACCAGCAGTCCACTCGCTTCCAGCACCGTCTGCACCATGTCCGGCAGCGGCAGCACGCTGGTGTCGCG
>JAYSYW010000155.1:0-10684 GCA_043727255.1 Rhizobacter sp. | reverse complement strand
GTGGGGCCACCCGCCACCTTCGTGGCCGTCGCCCGTGCCGTACAGCAGTTGCCCCAGCAACTGATGCCCTCGGAATGCGCTCACGCACATGGTCCAGCAAACGGTCCAAGTGCAGCGGCGGTAGGGGCTGGGGATGCGGGTCATGGGTCTCGGATACTGTTTATTTGTACAGTATATTGAAGTCGAAGGCCCATGCAACGCCCACGGCTCACCGGCACAGCGAGGGGTGAATCGGACGACCCGATGCGAGGCCCTTCCACTTGCACGCCTCGCGGAGGGAGACCACATCGACAAGACGCCAACATGGGCACACACGCACGTCATCAAGAAGCTTGCGGCACACCAACCCGGTGCTCTGAGATTTGCACGGCGGTATGGCTACGCCCTCATGTGCGCGCGATACCGGTGCACCGACGAAGGGCTGACTCGCTGCACCACGATTGATTTGTTGGTGGAGCAGGTGCCCAGAAACAAGAGACAACCTGCGGCGGCAACAGCCGACACTGAGATCATTGCCGTGATGTTGGAACCGCCCGCCTTGCCTTCAGATGACCGGCATATGTCAATTCAGCAGTGCAACTGCAGCTGCTATTGACTCCGATGCTGTTGACCAGCCTCCGCGAGCATCCACGCCAAGGTTTCACGAAACGGCCGGGGCGACCACTGAGGCAATGCCATTTGCAGTCGCTGCGCCGAACCTCTGAGTCGCCTGACCTCATTCGCTCGCACGAAGGCAGGGTTGACTTCGATGCTCATCGAATGGCCGGTTATGTCAGTGGCCAGCTTCAGCACCTCGCGCAGGCTGCAGGCCCGCTCGGAACAAACATTGAAGGTGCCACGCGGCGACGCCTCGAGCAGGCCGCGATAAGCAAGGACCACGTCTCTCACGTCTGAAAAGTCGCGTTCCACGTCAATGTTGCCCAGCTCCAGTGAGGGTGCCTTGCGCGCGAAGGCCTCAACGATCTTCGGGATCAGAAACTGTTTGGATTGCCCAACGCCGGTGTAGTTGAAGGGCCGAACAACGGTCAGCGGCAGCTTGTCCGCCCAGAGTGCCGCCATTTGCTCCATGGCCACCTTGCTGACGGCATAGTCATTGGCGGGGTGCGGCGGTTGCTCTTCGGTGATTGGGTCAACACCGGCATTGCCGTAGACGTTTGCGCTGCTGGCGAGCAACACGGTCTTCAAACCTGCTGCCACGGCGTTCGCATTGGTGAGTGCGCGCAGCAGGTTGTTCGTGCCCAGGATGTTCGTTTTGTAAATGTCTTCGACGTCGCTGTGCGCAACAAATGACACCGCAGCCAAGTGAACGACATGGTGCGGCGCCACCTCGGAGATGACCTTGTGCAAACTCTCGAGGTCGTTCAGTTCAGCAACATGGTGCCTCTCGTCGGGCACTTCGCCATGGCGGATCGTTCCATGCACGTCATAACCGGCCTTGTGGAGGACATCGGCCAAATGATGGCCGGTGAACCCATTCAGGCCAGTGACCAAAACGCGAGGGCGCACGTTGGTCATCTCAGAACGATACGCCGCGCTCGACCCGGCGAATGTCTTCCTTCACCATGGCAGCGCACAACTGCTCGAGTGTTGTTTCAGCCTTCCACCCCAGCTCGCGTTCCGCTTTGGTGGGGTCACCTATGAGCAACTCGACTTCTGCGGGTCGGTAGAAGGCGGGATTGATGCGCACCAGCGTCCGGCGGGTTGAGCGGTCGATGCCAACCTCGTTCTCGGCCTCACCTTCGAACTCCAGATCAAACCCTGCCGCTTTGCCTGCCATGAGCACGAAGTCGCGGACCGTTTCCGTGCGGTTCGTGGCCAGCACGTAGGTGTCTGGACGTTCAACCTGAAGCATGCGCCACATGCCATCGACGTACTCGCGGGCGTAGCCCCAATCGCGCTTGGCATCTAGGTTGCCGAGCTCGAGCACGTCCAACTTGCCAGCGCGAATGCGCGCCATGGCGTCGGTGATCTTGCGGGTGACGAACTCGCGCCCGCGCAGCGGTGATTCGTGGTTGAAGAGAATGCCGCTGGCGCCGAAGATCCCGTGCGCTTCACGGTAGTTGACGGTCATCCAGTGCGCATACAGCTTGGCCACGCCATACGGGCTGCGGGGATAAAACGCTGTTGATTCGGATTGGGGAATGGCTTGCACCTTGCCGAACATCTCGGACGTGGACGCCTGATAGAAGCGGATTTTCGGGTTGACCAAGCGTATGGCTTCCAGCAAGTGCAGAGCGCCGATGCCTGTGATCTGAGCCGTCGTGGTGGGTTGCTCGAACGAAACACCGACAAAGCTCTGCGCAGCCAGGTTGTAGACCTCGTCGGGCTGAATGCGCTGGATCAGCGACAAGCACACGCCAGGGTCTGTAAGGTCGAATTCGACGAGCTTCAAGCGCTCGTGGCCAGTGACCCCCACCTCGTCAAGGCGCCAAAAATTGACGGAGCTGGTGCGGCGGTAGGCGCCGTACACCTCATACCCCTTGGACAACAGGAGCTCGGCGAGGTAAGCACCGTCTTGGCCGGTGACGCCGGTGATGAAGGCTTTTCGTGTCATGTTGGGTCCGCGTCTGGGATGCTTGAAATGGCTGATTGTGGGCAAGCCGCCCCGGTTTTCGAGGTGGCCAAACGTCAAAAACTGGTCGTTCACCTCGCACGGCGTATCGGCAGGATCGGTGAATGGCCGAAGTATAGTTTTCGGCGATTTTCCCTATGAAACCGCTGATGAACTGATGCTTCAGCGCCGCCGCGACGTGCATCAGCACCGACCGCCACCGTCGGGGGAGAGGGCCTTGAGCGCCGCCAAACATGGACCACTACATCTTGATAAGGCAGCGCGTGCGGTCAGCCCGCCACAGGGTTTCATCTGCGCTTTGCTTGCGCCAAACCATCGACCGCTGAGTTGCGACTCGCGCTGGATTGAATCCGTTGCGAACCGCATCAGCGATTGAGCGCACTCAATTCCGAGATTGGATTTGCCGGGCAAGCTCCATGGTTTTGGAGAACCGCATGCCCATCGACGAAAACTCGGACAAGCGCCACAGCGTTCTGCGCTTCCAGGTGTCAGTGGATCAGGAGCATGTCGATGCCTTCATTTCGCACGCGGTCTGTCAGGCCATCGATGAACAGTCGAACAACGTCTTGAGCCTGGTTGATTTCTATAGGCAACACCGTCCGACGTTGGAGAAGATCGTGGCCGGCAAGGTTCGCGCGGGCGCCCGCAAGCCAGTGGTGGTGACGGCGCTCGACCTGTGGTGACCGCTGCGAACGCATCAGCGATGCGGTTCAAACAACCCGAAGCGGACGAACAGCTGACTCAGCCGTTGGCAAAAGCGCATCAAGACCTGCGCGGGCGCCGAGGGGCCGTAGGTGCTGGCTACAACGCCAACACCGCCCGTTCCACAAACCCAAAGGCGATGCGTTCCTGCTCCAGACGCAGCGGCGCGTCGCGCAGCCGGCACCAGCGCAGGTCGTCGTAGAGCCGTCGCTCTTCGTCGTTCAGGCGCGGCAGGTCGCGCTGCGTGGGCTGTGGCTCATCGCCCCATTGCGAGGGGTGCGCAAGCAAGGTGTCGCGGCCCATCAGGAACGACTGCGCATGCGGGAAGTGCGCACGCAACTGGTCGAGGATGGCAAAGCCATGGGTGTCGATGTCGCCCCAGTGGTGCAGCGCACATCTGTGCAACCACGCGGCCTGGGCCAGCATGTCGAAGCCATAGCCGCCGCCGAACACCGCCAGGCTGTCGGCCACGGGCGGGAACGCCAGGAAGTTGATTTCGTTTTCGGTGATGAACACCCGGCTCACCCCAGGCTCCAGCCGGTCGAAGGCCTGCTGCGACACCGTGTAGTCGGCATCGGTGCCAGGCACCCAGGCGGTGTGGCGCGGGTCGAGAAAACGAAAGCGCACACGCGTGGGTTTGTCTAGAAAACCATAGCGACGTGCGAACTGCGCCGCGCCATTGGCTTGGGCATCAATGGCCTCAGCCGGCAGGGCCAGGTCCAGCAGTTCGGCCAGCACCCCGCGCTGCGCTTCGATGAATTTGCTGTGGATGCCGGCCAGGTTGACCTGCCGCAGGTAGACGCCGGGGCGCGGGTGGGCCTGCAGCCAGCCGGTCAGGTCAAGCAGTTGCGGCCACACCGCCGCCAGCGCCAGCGCCCGCAGGGGCTGGCGCCGCAGCCAGGGCAGCAACAAGGGCTGGCGTTCGCGCGTGGTGTTGATCAACGACTGGAACGCCCTCGCCTCGCGCACCTTGCCGGCCAGGCGCAACGCGTCGTCGAGCGTGTCCACCCAGGCTTCGGCGGGCAGGCTGTTCTGGCCGATGACGCGGTGGCGCAGCTCGCGCATCACCAGCCGGTAGCCGGTGGAGCCGCCTTGTTGCAGGCCGGCCGCCCAGGCGCGCGCTTCATCGAAGCGCTCGGACAGGTCGGCCGACGACGGCACGCGCAGCGCCAGGCGCAGGGGGAACAAGGGCCCGGGCGCCACCAGTTCGGCCAACAACGCGCCTTGTTCCCAGCGCCGCAGCACCTGGGCGCGCAGGTCGGCGGGCGAGGTCCAGTCACTCATTCCAGTCACTCATGGCTGGGGTTGCCGGCATCGCGCTGTGCGCGGTATTCATCAATGCCCAGGTTGCGCAGCTTCGATGCGCTGCCGTCTTCGTTGTGCACGAAGCCCACGCTGGCGACATGGGGCTCGATGATGTGGATCTTTTGCAGTGGCGTGACGATCAGCAGCTGCAAGCCCAGTTGTTTGAACAGGCGCAGCCCGTACTCGGCCGATTCGTCGGAGCCCCGGCCGAAGGCTTCGTCGATGACCACGAAGCGGAACGACTTCGAGCGCTGAGCGCCCCATTCCAGTCCGAACTGGTAGGCCAGGCTGGCGGCCAGGATGGTGTAGGCGAGTTTCTCTTTCTGCCCACCCGACTTGCCACCGGAGTCGGAGTAGTGCTCATGCTCGCTGCCGTCTTCGCGCCAGCGTTCGCTGGCTGCGAACACGAACCAGTGGCGCACATCGGTCACCTTGGCGGCCCAGCGCCGGTCGGCTTCGGCCGAGCCCGCGCGGCCGCGAAAGCGTTCGATGATGCGCTGCACCTGAAGGAACTTGGCCTCCGAATACTGCGCGTCGTCAGAGCCCGTGAGCGAGCCTTCGGTGCAGGCGCGCAGCTCGGTCTGGAAGTCGCGCACGTCGGCGTCGGTGGCGGCTTGCGCTTCCAGGGCAATGAAGCGGCCGGGGTTGTAGTCGATCTGGGTGAGCGACCCGTTGATGCGCGTGATGCGTTCTTTGATGGTCTCGCGCTCGCGGTGCAGCTGCGACTGGAAGTGCGCCACCTCGCGGATGGTGTTTTCGTTCAGCAGCTCTTTGAAGCGGGCCACGAAGCGCGGCAAGTCGTCGGCGTTCAGCGTGTCGAGCATCGCGCGGTACTCGGGGCCGGCCGCCACGCTGGCGTCCACCTCTTGGGTGTCGAGCTTGAAGGCCTCCTTGTACTCGGCCATCGCCCGCACGATCTTTTCGCCCAGGCGGGTGAGCTTCTTGTCGTCGGCATCAATGCGCTCTTGCAGCCAGCGCCGCATTTCTTGCTCGCGGCTGTCGCACGATTCGACGCTCAAGGTGTGCTCGCCCAGGGCCGTGGCACGCCAGCCGTCGATGGCCCCGAAGTGCGCGGCCTGGGTGGCGAAGTCAGCCGCGTCCAGCCGTTGCCGCGCCTGTTCGCGAAGGGTGGTCGCCTGCTCTTGCTTGAGCCGTGTGCGGGCCTGTTCGGCTTCACGCTCTTTCAGCTTGGTGGCGGTGTCGTTGAGCGCCGACTCCATCGCGGCCAGTTGGGTGGCCAGCAGCTTCAGCACATCAGACGCCGCTTCCAGCCGCTGCTTCTCGTCTTGCAGCGCGGCCAGCTCGGTGGCGCTGCCACGCCAGTCGAGCTCAGCGAAGTCGCGGTATTCCTCCAGCTTGTCGAGCGCCTGCAGGCGCTCGCGCACGACCTGCTGCTCTTTTTGCAGCGAAGCGATGCGCTGGCCGGTTTCGCCCAGCCGCGCCTGCAACACCTTGGCCTTGTTTTCGAGCGCGGCAACCTTGGCCTGGTTGCTCCAGCCCAGCACGTAGCGGCTGCGGTCGTCGAGGCGGTGGCGGTCGTCTTTCTCGTGGCGCTCACCGGGGGCCTTGATCTGCCCGGCGCGGGTGATGGCGCGGGCCTCGCGTCGAAACTGGTCTTGGCCGCTGCAACAGGCCAGGTCGAAGCGGTGCGCCACTTCGCGTTCCAGCCAGCCGTAGAAGGGTGAATCGGGTTTGATGGCGAGCTTGCGCGCCAACGAGTCGGGGTGCGGCGTGGGCAACTCGCCGCGCGTGTCGTGTCGCGATGGGCGAATGCGAAAGTACACCAGCCGGCCTTTGAGCTGCGTGCGCTCGACCCAGTCGCTGACGGCCGCGTAGTGCGCATCGGGCACCAGCAGCGACAAGCCGAAGCCCCGCATCAGGCGTTCGGCCGCACCTTCCCAGTCGCGTTCTTCGTCGCGCACCTGAATCAGTTCGCCGGCATACGGCATGTCGGCCTCGCGCAGGCCCAGGCCTTCGCACAGCGCGGCGCGCAAGGCCACCTGGCGCGCGTCGATGTTGCTGCGGCGGGCCTTCAGGCTGGCGATTTCTTCTGACAGCTCGGCGTGCTCTTGGCGGCCCTGTGAGAAGGCCACGCCCAACTCGTTCAGTTCGTTTTGCAACGCGGCCTCGCGCTCGCTGACGGCTTCGCGCAGCGGCTCGCACAAGGGGCGCTGGGCCAAAAAGTCTTCGGCGTTGTGCATCGTCAGCAGGCCCAGGGCCTGCCGCAACGCGTCGTAGCGGGTAGCCTTTTCGGTGCGGCGTTGTTTTTCGGCTTCTTTGTTCTGGATGTCGAGCGCCAGCCGCTCGATGCGGTCGCCGCCGCTGTCGGCCACGGCCCGCCGCAGCTCGCGCTCTTTGGCCTGCTGCTCGCGTTGCTGGGTGCTCAGACGATCGATGTGGCTGTCGTGCCGCGCCAGTTCATCGGCCAGGTGTTGCAGGCGGTCGTCCAGCAGGCCGGCCTTGAGGCTGGCAAAGCGGGCCTGCAATGCGTCGCGCGCGGCGCGCTGCTGTTCGATGGTGGCGGCCAGCTCGGCATGGCGTTCGCAATCGGCCACCAGAGGCTGCAACAAAGCCACTTGGGCCTGCGCCTTCAGCACGGCCTCGTGCGCGCGGTTCAGGTCGTCGAAGTGCGCGATCAAGGCCGCCACCCGTGGCGCCACGTCGAGAGGCTCCAACATGTGGCTGCGCACGAAATCG
Organism: Rhizobacter sp.; assembly: GCA_043727255.1. Lineage (GTDB taxonomy): Bacteria > Pseudomonadota > Gammaproteobacteria > Burkholderiales > Burkholderiaceae_C > Rhizobacter. The sequence continues at coordinate 3,408 of JAYSYW010000155.1, read as the reverse complement.
GTGAGGTTGCCCACCGATTTCATCGACACCGTTTGGTGAAACAGCTCCAGCGCCTGTTCGTTTTCAATGCCGAAGAGACGCCGAAACTGCGAGCCGTAGGGCGTGAAGGCGTCATGCACCACTGCGCCACCGGCACGCAGGCGCTTGCGCAGCTTGGTGATGTCGGTGCCGAAATCGGCGAAGTCTGTGGCGATGCTCAAACCGCGTTCGGCCACCGCATACAGCCGCAGCGGCTGGCCCTGCGGGTCTTTCAGCCAGAACACCTGGGCCAAGGTCACGGTCTCGTCGCAGCCGGCGTTGTGAAACACCGCCAGGATCACCGAATAGCTGTTCGGCCCACGCAGCGCCACCGGCCTGCCCGAGCCCCCCAGCTCGCTGCGCGCCGACTTGTAGTGGCCAAGCACATAGCTGCGCAGGTTGCGCTCTCGCGCCTCGGCGCCGGCGGCCTTGTTGTAGGCCACGCGGTGGGCGGGCACCAGCAAGGTGGTGACGGCGTCCACCAGGGTCGATTTGCCCGAGCCGATGTCGCCGGTCAACAGCGCGTTGCGGCCGTCGGCGCGCAGCGTCCACACGCGGCCGTCGAAGGTGCCCCAGTTGAAGACCTCCAGCCGTTGCAGGCGAAAGCCCGACAAGGCTTCGTCGGCCGCAAAGTCGAGCGGCAAGGATTCATTCTTCATCGTGCGGCCCCGCTTTGCCTTCAAGCTGCGCGCGGTAAGCCGCCAGCCGGGCGTCGAACTCGGCCAGCCATTGCGCATCGACGAAGGCCTTCAAGATGCGATTCACCTCGAACATCGCGTCTTGCCCGCGCAGGCGGCGCACGAAGCCGAGGTCAATGATGCGATTGAGGTGGGTGTCGACTTGGTCGATCAACCGGGCCTCGTTGCTGCCTTCGGGCAAGAACACCCGCAGCAGCTCGAGCACCTGCTCGCGCGACAGGATCAGCCGCGTGTCGGCACCCAACGCGTCGAATTCGGCCAGCTTCTTGCGCAGCAAGGCCAGCAGCAGGCTCACCGCGAACGACAGCGGCCGGCGTGCCACCAGACGGGGCAGCTTCGGCGCGGCCTCGTCTTCGGGCTCGGGGCGCGAGCGCAGGAAGGCGTAGCCCTCGGCCTCGTCGAGCATCAGCTCCAGGCCCAGCACCGCCACGTGGTCACGCACCCGGCCCTGCAGTTGCAGCAGCGCGCTCCAGTGCGCGGCGTCGTCGGTGCGGTAGGTCACGCCCTTGAGCAAGGGCACCAGCACCGCCGACAGGTCGGCCGTGGCCGGTGCAGGGGCCAGAGCGGGCGTGTGCGTGGGCGTGGTTTCGTCGCTCGTCGTCGTCATGGTTGTCATTTCGAGAAGATCACCCGTGGCAGCCGCGCGCTCTTGGGTTGACCACCGGGAGCCACCCAGGCCACGTGGTCTTCCACCGTGTCGTCGATCACCGCCTTCACCCCCGCGCGCGGTTCTGTGGCCAGGCTCAGGTAGGCCACCAATTCGGACAGGCCCTGTTGCAGCGGCCGGCTGTCCAGCAGCTCGGCCAGTGTGACCTGCGAGCGTTGCTGCAGGCTTTGCCGCACATGCCGGGCCAGCGCCGCTTTGTCCACGATGAACTGCGAATACAGCGCGGCTGCGTCCAGGTTTTCATCGCCCGCATCAATGGCGGCGCTGGCGAGCGACAGCTTCAGCGGGGGGCTGTGCAGCGGGCGTTCCATGGGCAGCTCGATGCTCGGCGCGGTCTCGTCGATGTGCATGAAGTCGCCGGCCGGCAGCTGCGCGCGCACGGCCAGGGCGCCGGCCTCAATGGCTCGCAAGATGTCCATGATGCGGCGGTTTTCGAGGTACGCCTGGTCGTCAAGGAAGCGCCGCAACTGCTGCGACAGCAGGGCCACGGTGCGTTGCGCGTGTTCACCGGCTTCGAGCCAGTCGTAGTGCACGCGCCTCAACCGCGGGTCGGGCGCCATCTCGGCCACCGGGTCGAGTTGCAGCACGCGGTCGAGCAGTTGCGTCAGCTCTTCCTGCCGCACCCGCGACATCAGGAAGTCCCAGAACGCACGGAAGCTGCGGCCCTGGTCAGACTCGCTGATGAGGTCGCGCTCACCCAGAATTTCTTGCAGCAGCGCGCCCTTGCTGCCGTCCCACAGCGCAATGCGCTCGCGCACGCGGCGGTCGAGGCCGCGAAAGTTTTGCTCGACCTCGCGAAAGTCGGCCAGCAGTTCGCGCGCCAGGCCGGCGAACTGCGTGAAGCGTTCCTTGATCGCCGTGTCGCCCAGCAAGGTCAGGTCGCCCGCGCGCACCCGTTCGATCTCGGCGTCGATCTCATCGCGCTTGCGTTGCAGCTCGCGCACACGGGCTTCGGGGTCGGTTTCGCTGCCTTCGCTCATCTGCCGCAGCAGGTCGAACAGCGTGAGCAAGCGCGACTCGGTGCCCACGAAGCTGCGCTCGCTCAAGGTGGACAGCCAGGCCAGCGCACGCTCGGTGGCCGGGGTCAGGTCGAAGTGCGGTTCGTCCGAACCCGGTGGGTAGAACTTGCGCAGCCAGGCTTTGTCGTTCGCGGCCCAGTCGTTCAGGTACTCCAGCGCGGCCTTGGGGTAGACGTTGCCGCCGCGCTGCTCGCGCACGGCATAGAGCGTGTCTTCCAGCGCTTCGGACAGGTCGGCCTGGGCCATGACGCGCCGGTTGGGCACCACGAACACGCGGTGCAGAAAGCTCGCCACCAGCGCCGCCGAATCGGCCAGCAGCAGGCGCCAGGCCGGGTGCTGGCGGCGCAGCGCTTCCAGGGTGTCGATGTCGAGGGCCATGCGTCTTCAGCCGGGCGCGGCGCTCGGCTTTCGGGCGAGCATCAAGCCTTCAGCAGCAGGCACACGGCACGCGCCTCGATCGCCTCTTTTCGGCCCACCGGTCCCATGTTCTCGGCCGTCTTGGCCTTCACGTTGACCTGGTCGATCGGCACGCCCAGCGCCGTGGCGATGCGCTGGCGCATGGCCGGAATGTGCGGCGCCATCTTGGGCAGTTGGGCCACGATGGTGCTGTCCACATTGCCGATCTGCCAGCCGGCCAGGCGCACGCGGCGCGAGGTTTCGGCCAGCAGGGCCAATGAGTCAGCGCCGTGAAACTGCGGGTCGGTGTCGGGAAAGTGCTTGCCGATGTCGCCCATGGCGGCGGCGCCCAGCAAGGCGTCGGTGATGGCGTGGCACAGCGCGTCGGCGTCTGAATGGCCCAGCAGGCCGTGGGTGTGCGGGATCTCCACGCCGCCCAGAATCAGCTTGCGGTTTTCAACCAGGGCATGCGTGTCCCAACCCTCGCCCACGCGCCACTTGGGCACCAGTCTCGGCATCGTCATGCTCTCGTCCTCAGCAGTCGTTCGGCGAGCGCAAAGTCGCCGGGGTAGGTGATCTTGAAGTTTTCCATCGCACCGGGCACGAGCTT
>JAYSYW010000154.1:0-4884 GCA_043727255.1 Rhizobacter sp. | reverse complement strand
GGTCAGCACCTGGGCATCGCCCAGTGCCGCGCGCAGGGCCTGCAGCAGCGCGTTCATGGCTGAGGCCGCGTGGGGTGGCGCAGGCGCCAGCGCACATGCATCGCACATGCGGTGAACAGCGTCAGGCACAACAGCACTTCAATGATGGCGAGCGGGACGCCAAGGCCACGGTCGCTCGTGGCGCGCACCACGCCTTCGGCGAAGTACAACCACACCAGCAGGCTGACCCAGCGGTAGGTGTACATGCGGTTCTTCAGCAAACCGGCCAACGGCAACGTCAAGGGCAACACCTTCAACGCGAGCCAGGAACCGCCAGGGCGCACAGGCGCCAGCCACAGCTCCCACGCCAGGCCAAGCACGATCAACCCCAGCAAACTGCCCACCGCAAGGGCGCGGGTTCGGCTGATGAAGGGGGGCAGGGCGGGGGGAGGGGAGGGCAGGGCAGGATTCATCGCTGGCTATGATGCCAGCACCTCCGCCTCTTGCCGTTCTGTGGTCCGCTGTTCTGGCCTTTGAATGGCTATTCGATGGCCATTCAAAGGCCATTCACGGCCTGCACCCCACGGGCTTTGCCGCATGCACTTCCACCCCCGCCCCCGCGTTGTTTTCGACCTCACCCGTTCTTGCCGAACGCAGCGCGCCCAATGAACCTTCCCCGGCCTTTTCGCGCGCGGTGGCAAGAGCCCGCCACCGAGTTGCTGGCCACGCTGCAGCGCTGGCCCTGGCTGGAGACGCTGCGTACGCTGCGTCAACGTTTCCGTGAAGACCGCCTGGGCCTCACCGCTGGCAGCCTGACCTTCACCACGCTGATCTCGCTGGTGCCGCTGGCCACGGTGATGCTGGCGCTGTTCACCGTCTTCCCGATGTTCGCCAAGTTTCAAGGCGCGCTGCAGACGTACTTTCTGCAAAGCCTGGTGCCCGACACCATCGCCAAACCCGTGCTCGGTGCGTTGACACAGTTCGCATCGAAAGCCAACCGGCTCGGCACCGCCGGGCTGGTGGTGCTGGTGTTCACCGCCGTCGCGTTGATGCTCACGATCGACCGCACGCTCAACGCCATCTGGCGGGTGCGCAAGCCGCGCCCCTTCGCTCAACGGGTGTTGGTGTACTGGGCTTCGGTGACGCTCGGGCCGCTGCTGCTCGGGGTCAGCCTCACCATGACCTCGTATGTGCTGAATGCGCCGAAGGGCATGGCGGTCGCATTGCCCGGCGGCGTGGCCTTCGTCTTGAACACCCTTGAATTCGCCGTGCTGGCCGCCGCCATGGCGGGCTTGTTTCACTACGTTCCCAACACGCATGTGCAATGGCGCCATGCGTGGGCGGGCGGGCTGTTCGTGTCGGTGGGTTTCGAGCTGGCAAAGAAGCTGCTCACCTGGTATCTGGGCACCGTGCCCACCTACACCAACGTCTACGGTGCGTTCGCCACCGTGCCGATCTTGCTGATCTGGATCTACCTCGGCTGGGTGATCGTGCTGCTGGGGGCGGTGATCGCGGCCTATGCGCCCAGCCTTCAAATGCGGGTGGTGCGCCGGGCCCAGGTGCCGGGTTTCCGCTTCCACCTGGCGGTGGGCATCTTGCGCGCCCTGGCGCATGCCCGCGTGCAGGCCACGCATGGCCTGAGTGCCGCGAAGCTGTCCGAACAAATGCGCACCGACCCGCTGCAGATTGAACCCCTGCTCGACATGCTCGTCGAAATTGACTGGGTGGGGCGCCTGGAGGAAGAGGGGGCCGCCCGCTATGTTCTGCTGTGCGATCCGGCTGTCACCCCGGCCCAACCTCTGCTCGGCAAGCTGCTGCTTGAACCCGGTTCCGATTTGCGCAGCTTCTGGGAACGGGCGCATTTTGACGAGATGTCGCTGGCCGACGTCGTGCGTTGACAGGCGTTCAGCCGCTGCCCTTGGTGGGTGGCAAACCGGGGTTGCAGCCCGAAAAATGTGGGCTATATTGAGCCGCACTTGGCAGGTTCGGCTGTGCGCCAACCCGCTTGTTCAGCCAGCGTTTCGCCATCCAACGAGGAGGCCTCGCATGAAAGTCGCCGATATCTTGCGCGTGAAAGGCGGAACGCTTTTCACTGCTTCTCCCGATCAATCGCTTGCTGACGCCGTGAGCGCGATGGCCGAACGCGACATCGGTTCGCTGGTCGTCATGGACCACGGCGATCTGGTGGGCATGCTCACCTTCCGCGAGGTCATTCAGGCCGTGGTTCGCAATGGCGGCACGGTGGGCGAATCCACGGTGCGCGGCGTGATGGACGACCACCCGCTCACCTGCACCCCCGACACCGAAATCGACGAAGTGCGCCGCATGATGATCGAGCGCCACGCGCGCTACATGCCCGTGATGACGCAGCGCACCTTGATGGGCGTGATTTCGTTTTACGACGTCGCCAAGGCCGTGGTGGACAGCCAAGACTTCGAGAACCGCATGCTCAAGGCCTACATCCGTGACTGGCCGGTCGAAGAGCCCGGCACCGAACGAGAAGCGCCCCGGCTCACCCTGTGAGCCTGCGAGGCTGCGTTGCGACACTGGGGCGGTCAACCCGCCCGTTGCCCAGCGAGCGACCCTTGCGCTGTATCGGGCTTGAGGCGCGGGCTTGAGGCGCTGAGCCGAACGTAAAATCGCCGCTCCTTCAGCTCAGCCCGCCATGGCCTCGCCAGCGAGGCGCCCATCCCTCCATGTCTGGCAGCACCCTCGGCACCCTGTTTTGCGTCACCACCTTCGGTGAGTCCCACGGCCCGGCCATTGGCTGCGTGATCGATGGCTGCCCGCCGGGAATGGAGTTGTCTGAAGCAGACATCCAACCCGAGCTCGACCGGCGCCGCCCCGGCACCTCGCGCCACGTGACGCAGCGCAACGAACCCGATGCCGTCGAAATCTTGTCGGGCGTGTACGAAGGAAAAACCACTGGCACGCCGATCTGCCTGTTGATTCGCAACACCGACCAGCGCAGCAAGGACTACGGCAACATCCTTCAAACCTTCCGCCCGGGCCATGCCGACTACACCTACTGGCACAAATACGGCATTCGTGACCCTCGCGGTGGCGGCCGTTCGTCGGCCCGCCTGACGGCCCCAGCAGTTGCCGCTGGCGCGGTGGCGCGCAAGTGGTTGCACCAGCAGTACGGCACCACGTTTTCGGGCCACATGACTCAACTGGGCGACATCGCGATCCCGTTCGAGTCGCTCGACCACATTCCCAACAACCCGTTCTTCGCCGCCAACGCCAGCGACATCGCCCGGCTGGAGGCCTACATGGACGACTTGCGCAAAGACGGCGACTCGTGCGGTGCGCGCATCAGCGTGTCGGCGCACCAAGTGCCGGTGGGCCTGGGCGAGCCGCTGTACGACAAGCTCGACGCCGACATCGCCTTCGCGATGATGGGCATCAACGCGGTGAAGGGTGTCGAGATCGGCGCCGGCTTTGCCAGCGTGGCGCAGCGCGGCACCACCCACGGCGACGAGATGACGGCTGCCGGCTTCAAGACCAACAACGCCGGTGGCGTGCTGGGTGGTATTTCGACCGGGCAAGACATCACCGTCAGCATTGCCATCAAGCCCACCAGTTCGATCCGCAGTCCGCGCGAGTCGATCGACTTGCAGGGCCACTCGGCGACGGTCGAAACCTTCGGCCGCCACGACCCCTGTGTGGGCATTCGCGCCACGCCCATCGCTGAAGCCATGCTTGCCCTGGTGCTGATCGACCACGCCTTGCGCCACCGCGCGCAATGCGGCGACGTGCACGTGGACACACCGCGCATTGCCGGCCCCCGCTGACGCCGACCCACGGATCCTCATGCCAGGCCGATGACCCTCGTTTTCGGCATGCCGTTGCCATCGCGGCTGACTTGGTGGGCAGGCCGGGCATGGCCTTGATCGGGCAAGGTCTAGCGTCCGCGTTTACCCCAGGAAGACACACAATCGCCGGGCACGTGCATGCCCGCGTGCCTGGCGTCAGATCGCTTGCCCACCGCAGTCCCCTTTTCGCTCAGCCGCGGCAGCTTGCCCATGCGCATCCTCTCGAACCACTTGCCCAGCCTGCGAGCGTTGCAGTGCTTCATTGCAGTCGCGCAGGAACTGAATTTCAGGCGTGCCGCCGAGGTGTTGAACATGTCTCAGCCACCCCTGTCGCGGCAGATCCAAGGCATTGAGGAACTGCTTCGCGTGCAGTTGATCGAGCGCGACACCCACCGCGTCCGCTTGACCCCTGCTGGTCTGGCTTTCAAGAAAGACGTGCACGCGATCCTGGCGTCGTTGGACGAGGCGGTCGTCTCCCTGCAAAGTCAGGCGGAAGAGCGGCAGTCCCAGGCCCCTCGGGTCCGCATCGGCATGACCAGCGTCATCGACTTCTCCGCCTTCCCCGGCCTGGTCGGAAGCGCTGAAGGTTCCGCGCCCACCGAGGGCATGCACCTCGAACACGCTTACTCGAAGGTCCTGGTTCAGCGTGTCAAGGACGGCCGCCTGGACATTGCCATCGTCGGAGACATCGTCGCGCCGCCCGATGAATTGCGTGTGGAAACGGTTTCGCGCGAAACCATGGTCGTCGCGTTGGCCGCAGGCCATCCGGCTGCATCGAACACGCGTGTGCATTTGCGCGATTTGGGCGACACGCCGCTGTTCTGGTTCACCCGGGCCGACAACCCAGCGTTTTACGACAAGTGCGAACGCGTCTTCTCGGCGTGTGGGTACGCGGCGCCGCGCCGGCCCGAGCCGACCGATTTCACGCGGCTGCTGGCAGCCGTGGCCGCCGGCGAGGGGCTTGCCCTGTGCCCTTCGTCGATGCAGGCGGCTTCCCGGGTCGGGGTCGTCTATCGGCGGCTCGACGAGGCACTTGAGCCGGCGCTGGCGATTGACGTGCAGCTCGTTCTCAGGGCGGACGAAAGCCGCC
>JAYSYW010000153.1:0-4884 GCA_043727255.1 Rhizobacter sp. | reverse complement strand
TGCTGAACAGCCAGCCCATGGGCTTTTATGCGCCGGCCCAATTGGTGCGCGACGCGCGCGAGCACGGGGTGCGGGTGCTGCCGGTGGATGTGACGGTGAGCGGGTGGGAGTCGGTGCTGGTGATGGGCGAAGAGGCCGGGGTGCAAGGGCGTGAGCCTTCCTTCGATACCTCAGGGCGGTCGAACATGCCACCTCAGGGCGAGTGGGAACGGGTGCATGAACAGGTGCATGAACAGGTGCCTAAACGGATGCATGAGCCTAAACAGATGCATGAGCCGGTGCCTAAACAGATGCATGAACAAGTGCGTGAAGAGGGGCGAGAAGGCCTCGCTGAGGCCGCTTGCGGCGCGGATTCATCGCAAACCTCCATTCCCGTTCGCCCTGAGCCTGTCGAAGGGGCCGCACAAGACGAAGCAGGGCTTGCTTCCTTCGACAGGCTCAGGACAGTCGGAGATACAGGCCCAGGACAGGTTTCGCTGCACGAATCGAACGGCTCACCACCGCCTGCCCACAAGCTCGTCGTTCATGTGCCGCCGCCATGCCCGGTGCGCCTCGGCTTCAACCGCATCGCTGGCTTTCCCGAAGAAGCCGCCCGGCGCATCGATGACGCCCGGCGCCACGCGCCGTTCTGCAGCGTCGAAGACCTGGCACGCCGTGCCGCGTTGAGCGCCCACGAACTCGATGCCTTGGCGCGCGCCGATGCGCTGCACGCGCTCAGTGGACACAGGCACCAGGCCGTGTGGCAAGTGGCGGGCATTGACACCCGGCCCACCGCCTTGCTGCACGTCACCCGTGTGCACGAAGCGCCGGTCGAACTGCAAGCACCGCAGGCCGCCGAAGACACGCTGGCCGACTATCAAGCCCTGGGCCTGAGCCTCAAGCACCACCCGCTGGCGCTGTTGCGTGACGCCTTGAGTGAATTCAAGGTGCAGCCCGCCGCCGTGCTGCGCACCTACCCCAGCGGCCGGCTGGCGCGGGCCAGCGGGCTCGTCACCCATCGCCAGCGGCCCGAAACGGCCAAGGGCACGATCTTCATCACGCTGGAAGATGAAACCGGCGCGGTGAACGTCGTCGTCTGGCCACGTGTGGCCGAGGCCCAGCGCCGGCCGCTGCTGAGTGCCACCCTGCTTACGGTGTACGGCCAGTGGCAGCGCCAAGGCGAGGGTGATCGCGCCGTGATGCATTTGGTGGCGACCCGCCTGATCGACCATTCGGCCCTGCTCAATGGCTTGGTGACCCACAGCCGCGACTTCCACTGAAGCGCTGTTGCCTGCCACGCCCGCCGCTGCGCCATGGGTCTTTGGGGGGAAGGGCATGCATGGCGTCATCGACGCCATGGCGGTTGAGTTGCCGGCCCGGGTGCATGCCACCAAAGCCCACCCCTCTGAATGGCCTCTGGGCGCATCCAACCCCCGGATGCGGCGCACACCCACGCCGGCCAAGAGCCCCACCCAGCAGCAGGGTTGTAGGACAGCGCGCACGTCCGAACCCGTCGGCCTCTGAACGACAAAGCCGGGCCGCCTTCTTACAGTTCATTCCAACGGTGGCGGGCTTGATGTCGAGTGGAAAGCCCCCTCCGATCCGCAACCGCCATTCGACACCCGCCTCAGGAGCCCCCGTCATGATCAACCCCAAGTCTTTCCTCTACGTCTTCGTTGCCGCACTGTCGATTGCAACAGCCGCTTGCCAACCCGCCGAGGGCCCGGCCGAGCGTGCAGGCAAGAGCATCGACAACGCCGCTGGCAAAGCCGGTGACCAGATCGAAAAGGCGGGCGACAAGGTCAAGGACGCGACGAACTGAGCTCGCCCACAGCGTGCCCGGCGGGCAGCGCGGTTTGGGTAGAGTGCGGCAGGCCTGTCTGGCCTGCTGTTTTTCTGTCTGCCGTTGCCTCGAACCCCCTCCGTGCCCATGCTGTTTTTGTTGTCCCCCGCCAAGTCGCTTGACTACGACACCCCCGTTGATCCGGCCATCACCCAGGCGGCCACCACGCCTCAGTTTCTGGCGCATTCGGCCGAACTGATCGAGGTGCTCAAGCCCAAATCGGCGGCCGACATTTCCGAGCTGATGTCCCTTTCGGCCGCGCTCTCCGAACTGAACGTCGCGCGCTACGCCGCATGGTCGCGCCGCGCCGGTTCTCGCAACAGCAAACCCGCCGTCCTGGCCTTCAATGGCGACGTGTACGACGGCTTGCAAGCGCCCCAGTTGTCGCCCGATGATTTGGCCTGGGCACAGCAGCACCTGGCCATCCTCAGCGGCCTGTACGGTGTGCTTCGCCCGCTTGACCGTCTACAGCCTTACCGCCTGGAAATGGGCACCGCGCTGGCCACCGAGCGGGGCAAGAACCTGTACGACTTCTGGGGTGACACGCTGTGCAAGCACCTCAACCAACGGCTGGCCCATGACCCTTCGCCGGTGATCGTCAACCTGGCCTCGCAGGAATACTTTCGCGCAGTTGATCGCAAGGCCCTGAAGCCCCGTGTGGTCGAGTGCGTGTTTGAAGACTGGAAGACCGACCGCTACAAGATCATCAGCTTCTTCGCCAAACGTGCGCGTGGGCTGATGGCGCGTTATGCCATTCAGCACCGCCTGCGCACGCCCGAATCGCTGCAACGCTTCAACCTCGACGGCTACGCCTTTGATGCGAAGGACTCCGAACCTGACCGGCTGGTGTTCCGTCGGCGGCAAGAAGCGGTATCGGCGTGACGTTGGGCAGTTGCCCCCAAATGCCGTGAGCCAGCCCAACCTGCCCGATGGAGCCAGGGTTTTGCGACGCGGCAGAATGTCTTTATGAGCCAGCAAAACATCACACCCGAACTCCGGCAGTGGATCGTTGACCAAGCCAAGGCCGCCCGCAGCCCCATCGACGTGCTGAAGTCGATGGTGGACAGCGGCTGGACCGAAGAAGTGGCCATCAGCGCCCTTGAAGAAACACTGCACGGCTTTTTGAAAGACGCCGCCACGCTACCCGCGCTGGCCGCCAACCTGGCCGCCATGCCGGCCGTGCAAGTGCCCGAACCGGCGCTGGCCGAATCACCAGCATCGGTCACGGTTGATGGCCACACCGTGCAGATCGTGATGACGATGCGCGAACCGCGTGTGGTGGTGTTCGGCAACCTGTTGACTGCTGATGAATGCGACCAGCTCGTGGCACTGGCGAGGGTGCGGCTGGCGCGATCTGAAACCGTGGTCATCACCACAGGCGCGAGCGAGGTCAACGTGGCCCGCACCAGCGAAGGCATGTTCTTCGACCGGGGCGAGAACGAACTGTGCGAGCGCATCGAAAAGCGCATTGGCGCGCTGCTCAATTGGCCGGTCGAAAACGGTGAAGGTTTGCAGGTGCTGCGCTACCAACCAGGCGCCGAATACAAGCCGCACTACGACTACTTCGACCCCGCACAACCGGGCACTCCGCTCATCTTGAAACGCGGTGGGCAACGGGTGGCCACGATCGTCACCTACCTCAACACGCCCGAGTGCGGCGGCGCCACCACTTTCCCCGACGTGAAGCTCGAAGTGGCTCCGGTCAAGGGCAACGCGGTGTTCTTCAGCTACGACCGGCCACTGCCCGCCACACGCACGCTGCACGGCGGGGCGCCGGTCACGGCGGGCGAAAAATGGGTGGCCACCAAGTGGTTGCGCGAAGGTCGGTTCGAGTGACGGGCACAGCCACCGCGTTTCAGTGGCCACGCGAGAAGTTCATCTGAGGCGTCAACCGCCCGATTGAAGTGGGCGTTGTTGGCTGCGAGCACATCGCTCTGCTGACTGACCCAGGAGTCTTCCATGCACAAGCTCGTCGCCGCCCTGATCGCCGCCACTTTCTCACTGGGCGCTTTTGCCCAAGCCACCCCGGCAATGCCCGCCGCGCCCGCAGCATCGGCCGCCAAGGCCGAACCGGCCAAGAAGCCGGTGGTGAAGAAGGCGACGAAGGCCAAGGCCAAGGTAGAAAAGAAAGCCGCCTGAGCCCAGCCTCAGCAGACAAAAACCCGGCCTTGGCCGGGTTTTTTTGCGGGTGTTTTGTGGATGGCTCGGCGTTACGCGCGTCGCTTGTTTGTCAACGCATCCAGCGCTGCCGGCTGGCTGCTGCCGAATGGCCGGCTCTGCGCAATGCGTTCCCACTTGCGCTGTTCCCAGGTCTGCGGGCCGGTGAGAGGCCAGCGCTCAATGCTCGCGGCCAAGTCGGCATGGGGCACACGCCGGTACGACGGCATGGACGACCCCAGCAGCCACAGGCCCCGGCGCAGGCGCCCCGGCAGCGGTGCCCGCGACTCGGGCACCCAGAACACGCACTGCTTTTCTTCCCAGAAGTTCACCCGCTCGAAATGCACCCTGCCGGCAAAGCCGGTGTCAGCGGGGAAGAGGATGAACTCGGTGGGCAGTTCAACCACGGCAAAGGCCAGGTCGCCCGGGGTGTCGCCCGCGCCACTGTGAACGAAGATCACCCGCTTCGCTTCAGCGGCGGTGAAGCGGTCCACTTCCACATCGTCTCGAAAGACCACGACGTCGGGCCCTTGCCATGCGGTGTGCCATGGTGTTTTCATCTTGCAGCTCCAAAGTTCGCGCGACGGTACCCGGGGGGGCGTCGCTTGGATGTGTCGAGGCGCGTCAAGTTGCAAGCGATGGCGGTGTGATGGACCGGCCTCGCAACAACCCGTGACAAAACGCCGAGGTCAGTCGCGCGCAGTTTGCATCGCGGCGGAGCGCATGCGCTGAAGGCCCAATGCCGACGAGGTCATTGCCCGGACCATGGCCTGTGCCACCTGCTGCGCTCCGATCGGGCGCACGGCGGCGGGCAACAGCTTCATCACGGGGCCCAATGCGCGCCGAGCCCAGTCTTCAGCGAAGCGCGTGGGCTGGCCGAGTGCGGCCCGGTCGCCCATCAACAG
>JAYSYW010000152.1:0-4892 GCA_043727255.1 Rhizobacter sp. | reverse complement strand
AACGCCCAGCCGGTCAGGGCTTCGGCAGCCGGGTTTATGAAGCGCACGGTCTGGTCGAGCAGGGTCATTACCACGCCATCGGTCACACAACGCAAGGTGGATGCGAACCAGCGGTCGGCGTGGTGCTCGCGGCGCTCCATGCTCGACTTGTACAGCGCCACCTCCACGCCGGCCGTCAGTTCCTTGATCTGGAACGGCTTGGTCAGGTAACCATATGGGGCGGTTTCCGCCGCGCGGCGCACCGTCTGGCTGTCACTGAACGAGGTGAGAAAGATCACCGGCAGGTTCAGTTCGAGCCGCATCGTGCCGGCCGTTTCGATGCCGTCGATGTTGCCCTTGAGCTTGATGTCCATCAGCGTCAGGTCGGGGCGGTGTCGTCGCGCCAGCTCGAGGGCCTGAACGGAGTTGTCGGCAATGCCCACGACGTCATAGCCCAGGTCTTCGAGCTGCATCTTCAGGTCGAGGGCGACCACCGCCTCGTCTTCCACCACCAGAATTGACGACTTGCGCATCACATTTCCTTGTGTTCGTTGGGGTGGCCCGCTACAGCCGGGTCAGTACCGCACTGAATGCCGCGCCTTGACTCGAACTGGCCTTCAACTCGCCGCCCAATTGGCGCGCCAGGTTGGCGGCGAGTTGCAAGCCCATGGTGCGCGGCGCGGCCAAGTCAAAACTTTCTTTCAGGCCCACGCCGTTGTCCGACACCGTCAGCAATGCGCCTTGCTCGTGGGGTTCGAGCACAACGCGAATTTCGCCCGGCGCCATTTGCGGAAAGCCGTGCTTGAGCGCGTTGCCCACCAGTTCGGCAATCAACAGCCCGAAGGGAATGGCGCTGTCGAGCCCGGTTTGCACTGCCGCGATCTCGCCGCGCAGCACGATGCCGCGCTGCGACGCGCCCGCCGCTTCACCAATTTGCTTGAGCAGATCCAGCGCGTATTCGGGCAAGGCGACCGATGCCAGGCTGCCCGACTGGTACAGCTTTTCGTGCACCAGCGCGATGGCGCGCACACGCTGCACGCTTTCGTCGATGGCCGTGCGCGCCGCCCCTTCCGGCATGCTGCGGCGTTGCAGCCCCAGCAGGCTCTGCACGACCTGCAGGTTGTTTTTGACGCGGTGGTAAACCTCTTTGAGCAGCGTCTCTTTTTCTTCGAGCGCGTGCTCCAGGTGCTGCTGCTGCTTGCGCCGTTCCGTCACATCGACGATGGCCGCCAGCGCCGCTCGCCCGTCTTCGGTGTCGAAGGTGCTCAGGCCGATTTCGACATCGAACGCGGTGCCGTCTTTGCGCCGTGCGCGGAAGTCGCGGCTTTCGCCCGCCGGGCGCGACTCGGCCGTCGCCATGAAGAACTGCCGCAGGCCGCCCGGGTCTTGTTGCAGCGGTTCGGGCATCAGCAGGCCGTGGCCCTGGCCGATCAACTCGGCGCGCTGGTAGCCGAACATGGTTTCGGTCTGCGCGTTGGCGAAGACGATGTGCCCGGCCTCGTCGATCAGCAACATGGCGCTGGGCGACAGCTCGGCCACGCGCCGGATCAGGTCTTGCTCTTTCTGCCGCTCGGTCAGGTCGCGCGTCACCTTCACGTAACCCTGCGGCAGGCCTTGCGCGTCACGCACTGGCGTGAGGGAGATCGCGGCCCAGAAGCGGCTGCCGTCCTTGCGGTGGCGCCAGCCTTCGGCGTTCAGTTGGCCCGTGCTCGCGGCGCGTGCAAGCTGACGCTCGGGCTCACCATCGCGCGCATCGGCGGGGTCGAAGAAGCGGCGGTAGTGCTGGCCGATGATTTCTGTGGCCGTGTAGCCCTTGATGCGCTCGGCCCCCGCGCTCCAGGTCTTGATGTAGCCCTCAGCGTCGAGCAGGCACACGGCGTGGTCGCGCACCGCGTCCACCAGCAGGCGCAGGCGCTGCTCGCCCAGCGCCAGTTCTGTCTCGGCGTTCTTGCGTTGCGTGATGTCTTGCATCAGGACCGCAAACTGCCCGGGCACGGGGCGGTAGGCCACGACCTCGAACCAGCGGCCCAGCGCCTCGGCATGTTGTTCGGTGTGCAGTGGCTGGCCCGTCAAGGCCACGCTGGCGAGCTGGCCGATCCAGTCGTGGGAACTGGCCTGGGCACTCGGCAACAACTCGGTGGCGCGACGCCCCAGGGTGCGCGCCGGGTCAAGCCCTGTCATGGCGGCGAAGGCCGCGTTCATCGCCAGGAATTTGTAGTCCACCGGCTTGCCGGCGGTGTCGACCACCACCTCGTGCAATGCAAACCCGCTGTTCAGGTGGTCGAACAGTGAGCGGTAGCGCAGCTCGCTGTCGCCCAGCCGCAGTTCCAGCGCCTTGCGGCCGGTGATGTCGTAGCCAAGCCCGTAGAAGCCGGTCACGCGGCCGGCCTCGGACTGGTCGGGCACCAGCGTGACCCGCAACTGCCGCAGGCCCGACATGGTGAGCATCGCCAGCTCGAATTCCTGGCGCCGGCCTTGCAGCACTTCGTGGATGTGCGGCGCCATGGCCGCGTAGCCGATGGGATCGACGGATTCGTAGATCTCGCGCAGCGGCTGGCCGATGATCTGGGCGAGGGGGATGCCCATCGACGCCTGGAACTCGCGGTTGGCGAAACGCGTGGTGCCATCGCGCTCCCAGTAGCCCAGCGTGGCTGGCACGTTGTCAACGATGGCATCCAAGTGGGCGTGTGTGCGGCCCAACTCGGCCGCCAGCCGCTTGCGTTCGGTGATGTCTTCGAGCACGGCCAGCGACCGCATGGGCGTTCCCGCTTCACTGTGCTCCAGCGTGGCCGACAGCAGCACGTCAAGCACACCACCGTCCTTGCGAACAAACTGGAAAACCACGTTCTCGCAGCGGCCGGTGCGAAAGAACTCGGGCAGCACCTCGTCGCGCGCCCGCTGCTGCGATTCGGGGGTCAGGAAGTCTTGGAACTCGCGGCCCAGCACGTCTTGCCGTTCGTAGCCCAGGGTGCTGAGCCACAGGTCGCTGACAACCAGCAACCGGCCCTCCGCATCGATGGAGTGCAGCATCGCCGGGGTTTCTTCGTACAGGCGGCGTTGGCGGCGTTCGTTCTTGGCCAGCGCAATCTCGGCCAGCTTTTGTTCGGTGATGTCGCGCCCGACCGATTGAACGGCCACCACCTTGCCCTGCTCGTCGTGCAGCAGGCGGTTGTTCCAGGACACCCAGCGCGTCTGCCCCTTCGGCGACACCGAGCGGCTGACGCCGGGCTCGACGCGGCCTTGGGCCAGCAGCATGTCCAGGTGCGCGCGCACTCCGGGGCGGTCGTGTTCATGAACGAAAGTGAACAGGTTGCTGTCGGTCATGTCGGCCACCGTGCGGCCGAAGTGGCGCGCGTAGGCCTCGTTGACAAAAGCGAGCGTGCCGTCGGGCTTGGCCACCGAGATCAACTCGGCCTGGTCTTCGACGATGGCGCGGTAGCGGGCCTCGCTCCCCGCCAACTGTTCGGTCAGCGACACCTGCCGCAGCCGGTCGGCGAAACACGCGCTGGCGACGCGGGCCAGGTTGGCCAGCAACTCACGCTGCGCGGGGCTGAGCTGGCGTGGCGCGCGGTCGATCACGCACACCGAGCCGATGCGCTCGCCGCCCGGCATCTCGATGGGTGCGCCAGCATAAAAGCGAATGTGCGGCTCGCCAGTGACGAGCGCGTTGGACGCGAAGCGCGCGTCCAACTGCGCATCGGGCACTTCCATCAGCCCGTGTTCGCGGATGGTGTGGTCGCAGAAGGCCAGTTGGCGCGGCGTCTGCCCGACGCCGGGCAAGCCGATGTTCGACTTGAACCACTGGCGCTCGGCGTCCACCAGCGAGATCAGCGCGATGGGCACACCGAAGGCCTGCGCCGCCGCTGTGGTGATCGCGTCAAACACGGCTTCGGGCGCGGTGTCGAGCACGCCCAGGCGGTGTAGCGCGGCCAGGCGCCGGCACTCGTCGGCCGCAGCCGGGTTGGACAGGGCGGCCGCGTGAGGCAGGGGCGCCGTTTTGGGCTGCGAAGGGGGTGTCAAGGTGGTCGTCATTGCACCAGCGTCACCGAAGCCGGCGCCGCCTTGCGCAGCAGCGACGGCTCGATGGTCTGCAAGAAGTTGCTTGGCCGGTCGCGGGCTTCGGCGCGGCCTTGGCGAATGGCCCAGCGGGCCTGGCTTTCCATCGTGCTGATCAGCGATTGGTCCAGCCGCATGCGGAAGTCGTGTTCCTTCAAATAGCCCGTTGCCTCGGCCTCGCCAATGGCCAACCGCGATCGCAGGATGGCCTGGGCCTGCACAGGCTCGGTGGCGATGAAGCGTTCAGCGAGGGCCAGGGCGCGCAGCACGCGCAGGAAGTCGGGCGCCCGGTCTTTCAGGCTCTTGCGGTCGGTGACGAGGTTGAAGTGCTGGGTGTAGACGCGCGGGCTGGGCAGCGGCAACGCGTCGTCGGCCAACGCCGACATGGCGGCCGATGCCAGCGGTTCCCAGATCGCCACGGCATCGGCTTCGCCGCGGCGCAGCGCCGACACGAGCTGGTCGGGTTCGAGTGCCACCGTGGTCACCGAGGCTGGGTCGATGCCTTGAAAGCTCAGCCAGCTGTCGAGGAAATACTGGGCCGAGGTGCCCACGACCGTCGCCACACGCTTGCCCTTGATGTGCGCGGCTTCGTGAATGCCGGCGCTGCGACGCGCCACCAGCTTGATCTGGTGCGACGAGGTGCTGAGCGTGCCGATGATGGCGAAGTCGGTTCGCTTGAAGCTGTTCAGCGTGACCATCAGTTCAGATGCGGTGGCGGCCTGCACGTCGCCCTGCGCCAGAAGCTGGAAGCAGGTGCGGCCGCTGCTGCATTCGCGCGTGGTCACCTTCACGCCTTCGCGGTCGAAATACCCCTTGTGCTGCGCCACGTAGATGGGCAGCGACACCGGCCCGTGCGA
>JAYSYW010000151.1:0-10733 GCA_043727255.1 Rhizobacter sp. | reverse complement strand
GCGCGGCGAGATGGCCGGCGAAGCCAGGCCACCCCTCAAGCAACAACTCGCGGAACGGGCTTCGCCCGGCCGCTGAGTTGGCGCCCCGTGGGGGCAGGAGCGACTGGGGGGCCTATTTACGCCGTTCCGCCCACCGTCAAGCGGTCGATCCGCAACGTCGGCTGGCCCACGCCCACGGGCACGCTTTGGCCTTCTTTGCCGCACACGCCCACGCCAGTGTCGAGCTTCATGTCATTGCCGATGGCGCTGACACGCGTCAGCGCATCGGGCCCGTTGCCGATGATGGTGGCGCCCTTCACCGGGTACTGGATCTTGCCGTTCTCAACCCAGAAGGCCTCGGACGCCGAAAACACGAATTTGCCGCTGGTGATATCGACCTGCCCGCCGCCGAAGTTGGTGGCGTAGAGGCCACGCTTCAGGCCGGCGATGATTTCTTCTTTCGGCGTGCTGCCGCCCAGCATGTAGGTGTTGGTCATGCGCGGCATGGGCACAGCGGCATAGCTTTCGCGGCGGCCGTTGCCGGTGGGCTTGACGCCCATCAGCCGGGCGTTCATCGAGTCCTGGATGTAGCCCTTCAAGATACCGTCTTCGATCAGCACGTTGCATTGGCTCGCGTTGCCTTCGTCATCGACGTTGAGCGAGCCACGCCGGTCGGGCAGGGTGCCGTCGTCGAGCACCGTGACGCCCTTGGCCGCCACACGCTGGCCGATGCGCCCGGCAAAGGCGCTCGACCCCTTGCGGTTGAAGTCGCCCTCCAGCCCGTGGCCAATGGCTTCGTGCAGCAGCACTCCAGGCCAGCCCGGGCCAAGCACCACGCTCATCTCGCCGGCTTTGGCAGGGCGTGATTCGAGGTTGGTCAGCGCCGCGTTCACCGCGTCGTGCACATAACTTTCGATGATGTGGTCGTGGAAGTAACCCAGGCCGAAGCGGCCACCGCCACCACCCGAACCCACTTCGCGGCGCACTTCGCCGTTCACCGTCTGCTCGGCGATCACGGTCACCGACAAGCGCACCAGCGGGCGCACATCAGCGGCCAGCGTGCCGTCGGCGCGGGCCACCAGCACCACGTCGTATTCGGCCGCAATGCCGGCCATCACTTGTTTGACACGCGGGTCTTTGGCGCGGGCCAGCTTTTCAACCCGCTCCAGCAGCGCCACCTTCTGCGTGCTGTCGAGCGTGGCGATCGGGTCCATGGGCCCGTAGAGCACGCGGCTCTTGGCGATCTGGTGCTTGCCGGTGATCTTGACCTTGCGGCTTTGGCCGGCGGCCGCGATGGTGCGCACGGTTTGCGCGGCGTCCATCAGGGCGGCTTCGGAGATGTCGTCGGAGTAGGCGAAGGCTGTCTTCTCGCCGGCCACTGCCCGCACGCCCACGCCCTGGTCGATGCCGAAACTGCCGGACTTGACGATGCCTTCTTCGAGGCTCCAGCCCTCGCTGCGGGTGTACTGGAAGTACAGGTCGGCGTCGTCGATGCGGTGCTGCGCGATCGTTGCCAGCGCCCGCGAGAGCGTGGCGTCGGTCAAGCCGAAAGGTTCGAGCAACAAGGACCGGGCGATGCCCAGGCGTTCGAGGGTGGGTTCGCGAGAGATCATCGGCTCATTGTAGGAGTCGGGTTCGCCCGCGTGTGCGCTTGTGGGCATCGCCACCGCGCAAGCTTCCGGCCAAGGCGTGGAGGACGCGCCCGCGCCGCAGGCAAGACCGCGCCAACCACAACACCCGCACGAAAGCACGACTGCCAAACGGCGCGCAGCCGCTGAGCGGCGTTGTCAGTCGGCCGCGTTCTTGAGCGCCAGCGCGCGTTCGTAGAGCGCGTTGCGGGGTGACCCGGTCAGCGCGGCGGCCAAGCCCACGGCCTGTTTCAACGGCAATTCAGCCAACAACAGCTTGAGCGTGCGATCGCCTTCCGCCTCGGCGCCGGCTTGCGCCTCGGCAGGGCGCGCATGCACCACCAGCACGAACTCGCCCCGCACGCGGTTGCTGTCGGCGGCCAGCCAGGTGGGCATGGCTTCGGCGGGCATCGTCTCGACCGTCTCGAACTGTTTGGTGAGTTCGCGGCAGACCGTGACGCGCCGCGTGAGGCAGGCCATGGCCAGGTCTTTGGCCAGGGTTTCGATGCGATGCGGCGCTTCAAACAGCACTTGTGCGTCGTCGCAGCCGGCCACGTCTTTCAGCTGCTGCGCCCGGTCGCCCCCGCGTGAGGCCAGGAAGCCGACGAAGCGAAAGCCGGTGGCGTTGGCGTCGCCGGCCACGCTGAGCGCCGCCAGCGCGCTGCTGGCCCCGGGCAACGGAATGGCGCGCAGGCCGGCGGCATGCACCGCCGCAACAAGCGCTGCGCCGGGGTCGCTGACGGCTGGCGTGCCGGCGTCGCTGACATAGGCCACCCGTTCACCGCGCGTCAGCCGCGCCAGCACGGCGCCGGCCGCTTCGCGTTCGTTGTGTTCGTGCACGGCGAGCAAGGGCTTGTCGAGCCCCAGGTGGCGCAGCAGGGCGGCGCTGTGCCGCGTGTCTTCGCAGGCGATGGCGTCCACCAGCGACAACACGTGAATGGCGCGCAGGCTGATGTCGGCCAGGTTGCCGATGGGCGTGGCCACGACGTACAAAGCGCCTGCGGGATACTGCTGCGCGCCGGCCGCCGCCTGGGCGGCTTGCAGCATCAGCGAAGCGCTGGTCGGAGAAGCCAT
The DNA here is from genome assembly GCA_043727255.1 of Rhizobacter sp. Lineage (GTDB taxonomy): Bacteria > Pseudomonadota > Gammaproteobacteria > Burkholderiales > Burkholderiaceae_C > Rhizobacter. The sequence continues at coordinate 8,052 of JAYSYW010000151.1, read as the reverse complement.
GGCGACGACAACAAAAGGTGTGGGAGATGAGGCCGAACTGCGCGCATTGGCGCACCTTCGGCGCGAAGGGCTCACGCTGGAGCGGCGCAATTATCGGGTGGCGGCCGGGCCGCGTGCGCGGGGCGGCGAGGTGGACCTGATCATGCGCGACCGCGACGGCACGCTGGTGTTCGTGGAGGTGCGTGCCCGGCGCGACGCCCGCCATGGCGGCGCGGCCGGCAGCATCACGCCCAGCAAACAGCGCCGGCTGGTCTACGCCGCCCGCCACTACCTGATGGCGATGGCCTCGCCACCGCCCTGTCGCTTTGACGTGATCGCCATCGACGGCGACGATTTGCAATGGCTGGCCGGCGCCTTTGCTGACGAATGACGATGACCGGCGAATGACAACCCCGCCGACCCGTTTATCCAGGGAACCAGAAGGCCGAAGCCCTGTCATATGATCCGCGACCATGCTTGAAAAACGTATACAGCAACAGTTCTTCGACAGTGCCGACCTGAAGTACGCGGCGGCTGAAATCCTGTCACGCCCCATTGCCGACGCGGTGAGCGCGGTGATGGGTTGCATCACTTCCGGCGGCAAGGTGCTGGCCTGCGGAAACGGCGGATCGGCCAGCGACGCGCAACACTTCGCGGCCGAATTCATTGGCCGCTTCGAGCGCGAACGGCCCGGCCTCGCCGCCATCGCGTTGACGACCGACACCTCGATCATCACCGCCATCGGCAACGACTACGACTTCAACTCCATCTTCTCGAAGCAGGTGCAAGCCCTTGGCGCACCGGGCGACGTGCTGTTGGCCATCACCACCAGCGGCAACTCGGCCAACGTGCTGGCGGCGGTGGAAGCGGCCCACGCGAAAGAGATGACCGTCATCGCGCTCACCGGCCGGGGCGGCGGCAAGATGAATGCGCAACTCAGCGAAACCGACGTGCACATCTGCGTGCCGCACGAGCGCACGGCCCGCGTCCAGGAAGTGCACATCCTTGCGCTGCACTGCCTGTGCGACGCGGTCGATCTGCAGTTGCTGGGCGAACAGGAAAACACATGACCCGAATCTCTTCCCGTGTCACGGCGCTGATGAGCGCAGTGATGGTGGCCGCCAGCCTGTCGGCCTGCGCGCCTTTGTTGATCGGCGGTGCGATGGTGGGTGGCTCGTTGATGGCGACCGACCGGCGCACCTCGGGCACGCAGATCGAAGACCAGGCGATCGAGCTCAAGGCCCGCAACCGCACACGCGAAGTGCTGGGCGACCGGGGCAATGTCAGCACCATCAGCTACAACCGGCTGGTGTTGATCACCGGCGAGGTGCCGACCGAAGCCGACAAGGCGGCGGTTGAACAAACCATCGGTCGCATCGACAACGTGCGCGGCGTCGTCAACGAACTGGCGCTGCTGGGCAGCAGCTCCACCAGCAGCCGCTCGAACGACTTGCTGCTGTCGAGCAAAGTGAAAGCCACGCTGATCGATGCGCGCGACCTGCAGGCCAACGCGTTCAAGGTGACCACCGAACGTGGCACCGTCTACCTGATGGGCCGCGTGACCGAAACCGAAGCCAACCGCGCGGTCGAACTCATCCGCAGCATCAGCGGCGTGCAAAAGGTGGTGCGGTTGTTCGACGTCATCACCGACGCCGAACTGGCCGAGTTGCAGCCCAGCAAGGGCAACGCGCAACGCGCGCCCTCGGGCCGGCCTTGAAGGCTACTTCAGGCGCTTGATCAGGCTGGACGTGTCCCAGCGTCCACCGCCCTGCGCTTGCAGGTCGGCGTAGAACTGATCCACCAGGGCCGTCACGGGAAGCTGGGCGCCATTGCGCCGGGCTTCGTCGAGCACCAGGCCCAGGTCTTTGCGCATCCAGTCCACCGCAAAGCCGAAATCAAACTCGCCGGCCAGCATGGTCGTGCCCCGGTTGTCGAGCTGCCAGCTTTGTGCGGCGCCTTGGCCGATGACGGCCAGCACGGTGTCCACGTTCAAGTCGGCCTTCTTGCCGAAGGCAATGGCTTCTGACAGCCCCTGCAGCAGGCCCGCAATGCACACCTGGTTGACCATCTTGGCCAGTTGGCCGCAGCCGCTGTCGCCGATCCACGTCACCGCCTTGGCGTAGCAGCCCACCACGCCGCGCATCGCGGCGATGGCTTCGTGGTCGCCGCCGCACATCACGGTCAACTGGCCTTTGACCGCACCGGCCTGCCCACCCGAAACGGGCGCATCCACGAACCAGAAGCCCGGGGCCTCGGCCACGGCATTCAACTCACGTGCGACCTCGGCCGAGGTGGTGGTGTGGTCCACAAAAACGGCGCCGGGGGTCATGCCGGCAAAAGCGCCGTCATCGCCCAGCACCACCGAGCGCAGGTCGTCGTCGTTGCCGACGCAGGCGAACACGAAGTCGGCGTCTTTCGCGGCTTCACGCGGTGTGGCGGCTTGTGCGCCGCCGTATTCAGCGACCCAGGCCTCGGCCTTCGCGGGCGTGCGGTTGTAGACGGTCACCGTGTGGCCGGCGCGCGCCAAGTGGCCGGCCATCGGGTAGCCCATCGCACCCAACCCGATGAAGGCGACGCGCTGCGGGGATGAATCGGGAAGGGTCTTCTTGCTCATATGGGGTTCCTTGGGCGGCGCACCTCAAACGGCAACGGCCTCGCAGAGAGGCCGTTGCGCCGCAGAGGCGAATGTCAAACGATGGTCAGGTGTTCGGTGCCTGCCGACAGGTCGCTGTTGCGGGCACGGCTGCTGTTGAGCTTGATCTGCAGGCGCAGGTCGTTCACCGAGTCGGCGTTGCGCAGCGCGTCTTCATACGTGACCATCTGGTTTTCATACAGATCGAAGAGGCTCTGGTCGAAGGTCTGCATGCCCAGCTCGCGCGACTTCTTCATGATCTCTTTGATCTCGGCCACCTCGCCCTTGAAGATCAGGTCCGAGATGAGCGGCGTGTTCAGCATGATCTCGACGGCGGCAATGCGCCCTCGCCCTTCTTGCCTCGGCAGCAGGCGCTGCGACACCAGCGCCTTCAGGTTCAGCGACAAATCCATCAGCAGTTGCGTGCGGCGTTCTTCGGGGAAGAAGTTGATGATGCGATCGAGCGCCTGGTTGGCGCTGTTGGCGTGCAGCGTGGCCATGCACAAGTGGCCGGTTTCGGCGAAAGCCACCGCGTGCTCCATGGTTTCGCGGTCTCTGATCTCACCCATCAAGATGACGTCTGGCGCCTGGCGCAGCGTGTTCTTCAGCGCCTGCCCCCAGCCTTCGGTGTCGATGCCCACTTCACGTTGCGTGACGATGCAGTTCTTGTGCGGGTGCACAAACTCCACCGGGTCTTCGATGGTGATGATGTGGCCGAACGAGTTCTCGTTGCGGTAGTCGACCATCGCAGCCAACGAGGTGCTCTTGCCCGAGCCGGTGGCACCCACGAAGATCACCAACCCACGCTTGCTCGACGTCACATCTTTCAGCACCTGCGGCAGGTTCAGGCCGTCGATGGTGGGCAGCGTTTGCGGGATCGTCCGCAGCACCAGGCCCACATGGCCTTGCTGCACGAAGGCGTTGACGCGGAAGCGCCCGATGCCATGCGGAGAGATTGCAAAGTTGCACTCCTTGGTGCGCTCGAACTCGGCCGCCTGCTTGTCGTTCATCACCGAACGGGTGAGGGCCAGCGTGTGCTGGCCGGTCAGCGGTTGCGGCGACACCTTGGTGACCTTGCCATCGACCTTGATGGCCGGCGGGAAGTCGGCGGTGAGGAACAAGTCCGACCCGTTGCGCGACACCATCAAACGCAGCAGGTCGTTGACGAACTTCGATGCTTGGTCTCTTTCCATGATTTCCTCTGTGGGCTGGCACGTTCAGGCCAGCCGGGGGTTCAACTGCTGGACAGCAAGGCGCTCAGACGCGCGCTGACCTGGCGCAGGCGCAATGACAGCCGCCGCGACAACGAGGCCAGCAAGGCCAAGCCCAGCCGGGGCTCGAACATGATCATCTCGTCGAGCCGCTGCGCATCGACGACGGCCAGCGAACAAGGGGTGAGCGTGGTGCAGGCGGAAAACCGCGCGCCCGCGTCAAGCAGCGACATCTCGCCGAGCATGTCGCCGGCACGCGCTTCGGCCAGCCGCGCACGGCCGCCCCAAGGCTGCACACGGTCCACCGCCAGCGTGCCTTCCAGCACGATCAGCATGTAGTCGCCTTGTTCGTCCTGGCCGATGACTTCCTGGTTGGCCGGCACCGTGACGAACTGCAGGTAATGGCTCATGCGCGCCAGCTCGTCGGGGCTCAGGGCCGCCACATAGCGGTCAGCGCCCCACAGCTTGGCGAACATCGGGTCGGCCTGTTTGCGGTCGAGCGGCTGCGCGCCCACTTGGGCAGCGCGTGCCAGCCAGGTGGCAAGCACCGGGGACTCGTCGCTGCGATCCTGGAACTGGGTGGAGAAGAAGCCCGAATCGTGCGGCTGCGGCTCCTCGGCAACGACCGGCGCTTCAGTGACGCGCTTGCGTTTCAATCGATCAAACAGTTGCTTCACGATGCTCTCGCGGCAGAGGTCGACACACGACCGGAACGAAGCGGCTTTAGCCGGGGAAGTTTTCCGGGAACTTGGCTTTGGACCGCGCTTCGGCCGGCGAGACGATGTTGCGCCGCACCAGGTCAGACAGGTTCTGGTCGAGCGTCTGCATGCCCATGCTGTTGCCGGTTTGAATGGACGAATACATCTGCGCGATCTTGTTCTCGCGGATCAGGTTGCGTATGGCCGCCGTGCCCAACATGATCTCGTGCGAGGCCACGCGCCCGCTGCCGTCTTTCAGCTTGCACAGCGTTTGCGAGATCACGCCGATCAGCGATTCAGACAACATCGCGCGCACCATTTCTTTTTCGGCCGCCGGGAACACATCGACCACGCGGTCCACCGTCTTGGCGGCCGAGCTGGTGTGCAGTGTGCCGAACACCAAGTGGCCGGTTTCAGCGGCGGTCAGCGCGAGGCGGATGGTTTCGAGGTCGCGCATTTCGCCCACAAGAATGGCGTCGGGGTCTTCGCGCAGCGCCGAACGCAAGGCGTTCGAGAAGCTCAGCGTGTGCGGCCCCACCTCGCGCTGGTTCACCAGGCACTTCTTCGATTCGTGCACGAACTCGATCGGGTCTTCAACCGTCAGCACGTGGCCGTATTCGTTTTCGTTCAAGTGGTTGACCATCGCCGCCAGCGTGGTCGATTTGCCCGAGCCCGTGGGGCCCGTCACCAGCACCAGGCCGCGTGGCTTCAAGGCCAGGTCGGCGAAGATCTTCGGCGTGTTGAGTTGTTCAAGCGTGAGGATCTTGGACGGGATGGTGCGGAACACCGCGCCCGCGCCCCGGTTCTGGTTGAACGCGTTGACGCGAAAGCGCGCCAGGCCCTGGATCTCGAACGAGAAGTCGCACTCCAGCGACTCTTCATACGACTTGCGCTGCGAGTCGTTCATGATGTCGTAGACCATCTCATGAACCTGCTTGTGTTCGAGCGGGTCCACGTTGATGCGCCGCACATCGCCATGCACCCGGATCATCGGCGGCAGGCCGGCCGAGAGATGCAAGTCAGATGCCTTGTTCTTGACCGAAAACGCCAACAGTTGGGTGATGTCCATGGGGTGTTTTGGGGTGTGATCTCGGGGTGATGTCGCGGGACAGAGACGGCTTGCGCAGACGCACAGCCAACCCCTTCAGATAGGCTCGCGGGATTATGGCGACGATTGCTTCGAACATACAACAGCTGCACCTGCGCATGGCCGCAGCCTGCCTGGCTGCGCAGCGCCCCGTGCGAAGCGTCACGTTGCTAAGCGTAAGCAAAACTTTCAGCCCCGACGATGTGCGCGAAGCCTTCGCCGCTGGCGAGCGGCGCTTCGGTGAAAACTACGTGCAAGAAGCGCTCGACAAGATCACCGCCTTGGCCGATCTGCGCGACCAGATCGAATGGCATTTGATCGGGCCGCTGCAAAGCAACAAGACGCGCGTGGTGGCGGAGCAGTTCGATTGGGTGCATTCGGTGGACCGACTGAAGATCGCGCAGCGGCTGAGCGAGCAACGGCCGGCCGGCTTGCCGCCGCTGCACCTGTGTTTGCAGGTGAACGTGAGCGGAGAACAAAGCAAGAGCGGCTTGCCACCGGAAGAACTGCCCGCCGTAGCCGCCGCCGTGGCCGCGTTGCCCCGCATTCGTTTGCGCGGGCTGATGGCCATCCCCGAACCCACGGCCGACACCGCTCAACAGCGTGCGGCACACCGCGCCTTGCGTGAACTGCACGACGCGCTTAACGCGCAAGGCTTGGCGCTCGACACGCTCTCGATGGGCATGTCGGCCGACCTTGAAGCCGCCATCGCCGAAGGCGCCACGCTCGTGCGCATCGGTTCCGCGATCTTCGGCACGCGCCCCGCGGCCTAGCGCGTGTTCACGCTAAAGGCCTATCGCAGCCCTCCGGACCTTCGGGTCTGCCAAGGGAGGCAAAAGGCAAGACCTGACCCCATTGCTACCCCGGAGTTGAACCCCTCCTTTTGACCTCAACGCTCACCACCCGGGCTCTTGCCCCGCGCAGTTTGAGGTGGTTTGAAGCCCCCGCCTGCACGCCGACTCCGAGGGGCCTGCCCTCATCTTCAACAAAGTTGCGCACGTCTTGCTTGCCCTCCTTTCGAGTTTCGTGCTGCGTCGCACACCAAGACCTCACCCCATTGCGTTCCGTCCTCATCGCTTCCCAACCTTCGCCCGCCCCTTCTCCTTCCGAGAGCTCGAACTCGGTGCCGCAACGATCGGCACATGCCTTTGCAACCGCTTCTGCAAATTGTCAGCCGTCATCGCCTGCACTTCTGAATACCCGAGGTGCGATGCACTCAGCGCCGACCAGAAGTCAGTGAAGTGGGGCAAGGCTGCAGCCATCTTTGCGTGCATGGCATTCAGCTCCATCGGATCGGCGTAGTGCCCATCGATGATCAAGCCCCAGCCGATGCCCAGGCCGGCTGCGCGTGTGGCGACGACCTCGTTGCCGACGCCAACAAAGAATGCAGTCCATGAGACGCCGGGCACGGCATAGGCCAGTACACGCCCCGGGTTCACTTGCACCAACTGCTCATATCGCGCACGTTGATCGGCGCCATCGGCACCCATTTTGTTGTACAGCCGCGCAATCGTGGCGGCCACTTCAACCAACACGTGCTGGCCCGAGACGTTCATGAAGGAGACGTCGGCATCTTGTATTTCTGGGCCGGCGGCCGTGACCACGCCGGTTTGCATCTCTTGACCCATGCCGATGGTTGCCTTGTGCATCACCTCTTCGTGCTTAATGCTGCCGGCCACATGGAGCTCAGCTGTCAGTCCCTGGACGCCGGCGTTTCTTGCCGACCAGTCTTCCGCAAAGACGGCGTAGCCCATAGGCGTTGCCGGCAACTTACCCGGTGAAAAAACCGTGGCCAGACTGGCGCTCGATATTCGCTTCGAAGCCAGCGCTGCTGTGTAGGCCTGCTCTAGTGGCGTAGCGCTGAATTTCGCCTGCAGGCTACTCATGTACACCAAGGTGTTGAACTGATTTTCCGGCAGGACTGCGTACAACTTGGGCAATTGGCTCTTGAGCGCGTCGGCTTGGCGACGCGTCCATTCAATGACCAGTTCCGTGCGCAGACGGGTGAAATTGGCAGCAGCCTCGGTGGGATAGTCCCCTGGCGCCTTTTGCCATTCTTCGAGCAAAGGCTTCAGGTGGCGTTCGGCAACATCGGACATCAGCCCCCCCATGCCGGCGGCCAAATCGTGCCGATTGACTTTTTTGTCGGCGACAACGATCTTTCTCTGCACTGCTCCGGCCAACGGTGTGGGGGGGCTGCCCTCGCACATGGTCCATTGGGTCACGGGTGGGGTAGGGTCTTGTCTTTTGCCATCCCCCTTCAACTGCACCAGCCCGCTCTCGGCCCGCTCCCCCATCAAATCCGCCTCCCCATCCAACCCCACATCGTCATTCACCCCCACCCCCGCCATCTGCATCGTCGCCTGCACCCGGCCCTGCCGCTGCTGCACCACATGCCAGGCCTCATGCGGCAGGTGCTGCTCCTGCCCCGGCCCCAGGTGAATA
>JAYSYW010000150.1:0-10738 GCA_043727255.1 Rhizobacter sp. | reverse complement strand
AGCACCGAAGGGATCGGGTTGCGGATCGACCAGGAAGAGACGTTGATCATGTCGGGGCCTTGGTTCTTTTCAGGCAGGAGGGGCGAGGGGTTGTGCCTTGCGGCGACCATGCTTTGCCGTTGCGGCCATCCACAAAGGCCGAAACAACGAAATCGTTGTCTTCATTGAAGCCCCCGTTCAGGCGACTGTGTGTACAGGCCGGCGTCCGCCCGCTGACCCAGCTGCTGGTGTGCGCGGCCACCGCGTGCACATAGCGTTGGCTCAGCTTATTCAACGCATGCCGGCTGTTTGGCTTCGGGTCGATGGACTTGAGCATCAGGCCGTGCCTACCGTTCCACAACCCGATCGCCACGCTTCAAGGCGTTGGCTTCAAGCAAGGCATTGCGCACGGCGTCTGCTTTTTCTCCCGCAGCTATTTTGGCGGCCGTGCCCCAACCCTTGGCTTCACCTTCCTTGATGCGATCAGCCGTTCTCTGAGCGTCGCGCTGATTGCTGACAGCCTCAACCCTGAAATCGAGCGAAATGTCGTAGATCAGTCCTGTGGTGGAGGTGGTGGTATGGCTCACCCGCAAATCGACCAAAACACCATCGCCGCGCCAACGGTATCGCTGAGAGCGGGCCATGACAGCCTCCCATTCCTCGGGCGTGAGGCGGTAGCCCGGATCGAGGCACAGGTTGCCTTCAACAGTCAGTGCACCGTTTTCATCGAGCAGACTCGACCGCCCGGCAATGGCCGGGCATGTTGCCGGGATGTGGCGTTTCCATTTCCCAGCAACAAACTGAGCAATGAGCTGTTCGACAAGCGCCTTGGCCACCTCGTGAGATTCGATCGTGTCGAGCTGCACTGCCGCATAGTCAACAAGGTCGCCGGGGTCGAGGTCGTGGTCGGCATACAGCGTGAATGAATACAAAGGGGAAGCCACGATTTCATAGCCGGGCCGATTGAACCTGGCGGGAATCGACGGGGGAATCTCGCGCACGCTGTAAGAAATGCGCCCTTGAATGTTGTCAGCTGAGAACTTCGGAACCCCCGAAGCACGGGCGGTTTCCACAATGTTTCGCCCCAGGTCGAACTTGATTTTTTGCACACCATTCCCCTCAGATTGATCGCACCCAACAAGCAGGGCAAAAGCCCACAGAACCGTGAACCCACAGCGCCAGTTCATGCCGCCAGCCAGCCCTGAATTTTCTTCAACTCGGCATCCATGTATGGCCGCCTCGTCTCCATCAAATCGTTGAATTTCTTGGCAATGTCATCGACGAATTTCATTCTGTCTTTGGGATTTGGCAAGCTCTTGCGATTCCCAAATGCCTGATTCCAAAGACCCGTAGGGGGGTCAAAAATAACCTCCAAGGACGTGTCTTTTGTTGTGGGGCCGCACTGAAAACCAACTTGAACTGTGGTGACACCCACCCACCCGTGAGGCGGCTGAAACGATGGTTCATGTCCATCGTCTCAATCAATTCCTTGTCTCCGTAGATGAGCCGCTGCAGAACATTCAGTTGTTCATGCTTTGCAATTTCGATCAATTCATCTCGTTGAAAACGTTTTTTCTCCGCCCTGGTCGGGCTGCCCGCTTGTTTCATCACAGCGGAATAAGCCGCCCGCATTTGAGCGGTGACCTTGAACGACCGAACCGCCGTCAATTCCGCCGTCGCCGAAACGTCTTTCACGAGCCGCATCAGTTCTCTGTGCTCAGATTCCATCACGTGGAACGCTTGTTTGAACCGCCCCCAATAGTGGCTGCTGGGCATGCGGTAGCCGGAGTCATGGCTTTGAACGTTCTTCTTGACGTATGCATTGGCTGAAAACTCAGCCGCCTTGAGTGAGCCATAACCGCCATTCGCTGCCCAGCTCGGCGGTTGGTCGAAATATGACTTTGCTTCTTTGTAGACGGGGTCGGCGGCTAAGCGGTTCCCGAGGCGCCCCAGCCAGTTGGGGCCAAACGGAAGCTCTTCGACTGCTTTCTTTGACTGGTCTTGAAAAGTCGCCCAATCGCGCTCGCCAAGGCTTTGGTTCATCAGGGCCTCGTTCACCGTGCCGTCATTCTTAATGCCGTATTCCAGGAAGAACCACATCCAGGGGTAGATGTCCATGAACAACCACAAATTGCCTTTCGCCAAAGCAGCATAGGTGCGCAGCGCGTGTTGGAACGGCGAGTCGCTGCTCTTCATAAGGCTCACCAGCTCGGCCATGGACGAATTGCGCGCAACACTCGCCGAGTCGGTCCATTCGTTGTGCAGCACCTCTTCGCGTGCAAAGCGGAAGGCTTCGACGATGTCTTTCACTACAAAGGCAGCCAGCGCAACCCAATAGAACTGCACTTTCCCTTTCGACTTCGCCGCGCTTTTGAAATAGAGGTCGGCATAACGCGCGGCAATTCGTTTGGCTCGCCGCTCAGGGTCTGTGATCAGGCTGTGGCACCCACCGCCCCTCTTTTCGCTCATGGCGATCAGCGCCTCTTCCTGGGCGTAAGACCACAAATAGCGCCCGGCGACCGGGGCTGCGTGCTCTGTGTTGCGGGTCGGGTTCGTCATGCAAGTGCCGAGCACCTCCACGTCATATTCGCTCTTGTCAGTCATGGTGTGCGCTCATGTGTCGAACTTGAACTGGCATATCGCAGTTGATATTCCAAGGACTGTGCCGCTTGCCATCTTGGGGATGAGTCGCCTTGTGTCGTCTGCTCAGGTTCATTCTTGTTGACGTTCTCGCGTCAGGCGGCGCGTTCGACCTCGAAGGTTGCGATCAGCCGGCCCAGACCTTCTGTGAGGCGGGGAGTCCTCTGTGATGGCAGCCGGGGATGTGCCCCCCCCAGCCCGAACGGTGAACTGGAGAGCGAGAGCAGAGGGCACACAAGCACATGCGGATGCCTTCAAGACTTCGCGCCGCGCTTCGCCGCAGCTGCGGGCGCTGAAGCGGCGCCGGCTGCGGCGCCTGCGGCGTCCACCACCCGCACCATGTCGCCATCGGTCAGAAAACCACCGCCGTTGGCCACCACCCGCGCGTCGGGCAGCAGGCCTTCGACGATCTCGATGCGGTCACCCAGGCGCTGGCCCACCTTCACCTTGGTCTGGGTGATCTTGGAGTCGGCCCCGACCACGAGCACGCAGTGGAAGCCCTCGCGCAGCAGCACGGCGCTTTGCGGCAGGGTGCGGCCCTGCGCCTGGCCCACCTCGAACTCGCCGCGCGCAAACATGCCGGCGCGCGCGTCGGGTGAATTCACCAGGTCCACGTAGACGAGGCCGTTGCGCGTTTGCGGGTCCACGGTGGGGGCCACCATGCGCAGCTTGCCGATGATCGGCTGGCCGCTGGCGGCCATCACCTTCACCGACATGCCGGGCCGCATGCGCGACAGGTCAGCCGAGGGCAGCTCGGCACGCCATTCGAGCCGGCCTTGGCGGATCAGCCTGAAGAGTTCTTGCCCCGCGCCCACCACAGCGCCCACGGTGGCGCTGCGTGTCGAGATCACGCCGTCGTCGGGCGCCAGCACCTGCGCGTGGCCCAGGCGCAACTCGCCCACCTTGGCGGCCGCGCGCTGCGCGTCGAGCCGGGCTTTGGCGGTGCGTTCGGCGGTCAGGTACTGGTTGATCTGCTGGGCGCTCAAGGCGCCAGTGGTTTGCAACTCACGGGCGCGCTGGGCGTTGGCGGCGGCGTCGGCCAAATGCGCCTCGGCCTCGGCCACGCTGGCGCGGACCTGGGCCAGTTCGGCCTGCACCGTGGCGGGTGCGAAGCGCGCCAGCACCTGGCCGCGTTTCACACGGTCGCCCACGTTCACCAACACGTCGGCCAGACGCAGGCCGTTCACCTCGGCGCCCACGATCGCCTCTTGCCAGGCGGTGATGCTGCCGTTGGCGTTCAGCGTTTGCGGCAACGTGGCCGATTGCAGCTTCGTGACCGTGACGCTGAGCGCCGCCCGTGGGCCCGAGGCCGCGGTTTCAGGCGGCGTTGCAGCGGCGTCGTCGCCACAGGCGACGAGCACGGTGCTGGCCAGCAAAGACACAACGGTCAGGAAGAGGGGGATTCGAAGGGGCGTCATGGTGCGCTTCATCGGGGGAGTCGTCAGGGATAGGCGGTGGAATTCATTGCCCGGGGGCCGCAGAGCCGTCGGCACGGGCCTGCGGCGCGGTGGGGTCGTCGGTGGCCGACCAACCGCCACCCAGCGCACGGTACAGCGCAATCCACGCGGCCGCGCGTTCGCGCTGCAGGTCGATCAACGTGCTTTGGGCCTGTGCTGAACTGCGGCGGGCGTCTTCCAGCTCGAACAGGCTGCCCAGGCCGCCTCGGAAGCGCGAGTCACTGGCGCGCAACGAGGCATCAAAACCCTCGGCGGCGATGCGTGCGTCGTCACCGCGCGCCGCTGTGCTTTGCAGTTGCACCAGCGCTTCTTCCACCTCACGCACCGCGCCACGCAGGCGGGCCCGGTAGGTGGCGGCGGCTTCGTCGTAGCGGGCACGGGCGGCGTCCACGTTCGCGCGGCGAATGCCGGCATCGAAGATGGGCAGCGTGACCGCCAGCGGGCCCAGCAACCAGGTGTTGCCGCTGAAGGTGCCGGCGCCGGTTTCGATGCGGGTGCGGCCCACCGATCCGGCCAGCGTGATGCGTGGCAGCCGCGCGGCCTGGGCCTGCGACACGTCGGCGCTGGCCGCCACCAGTTCGCGCCCGGCCGCGTGCAGGTCGGGCCGCTGGCTCAGCAGGTCGGCCGGCAGGCCTTGCGGCGCCAACGCCGCGGGCTCGGGCAACTGCGCTGTGCCGCTGGCGAGTTGGCGGCGCAGGCCGGGCTCGTCGATGCCGGTCAGCGCCACCAGCGCCTTCACCGCCAAGTCGCATTGCGCACGCAATGACGTGAGCTGCATTTGCCCCTGCGCCGCGCTGGCGCGGGCCAGGGCGGCAAACGCGGGGGCCTGGAAGCCGGCCTTGGCGCTCAGTTCGGTCAGGCGCGAGGTTTCGGCGCGCGAACGGGCATCGGTTTCGGTTTGAGCCAACTGCGCTTCGCAGGCGCGCAGGCCCAGGTAGCCGCCGGCCACTTCAGCCGCCACCGACACGCGGGCTTCGTGCCAACCCGCCTGCGCGCCCTCGAAGCGCGCCTGGGCGGCGTTGCGGCCGGCGCGGGCGGCGCCGAAGAGGTCGATCTCCCAGGCGGCTTGCAGGCCGGCCGAAGCCTGCGTGCCGAGCGGCAGGGTCAGGTCTTGCCGGCCGCGCACCAGGCTGGCCGTGCCGTTGAGTTGCGGCAGCATCGCGCCGCCAGCAGCGGTGTAGGCCGCACGGGCCTGGGCGATGCGCGACTGCGCCGCCGCCAGCGTGGGGCTCAGTCGCTGGCCTTCATCGACCAGGTGCACCAGCAGCGGGTCGTTGAACCGCTGCCACCACTGGCTCAGGTCGGCCAGACGGCCGTTGTGCGGCAGCGGGGCCTGCCAGGCGGCGGGCATGGGGGTGTCGCTGACCACTTGGCCGGGCTGCGGCGCGTGGGCACAGCCGCTGAGCCACAGCGCGGCCACCAGACAGGCCAGGGCAGGGGCCCTTGCGGCGGAATAAAACGGTGTTCGCATGGTTTTTGGGTTCTTCGAGGCGCGCGCCGGGACGGCCGGCATCATGCCTCGCCCCGCAAAGCCGCGTCACCGTTGGGCCGCCACCCCGCCGAACGCGGGCGGTTGGCAGCGTGATGCCAACCGCCCCTCAGCCCGTCATTGAAGCGGCAAATGTGCCTGCACCGGCACCCGCAACGGGGGCATGCGGCCGTTGTGGACGGGGGCCGTGCGGCGCATCAACACCGCATGCGGCACGTAGCCACGCGAGTCGAGGTGCCAGCCCTCGGTGGCCTGCGCATCGGCCAGTGGCTGCACCCGCAGCGTGCCGAGCTTGCGGGCCGCCGCGCGCATCACCAGCGCTTCACATTGCGCCGCGCTCAACTGGCTGACGAAGGCCGTCCAGCGTTGCAGGGCCAGCGGGTTGCGCCAGGCGTCTTCGATGGCCCAGCGCAGCGCGTGCGGCTGCACACCCTTGCCGGCTTCAAGCACGCGCGGCAACAGCGCATGGAAGAAGGTTTGAAACGCGCGCTTCACGGCCTTGCCCGGCAGCAGGTCTTCGAGCCGCGTGATGCGGTGGCTCCAGCCCGGCACCAGCAGTTGCTGGCTGATGAAGGCTTGCAGCGCCTGCGCCGGGTTGAACAAGCGCAGCCGGTTCGGCGGCAGCACATGCAGCGGGATCGCGCAGGCTTTTTCGTGCGGCAGCGGCTCGACAAAGCTGCACAGCACCGCCACGCGCAACCACTGTTCGGCCGTCAGCCCTTGCAGGCCATCGCGCCCTTCGTCCTGGGCGCGCTGCGCCAGGCCCAGGGCGTCGCGGTAGCCGTGCGCGGCCTTGGCGTGGTTGGCCTTGGTGCTCATCACCGCCAGGTTGCCGGCGGCGTAGGCGGCGTCGCTGCGCACGCGGTCCACCGAGGCGTCGCTGGCCTGCATGGAGGCCGACGACAACTCGATGCGCGTGATGGGGCAATGGCTCACGTCGATCTGCCGCAGGTAGTGGGGCGTGACCTGCATCAGCTCGACCGAGCGGCCGCGCAGCCAGGCGTGCAGGCGCAGTTGCAGCCACTTGCGCACATGGCGCGTGGCCAGCAGCGTGCGGCTGCCGAAGGTGGCCTGCCCAGCCAGCAGGCCGTTGCGCAGCGGCGAAGGTTCTTGCGCATACGGCGCGGGTGGGGTGACGCGGTGGTGGGCGTAGTCCCAGCCCAGCTCGAAGCCGATCTGCTCGTGCGTGGTCAGCGTGGTGGCGGTGAGGTGTTCCGGGGCGGTGTGCAGTTCGAAGGTCATGGCAGCTCCTGGTCTTCCCTGCCGACGTGGCAGCGATGAAGGGCAGTGTTGCAAGTCACAAGCTCATGGCGTGAGCCAGCCGGCGCCGTCGCACGAAAAAGACACTGGGGTAAGCTCGCCCCACTGGCTCACCCCATGAGCCACAAGAATGCAAAGCACATGGACCGAACCGAACGTTTCTACAAGATCGAACGCCTGCTGCGCAGCCGGGGCAGCGCCAGTTTCGCGTCGCTGCTGGGCGAGCTGGGCGTGTCACCCGCCACCCTGAAGCGCGACCTGCAGTACCTGCGCCAGCGCCTCAGCGCACCCATCGCCTACAACCGCTTCGACAACAGCTACAGCTTCGAGCAAGCCGATGACGGCGTGGCCGCGCACGAACTGCCCGGCCTGTGGTTCAGCGAAAAAGAGATCCACGCCCTGCTGACCATGCACCAGTTGCTGAGCGGGCTCGACGACGACGGTGTGTTGACGCGCCACCTGCAACCCATGATGGACAAGCTGCAAGGGCTGTTGGGTGTGGATGAGACCGAAGCCCGCGAGCTGATGCGCCGCGTGAAGGTGATCGGCACCGCGCGGCGCCGGTCCCCCAGCCGCTACTTCGAGCTGCTGGGCAGCGCGCTGGTGCAGCGCCAGCGCGTGTGGTTGCGGTATTTCAAACGCAGCGACCGCAGCGAAAGCGAACGCGAGGTCTCACCGCAGCGGCTGGTGAACTACCGCAACACCTGGTACCTCGACGCGTGGTGCCACGCCAGCGAGGGCCTGCGCCGCTTTGCGCTCGACGCGGTGCGCGACGCCCAGCCGGTGGCCACCAAGGCCCGCAACGTCGCCGTCAAAGACCTCGAAGCCGCGCTCGACGCCGGCTACGGCATCTACGGCGGCCCGGGCTCCAAGCTCAAGTGGGCGACGCTGGTGTTCCAGGCCGACGCCGCCCAATGGGTCGAACGCGAGGAATGGCACGCCCAGCAAAAGGCCCGCTGGCTGCCCGACGGCCGCTACGAACTGCAGGTTCCGTACAGCGACCCGACCGAGCTGGCGATGGACATCCTGCGCCACGGCGACAGCGTGGTGGTGGTGGGCGACAAGGCCCTGGCGGGCGCGATCAAGGCGCGCTTGCAGAAGGCGTTGGCGCTGTACTGATCTCGCTCCTTGCGAGGGGCGACTGCTTTTCAACGCAAAGGCGCAAAGGGAAAACAGCCAAGGTCGCCAAGCTTTCTTGTACGCCTCTGTTGGATCGAGTGGGTAATCCCACCCCCATCCCGTTCGGGCTGAGCCTGTCGAAGCCCTGCTCACACGGTGACTTCGTTCACCAACCCTTCGACGGACGGGCCTTCGGCAAGCTCAGTCCCTGCTCAGGGCGAACGGGTGGTGGGGTTGTGGTGGGTGGGTGGGTGGGTGGTGAGGGCCGCTGTACCCACCCGAAATTCAACAGGCTCTTTTCCTTTGCGCCCTTGGTATTTCTTCTTTGCGCCTTTGCGTTGAAAAAACCTTTCGCCCGCTTCAAGCCACGCGCGTGTGCTCGGCAAAAAACCGCCACATCTCGCGTGACGCATCGGGCCCCTGCGCATCGACATAGCTGCCGCTGACACTGCCACCCGACCACGCGTGGCCGGCGCCGTGCACCTCCCAGTGTTCGGCGCAGACGCGGCCCGAGCTGTCGCGGTAGGCGGTGTGCGTGAAGTTGCGGCCGTCACGCGCGGCGCCTGTCACCACTGTCGGCTCGGGGCTTTGGGCGCTGCCGAGAGCGTCACCCACCACCTGCTGGCCATTGATCGGGTGCACCGTGCGGTCGCGGTCGCCGTGGAACACGATGGTCGGCGGCACGCGGCCCTCGCGCTGGGACGCACGGGTGGGCAATGGGCCTGACTTCATGGCCTGGAACGCAGTGCCCACGCTGTGCGCCGCACCGTGCGGCAGGCCCGAGTGCACGCCCACGGCGGCAAACAGGTCGCCGTATTCGCGGCCCAGGATGGCCGCCATCGCTCCGCCGGCCGACAAGCCCGCCACGTACACGCGGTCGGCATCAACGGCATGGGTGGCCATCACGTGGCGCGCCATGCCGGCCAGCAGCGCCGGTTCACCCCGGCCACGCCGCTGGTCGCCGGGCTCGAACCAGTTCCAGCATTTCGAGCTGTTGGAGCGTGGCGCCTGCGCCGGATAGAGCACCAGAAAGCCTTGCTCCTGCGCCAACTCGTTCATGCGCGTGCCACGGGCAAAGTCGTCCGGGTCTTGGGTGCAGCCGTGCAGCATCACCACCAGCGGCAAGGGCTTGCCGCCATGGCCCGACGGAATGAAGAGCTTGTAGGCCCGCGTGCCAGCTTCGGCCGTGAAGCTGCCCAGCTGAAAGCGCGGTGAGGCGCTTTCTTCGGCAACCGGCGCTGGCGCGGGCCTTATCGGCTGACGCTCGGGCTCGGCTTGAGGTTGGGCCTCAGGTTGTGGCTGTGCCTGTGGTGGGGCGGGCTGCCGGGTGACGGGCTCCGGCACTTCGCGCACCAGCCCGTCGAGCACCGCCGCATCGGTGCCCCCCGGCGCGGCGGCGGAGGATGGCGGCGCGGCGTGCCCATGCCCATGCCCATGCCCATGCCCGCCCAGCGCCCGCTGAATAGCCTCGGTGGCCTCCATCAAGCGGCCGCTCTGGGTGAGTGCGCCCACGCGGCTCATCAGCTTCGAGATCAAGGGAGAAAGATTGGGTTTCATGGTGATTCCTGGTGGGTCAGCGCAGCCGGGGGGCGAGCGCTGCTTTGACCGCCGGGCTGGCGTACAACGCGCCCAGCACGGTCAGCGATTCAATGGTCGCCAACGCCAGCTCGGGCGTGACGTCGGGGGCGATGCTGGCCATGCCCAACACCCGCAAGTTCAGCCGCTGGCCTGCTTGCTGCAGGGCTTCGAGGTCGGCGCGGGTGAAGTGCTGCAAGCCGAGGCTCAGCGTTTTGCGGGCCACCACTTGGCGCACCGCGTCGGCGTGCTGCACCAATTGCTGGCGGATGGCGTTGCGGATGAAATCGGTGCGGTTGGAATAAAAACCTTCGTTGACCAGCAGGTCGATCTGACCCAGGTCCACGAAGTTGAGGTTGATGGTGACCTTCTCGGCCTCGGGGGTGCCACGGTCAACGCGGGCGATGGATTTGGCAGGCATGTCGCCATCCTAGCACCATCCATATGGATGTTTGTGCGCCGCAGCATAACCGCACGGTCAGGTGCGGATTGACTGCTGGAAGCGCCAGATCGTTCGTCGCCTGCTAAAGAATAAAAACCGAGCATGCGCTCACTCCCTAAACCCAAAAACGTGCCGATGGAATTTCAAATACCGCCTGCTCACGCGCCCCTGGGCGAAGCAGCTCTGGTGCCGTGTCAGACGACGCCGCATTCGCCCCGGCACATGGCAAACCACGGGCCTTCCCCCGCTACCATGCCCCGCTGCACTGCCCAACCTGGAGACGGCACACGATGAAAGCAATCTGGAACGGCGCCGTGATCGCCGAAAGCGACGACACCGTGGTGCTGGAAGGCAACCACTACTTCCCCGAAACCAGCCTGAAGCGCGAATACGTCACCTTCAGCAACCACCGCACGGGCTGCCCGTGGAAGGGCCAGGCGTACTACTACAGCCTGCTCGTCAACGGCGAGATGAACACCGACGCCGCCTGGTACTACCCTGAGCCCAAGTCGGCGGCTGAAAATATCAAGGGCCACGTGGCTTTCTGGAAGGGCGTGAAGATCGAGCGCTAAGCAGTTGGCACAGATCATCAAAAGCGACCTGCGCGCTACGCACAGCTGGCGAGGACAGCGAATATCAAGGCCGGGTAAGTCCTGATGGGGTTGCCGATTGCGTTCCTTTTTTGGGCATTGACCAGCATGGGCGTAGTGCTCAAAATAGGGTGCTTGCCAGTTGCCAGTTGCAAGTTGCAAGGAGTCCCATCATGTTCAAGCATCT
>JAYSYW010000149.1:0-4909 GCA_043727255.1 Rhizobacter sp. | reverse complement strand
GGGCCAATTGGCCGAGGCGCTGACCTGGTGCGACCTTTGGCTGGCTGCCGACAGGCTCGATGCCGCCGCCCACTACACGCGCGCGGTCGTGCTGCTCGAGCGGAGTGAACTTGCCGAGGCGCAGGCCGCTTTGCACCGGGCGGTTTACTTGGCCCCCGGTTTTGTGCTGGCGCATTTCGCGCTGGGCAACCTCGCGGCAAGGCGCGGGCGTGACGCACAGGCCACACGGCATTTCTCGAACGCACGGCGTGCGCTTCTCTCCTATGGCAGTGGCGACTTGCTGCCGGAGTCACAAGGCCTTCGGGCCGGGCAATTCGCGGATACGCTGCGCGCATTGCTGGGTGAGGAACAGGCGACATGACCATGAGCGCGCCCGACAACACCGTCGCCGTCTTGCGAGCCCGCGCGCTGGCACTGGCGCGCCGCACCGACGCGCAAGCGGAAGAAGCCTCCATCGAAGTGCTCGAATTCCGCCTGGCCGACGAGCGCTACGCGGTCGAGACGCGCTTCGTGCAAGAGGTTCACCCACTGCGCCACCTGACGCCGCTGCCTTGCACGCCGCCATTCCTGGTGGGCATCGTGAACGTGCGCAGCCAGGTGGTTGCGGTGCTGAGCCTCAAGCGCTTCTTTGACCTGCCCGAGCAGGGGCTGACCGACATGCACCGCGTGGTGCGCATTCACGATGGCAGCGGTGACGGCGACATCGGCCTGCTGGCCGACCTGGCCGTGGCCGTGCGGCGCATCCCGCTGGCCACGCTGCAGCCGCCTCTGCCCACGCTCACCGGCATCGGCGCGCACTATGTGCGGGGCGTCACGGCAGACGGCATGGTGGTGCTCGATATCGCACGTGTGCTGGCCGACCCCAAGCTGCTGGTTGACGAAGAACCCCAAGAGCCGGGCCCGCGATGAAAGCAAGGATTCAGGGTTGACCTGCCGATGAAACCGACAAGGAGTCACACATGAGATGGACCGTGGGATCAAAGATCGCAGCCGGATTCAGCTTCGCGCTGGCGGTGTTCATTGGCGTGGGGGTGTTGTCGTACCGTGGCACCGACCAATTGATCGAAGCGGCGCTGTCGCGGCGCCAGACCGACCTGGCGCTCGACACGCTCGGTGAAACCCGTTTCGCGCTGCGCGGCGTCGGCTTGGCGCTGCGGGGCTATCTGCTGGCCGGTGACGTGGCGCATCTCGATGTGCTGAAAGCCGCGCAACGCACCGTGGACGCGCCGATGCAAAAGTTGCGCGACCGCGTCGCCAACGATCCCGCGCACGTTGCGCGCGTTGATCAAGCTGCGGCGCTCGCCAGGGAATACGTGGCTGACCGGATGAAGCTGGCCGAGTTGCGCCGCACGCAAGGCCTGGTCGCCGCGATGCCGGTGTTTCTGGCCGAAGACACCCGCCGCCTGCTTGAGGGCATGGAGTCGCAGCTGGCCGCGCTTGAAACCGAGCTGGACATCGCGCTGTCCAACCGCGTGGCACTGGCGGACCAGGAAGCGAGCTTCGCCCGCATGGCGCTCATCGGTGGCAACACCTTGGCCGTGGTGCTGGCCCTGATTGCCGGCTGGTTGATCACACGCAACATCTCGGGGCCGCTGAAGGCGCTGACCGAAAGCGCCGAGCGCATCACTGCGGGCGACTTGAACGCCACGGTGCCCATGGGCGAGCGCACCGACGAGATCGGTGTGCTCGGGCGCACACTCGAACGCATGACGCAATCGCTGCAGGGCATGGCGCAGACGGCCGACCGCATTGCCGCTGGCGATCTGCGTGTCAGCGTGCAGCCACAGTCCGGGGCCGACATGCTGGGCAAGGCCTTCGCCCGCATGTCCACCGACTTGCGCACGCAGCTCAGCGAAGTGATCGACGGCATCGGCGTGCTCAGCGCGGCGGCCAGCGAGATCGTCGCTTCGAGCAGCCAGCTCGCCGCGAGCTCGTCGCAGTCGGCTGCGGCCGTGACCGAAACGACCACCACGGTCGAAGAACTGAGGCACACCGCGAAACTGGCGAGCCAGAAGGCGCGCTTGGTGTCCGACAGCGCCCAGCGAGCGGTGCAGATCACCGAGAACGGGCGCCAATCGACGCAGGAGATGGAAGCCGGCATGGGGCGCATCCGTGGCCAGATGGACACCATCGCCGCCGGCATGGTGCAGTTGTCAGAGCGCAACCAGGCGGTCGGTGAAGTGATTGCGGCGGTCGAAGACCTCGCCACGCAGTCCAACATGCTGGCGGTCAATGCCGCCATCGAAGCGGCCAAGGCAGGCGATTACGGCAAGGGCTTTGGCGTAGTGGCGCAAGAGGTCAAGAGCCTCGCCGAGCAGTCACGCCAGGCCACCAACCGTGTGCGCAGCATCCTCAACGACATTCAAAAAGCGACCGCCGCGGCGGTGCTGGCCACCGAAGAAGGCGGCAAGGTTGTCGAGGCCGGCACGCGCCAGGCCGAGGTGGCGGGCTCGGCCGTGCAGATGCTCGGCGGCAGCGCGAACGAGGCGGCGCAGGCCGCGATCCAGATCGCGGCATCAAGCCAGCAACAGCTCGTCGGCATGGACCAGGTGGCCGCCGCGATGGACAGCATCAAGCAGGCCAGCACGCAGAACGTGGCGAGTGCGGCGCAGCTCGAATCGACCGCACGCAACCTGGGCGCCCTGGGCCAGCGGCTGAAGCTCATGGTGGACGGCTACAAGGTTTAAGACCGCAGCGCGCGACACCGCATGTCCATCGACGACGACTTCCTTCGTGAACTCCGCGCGACCTTCGTGGTCGAGGCGCGTGAGCACCTGCAGACGCTGTCGCAGAGCCTGATCGAGCTTGAAGCCGGGCCGCAGGCTGAGACCCGGCTGGCACTGCTGGAAACCGTGTTCCGCGCCGCGCACAGCCTGAAGGGCGCAGCGCGCACGGTCGATGCGAGCGAGATCGAATCGGTGTGCCAGTTGCTGGAAGACGTGTTGGCCCGCCAGCAACGAGAGCAGAGCCTGCCCAAGCCCGAAGCGATCGACGTGATGCACCGCGCGCTCGACACGATCGGCACTTTGGTTGCCGCAATGGATGGCGGGCCGCCGTTGGCGCCGGGCGAGCTGGTGGCGGTGCGCAAAGAAATGCGTGGTTTGACGGCCGCTGTGGCGCCCCCATTTGGCATGGACTTCAGCGCGAGCGACTTGCAGGGCCTGACATCGCTGCCGCCTGCCTCTCCACCTGTGTATCCACCGGCGGGCCGGCCGGCGCCGGCGTCTCCAGTGTTCACGCCTCCAACCTCGGCGCATCCAGCCACCGCATCAACACGGCCTCCGATGCCGCCACAAGCTTCGGCTCCGCCATGCCCTTCACCATCCCAGCCTGCGCGATTGCTCACGGACGCGCTGGTGCCATCCGCCGCCCTTGACCTGTCGGCCCACGCGGCGCAGCCATTGCCCGTGGAAGGCACGGTGCGCGTCGCCCTGCCCAAGCTCGAAGCGCAGCTGCGCCACACCGAAGAACTGCTCATTGCCAAGCTGACGACGGGCCAGCGCATGGCAGACATCCAATCGCTGGCCGAAGGCTTCACCGAGTGGCGCGCGCGCTGGGCCGGTCTCAACGCTGATGCCCGCGTGCTGCGAGGCCCGGTTGCGCTGACCAGTGACCTGGGCCACCCAGACCCCAAGGCGGACCCCAATGCCCAGTCGCTGGCCCGGGTGCTCGACTTCTGCGAGTGGGGCGACGATGCCTTGCGCTCGCTCGAAGCACGTCTCATCGACATCGGCCGCGCCGCCCGCAAAGACCACGAGTTCGTCAGCCGCTCGATCGACTCCGCGCTCGACAACGCGAAGGAGCTGTTGCTGCTGCCCTTCTCGACCTTGAGCGCGCCGTTCCCCCGGCTGGTGCGTGACCTGTGCCGCAGCGAAGGCAAAGAGGCCGATCTCTTGATCAACGGGGACCACACCGAACTCGACAAACGCATCTTGGAAGAGATGAAAGACCCGCTGGTGCACATGCTGCGCAACGCGGTTGACCACGCGGTCGAGCCCGCGGCGGTGCGCGTTGAACGTGGCAAGCCGCCGCGCGCCACGATCGTCTTGTCGGTCACGCAGATCGATGGCCACCGGGTGCAGATCACGTTGACGGACGACGGCGCCGGCATCGACACCGACCGTGTGCGCGCCGCAGCCGTGCGCAGCGGCGCGCTGTCGGCGCACGACGTGGCCCAGCTCGATGAATCGGCGGCGCAGGCGCTGGTGTTCCGCTCGGCGCTTTCGACCGGCGCCACCGTCACCCCGTTGTCGGGGCGCGGCCTCGGCCTGGCGATCGTGCAAGAGCATGCGCAGCGCCTGGGGGGTGATGTGCAGGTTGAAAGCACGCGCGGGCAGGGCACGCGCTTTCGCATCGTCGTGCCGGCGGTGCGGGCCACCTTCCGAGGCATCCTTTGCGAAGCGGCGGGGCGGCAGTTCCTGTTGCCGGCATCGATGGTTGAACGCGTGGCCGACCTGAAGCCCGAAGCCCTGCGCAGTGTCGAGGGCCGCGAGGCGGTGTGCATAGGCGAACGCGTGCTGGCGCTGGTGTCGCTGGCCGACGTGCTTGAGCTGCCCGAGGCCGTGCCACGGCGCCCGGGCACTGGTGTGCAGGTGGTCGTGATCGGCACTGGCGACCAAGCCGTCGCGTTCGCCGTCGATGCCGTGCTTGAAGAGCGCGAGGTGCTCGTCAAGCCGCTGCGCCGGCCGCTGCTGCGCGTGCGCAACGTCGCAGCGGCAGCGGTGCTTGGCTCGGGTGTGCTGGTGCCGGTGTTGAACACCGCTGACCTGCTGAAGTCGGCCCGCCTGGCGCCCCGCGCTGGCCTGCGTGCGGCCGCTGCGCGGGCGCAGGCCCCGTCTACCAAGACCATCCTCGTTGCTGAAGACTCGATCACCTCGCGGCTGTTGCTCAAGACCATCTTGCAAGCGGC
>JAYSYW010000148.1:0-27786 GCA_043727255.1 Rhizobacter sp. | reverse complement strand
GCTTGGAGCGCACCAGTCTGGTCAACTCGGCTCGCTCCTCGCTCGTCAGAACAATCTCAGGGGCAACCCTCACTTGCGCTCTCCTCTCTGGCTCGTAGCCAAGCGTAGGAGTGGGAACAATTCATTAAGTTCAATCAAGAGTGATTCACTACACTAGGTGGATGGCCTGGTGGCCCAGGCCCTGGCTGCGGGTGGTCGCGCGCCCAACCCGGTGCAAGACCTCGGCTTCATGTATGCCCATGGCTTTGAAGACCTCGACGGCCACCAGTGGGAACTGGTGTTCATGGAAGGCAGCCCGGCCAGTACCTCGGCGACCTGAGGCCTGAAGTCCGGAGGCCCCAAGCCTCTGAAGCCCCTGGAACCTTTAACCGCCCGAGCCGAACGCCACGTGCTGGTTCACCAGCCGGGCCATGTCGCGGGCCGATGCTTCGTTGCGCCCCAGCAGGCCGGCCACCACGCCCAGCTTGTCGGCTTCGGGGCGGTTCTGGCTGACCTTCCATTTGCCGGTCAACCGGGTGATCGGGATCTCGATGCCGACGATGACCTTGAGCAGCTGTTCGGTGAAGTCGGCCGGCGCGTCGCTCACCTTCCACGGCAGGGCCTGGTCGGCCTCGTGCGTGTCTGTCAGCTGGGTCAGGTGCTCAAGCAACCAGGCGCCGTCTTCGATGGCGCGTGGCAGGCCGTGGGCATGCACCACGGCGTAGTTCCACGTGGGCACCGCCTTGCCGTGCGCGTGTTTGCTGGGGTACCACGACGGGGTGATGTAGGTCTCGGGGCCCTGGAACATCACGACCGACGGCACCGTGGCCGAGAACGTCTGCCACACGGGGTTGGCACGGGCCACATGGGCCATCAGCGTGCCGTGTTCGCCGCGTGAAGGGTCGAGCAGAAATGGAATGTGGTTGGCCTGCAGCTCGCCGTCGCCAGCTGTCACCCAGGCGCCCAACGGGTGTGCCGCGATCAATGCGTGCAGCACAGGCAGCTGCGTTTCTTCGTGGAACTTGGGCACGTACATGGGGGCTCCTCGGGCGCGGCGGAATGAGCCGCCAGCGTGCCACAGAAACCACGCAGCGCGGCCCGATGCGGCGCCACCGCAAGCCGTCAGCGCTTCCGACTGAAGGAAACGTCAACGCTTGAAGCTCAGGGCATGAAGACGACGTTCATGCCCTGCCGCCATTCAGAGGCCGGGATGTAGCCCATGCCGCCCGGCGTGGCCTGCACGAACTCGATCACCTCAGCGGGCGTTTTGAATTCACGCGGCGGCACGCCTTTGCCGATGTGGCGGCGCACCGTCCAGTAGGCAACGTACTTCTCGTTGTCTTGGGCCAGCCCCTGCGCCAGGAAACGCTCGCGCAGCGGGTGGCCCGGGCTCAGGTTGACCACCGTCACCAGCGTGCCCGACGCTTCGATCGCGCGGCCGGTGTAGAGCCGCTGCAAGGTGGGCGCATCAACGCGGCCGACCGTCGGGTGGGCGATGACCACGAGCGCAGTGCCATCGTGTGCCGTGGCGAAGGGGCTGGCGGCCATCAGCAGCAGGCTCGTCAGCAGGCTCTTCAACAGGGGGCGCATGGTGTTCATGGGCGCTGAGTCAGAACGCGAAGTTGTAGCTCAGCGACACGATGTCGATGTGCGTGTGGTTTGGCGTTTCGGTGCCGGGCGGGGTGTCCACCATGCGTGAGACTTCGCCGATGCGCGTGCGCTTCCACTCGGCCTTGAGCTTTTGCTGTGCGGCAAGCGACCACGCGGCGCCAAGCGCGAACGACTTCTGCTCGGACGCGTAGATGGTCGCCGCGGCCATGCGTTGCGCGGCGTTGATCTCCGCCGCGCCGGGCATGGCGCCAGGCAGCGGGTTGCCCGTGAGGCGCCGGTACCAATCGCGTTGTTCGCGGCTGGACTTCATCACGCCGGCGCTGCCGTAATACGTCACGTGGCCGACGTTCTTGAACAGCGCCACGTAGCCGCCCCGCGTGTCTGCCCCCACCTGGGTGTCGCGCTGGAAGTTGCGGGCGAACTCGGCCGCCACGCGCCAACCGCCGCGCAACTGTTCTTCAACGCCGAGCGTCAGCACGTCGTTGCGCAACCGGGCTGAGGTGACGGGGCCGCCGGGGCCGGGCAGGGTCGGGTCCACCTGGTAGTAGCCCATGCCCGGGCCCACGGGCACGAAGGGGTAGCTGACGGGCAGCGGCTGGCCGTCGTCACGGCGGGTGTTGCTTTGCACCAGCCCGGCACGCCACACGTTGCCGGGGCCGCGCCAGGTCAGCAGGCCGCCGGTGATCTTCACCGTCACGTCAACGAACGCCGGCCCGGGCGGCACCGAGCCGGGCACGCCGTCGCGGGTCCAGAAGCGGCCGGAGGTGCCGACCTGGCCGGTGTAGATGTCGGCCGTCAGCTCGCCTGTGTTGCGCACCCAGGTTTTGGTGACGAACAGGCCATTGATGTCGGAGGTGGGCGAGATGGAATACATCTCGGTGGGCAGCCGCGCCATGTCGTGGGTCACGCCCACGTCAAGCGATTCGGAATGCAGGTACAGCGGCAGGCGCAACCGGCCGGCGCGCAGCAACCAGTCGTCACTCGGGCGCCAGCTCACCATCGCCCAGGCGGGCTGGACGGCCCAGCGGTTGTCGCTGTCGACCGCCGGGCTGGCCTTCAACTGCAGCGTGGCCGACCACTGCGCGTTCAAGCGTGCATCGGCTTGCAGGCCGAACACGCTGTCGCGCTCGAAGGTGCCGCCGCGGTCGATGAAGCGTTCATACGCGTAGTCGCGGTTGGACTGCGCGAAGCCCACCGTGCCGAAGCCCGACCACTCCAGCTCGAACGCAGAGGCCAGCGTGGGAGCCAGCAAGGGCCAGCAGGGCGAAGCGCAGGCACGGGCGCAAGCACGGGTTCAGGCTGAGGCTCAGGGCACGGGCTGGTTTCATCGGGGGCGTGTGTTGAGGGTCTTGTTCGCGGTTTTTTGTTGGGCACGCCTCAGTTGCGCCACTGGCGGGCGATGTCAACGAAGCGTTCTTTGCAAGCCATCAGCCCTTCCACCAGCAGCGGCTGGAAATGCGCGCCCGAACCTTGGCGAATGGAGCTCAGCGCCACGTCGTGCGCCATCGGTTCTTTGTAGGGGCGACGGCTGATCAGCGCGTCGTACACATCGGCCACCGCCATCAACCGCGCCGCCAGCGGAATGGCCTCACCGGCCAGGCCGTCGGGGTAGCCGCCGCCGTTCCACTTTTCATGGTGATGGCGTGCGATCTCGATGCCGTAGCGCAGCAGCGGGCCGGCGTCTTCACCCAGCCTGTCCATCGCGCGTTGCAGCAGGTCGGCGCCATGCAGGGTGTGGGTTTTCATGATCTCCCACTCTTCGGCGGCCAGCGGCCCGGGCTTGAGCAAGATGCTGTCGGGGATGGCGACCTTGCCGATGTCGTGCAGCGGCGCGGCCTTGGCCAGTTCGTCGATCAACTCCGGCGTGAGCGCCTCATGGTTGGGCGACTGCTCGGCGTGCCACGTGGCCAGCACCCGCACGTACTCTTGCGTGCGCTGGATGTGGTTGCCGGTGTCGGCGTCTCGAAACTCGGCCAGCCCGACCATCACGAACAGCGAGGTGTCGCGCAGCCGCTCGACTTCGCGCCGCCGCTCGACTTCGCGCCGCCGCGCGTCGAGCTCATGGGTCAGGCGCGTGTTGCGCTCACGCAGCGTGTCTTGCCAAGACTTGAGCGACAGGTGCGTGCGCACCCGCGCCAGCACGGTGGCCGAGTTGAAGGGCTTGTGGATGAAATCGGCGGCGCCGGCCGCGAAGCCCTCGGTTTCATCGGCGGGCTGCGTGAGCGCTGTCAAAAACAGCACCGGCATGTGCTGCGTGCGGGCGTCGGCCTTCAGCCGACGGCAGACCTCGTAGCCGTCCATGGCCGGCATCATCATGTCGAGCAAGATGAGGTCGGGCGCGCCGGTGGCGGCGATCTCGAGCGCCTTGCCGCCGTTGGGCGCCACCAGCACGCGGTAGTGCTTGTTCAGCAGGCCGGCCAGCAGGTGCAGGTTGGCGGGGGTGTCGTCCACCACCAGCACCGTGGCTGGGGCGCCGGGGGCGGCCAAAGCTTCAGGGGGCAGGTGCCTGTTCAACATCGGGGCGTTCATACCGACTCTTGAAACTCCAGTGCGGCAAGCGCCGCATCGAAGTCAAAACTCGCCAGGGCCTGCGTGAGGCGCCGCTGGGCGGAAGGCGGCAAGGCCTGGCGCAGTGATTTTTCGTGTGCCCGCCACCAGTCGAGCCCCCGGCTGTCGCTGGCGGCCAGCAGTTCGCGCAGGCGGCCCAGGGCGTGTGCCGGGTCCACCATGTCCAGCTCGCCGGCCCGGGTGGTGCTGTGCAGCCAGGAACGTGGCGTGTGCATCGCCGCTTCGATGTTCATCACCACCGTGGCCAGGGCGTCGGCCAAGGCGGGCAGGGCGGCACGCAGGGGCTCGGCGGCATGTTCGGCCGTCAACCGCTCGGCGGCCAGCGCCAGCTCGCGCAGTTGCATGGCGCCAATGGTGGCCGCCAGGCCTTGCAGGGTGTGCGCGGCGCGGCGCAGTTCGGGCCACTCACCATCGGCCAGCCAGCCGGCCCAGTCGGCCAGGCCGTCGCCTTGCGTCTCGACAAAAGCATGCAGCGTGCGCTTGTAGAGCGACTCGTTGCCGTCAAAGTAACCCAGGGCGCGGGCGGTGTCGAGCCCGGGGATGTGCGGGATGCCGCTGCGGGCCGGTTCAGCCGTTGGGGGCGTGGCCTTGGCGGCTGCCATGGGTGCGGGCACCGGGGTGACCGGCGCAAGCGCGGCAGCCACCACCACCGCAGCCGCCACGGGCGTGGGCTTGGTGGGTGACCAGTAGCGGCGCAGCGCGCCGTACAGCGCCGCCGTGTCGAGTGGTTTGGCGATGTGGCCCTGCATGCCGAGCGCCATGCAGCGGCGGCGCTCGTCGTCGAAGGCATGTGCGGTCATGGCCAGCACGGGCAGGCGGTCGAAGCGCGCTTGTTCGCGCAGGCGGCGGGTGCTCTCGAAGCCGTCGAGCACCGGCATCTGCAGGTCCATCAGCACCACGTCGTAGGCATCGGGGCCGCGTGCGGCCAGGCGTTCCAGGGCTTCGAGGCCGTTGATGGCCACGTCGACCCGCACGCCGCGCCGCGCCAGCAGTTCAACCGCCAGTTCGCGGTTGAGCGGGTTGTCTTCGGCCAGCAGCACGCGCAGGCCGTCAAGGCGCTGTTCGCCCGAGGCATCGCCCCGCGCATCGGCGCCTGCGGTGTCGGACTGGTTGAACAGCCGGCGCAGGTCTTCGGGCAGCACGGGTTTGTCGATCACTTCATTGGCGCCCGAGGCCATGGCGCTGGCGCGCACGGCGTCGGTGCCGTAGCCGGTGACCACCACCACCTGCGGCGCCGGGTCGATGGCGCGCATGCGTTCGAGCACCACCGCGCCTTCTTCGTCGGGCAGCACCCAGTCGAGCAGCACACGGTGGAAGGGTTCGCCCTTGTGCGCGGCTTCGCGCAGGTGGTGCAAGGCGTCGGCCGCGGTGGAAGCCGCGACCAGCCGGCCCGTGGCGCCCACACCCAGGGTGCGCAGGTGGCTCAACAGCGCGGCGCGGGTGTCGGTCTGGTCATCGACCACCAGCACGCGCAGCGGCGCGGCGTGCAGCAGGCTGGTGGCCAGTTGCAGTGCGGGCTCAACCGGCAGCGGCACGCGCACGGTGAACACGCTGCCGGCGCCCGGCTGGCTGCGCGCATCAATGCGGCCGTTCATCATTTCGACCAGCCGGCCGGTGATGGCCAGCCCCAGGCCGGTGCCGCCGTAGCGGCGGGTGATGGTCACATCGGCCTGCGCGAATTCGCGGAACAGCCCACTGCGCTGCTCAGTCGTCATGCCGATGCCGGTGTCGCTGACGGTCAGCACCAGCGTCAGGGCCTCGCCGGGCGTGCCGGGCGGTGCGGCTTCGGTGTCCACCGTCAGGCGCACCTGGCCGGCGGGGGTGAACTTGAGCGCGTTCGACAGCAGGTTGGTCAGCACCTGGGTGAGCCGCAATGCATCACCGCGCAGCCGGCCGCGTGTGGCCAGCAGGGTGGGGTCGGCGAAGTCGCACAACAGCTCGATCTCTTTTTGCTGCGCGACTTGCCGCACCAGCACGATGGCCTGGCCCACCACGTCTTCGATGTTGAGCGGCGCGCTCTCGAGCGTCATGCCGCCGGCTTCGATCTTCGAGAAGTCGAGCACGTCGTTGATGAGCCCCAGCAGCAGGTGGGAGGCACCGTGCGCCTTGTGCAGGTAGTCGCGCTGCTGCGGGCTGAGTTCGGTTTGCAGCGCCAGGTGCGTCATGCCCATGATGGCGTTCATGGGGGTGCGGATCTCGTGGCTCATGTTGGCCAGGAAGCGCGACTTGGCCTGCGTGGCCGCTTCGGCCTGCGCGCGTGCGGTCATCAGTTCGATTTGCACCTGGTCGCGTTCGCGCAGGTCTTCGTCAATGGCGCCGGCCATGCCGTCGAGCGTGCGCTCCAGTGTTTCAAGTTCCTGCACGCTGCCGGGCGGTAGCACGGTGCGCGCCTGCCAGTCGCCGCCCGCGTGGCGCAGGGCCACTTCACTCAGCAAGGCGATCGGCTTGATGACGCGGCGGTGCAGCAGGGTCAGCATCAGCAGCAGCAAGGGCACCAGCGTCAGGTTCACCGCGATGGCCGCGTTGATGGCATAGCGCAGGCGCTGGCGTGCCTGTTCGATGGCGCCTTGGGTGCGGGTGTCCGCCAACTTGCGCAGTTCAGCCACCGCCGCCACCAGGTCGGCCCGGTGGGCTTCGTAGGTGAGCGAGTGCACCTGCGCAATGGCGAAGGGAATGTCGGGTGAACCGTTCGAGACGAACTCGCCGCGTTGCCGGTCGTACAAGCCCTGAGTGGCTGCGAAGGCCACTTGCTCGATGGCCTTCATGCGCGCGCCTGCTGCGGTCATGGCCTCGGCGGCGCGCAGCTCATCGGTGCTGAACGCGAGGTCGTGCATGCGCTGGATCACCGAGCGCCGCTCGCCTTCGATCGGCAGGCTGGCCTTGCGTCGGTCGGCGATCACTTCGCGCCAGTACAGCCCCGCGTCAGCGGCGACCGGCGGCGGCTTGTCGCCCTCGCGCACCGCGAGGATCGCGTAGTAGTAGCCCAGGTAACGGGTGTTGCCGGTGGTGGTGAAGCTCTGCACCAGGTGGGCGAGCAGGTCGGTTTCTTCGACCAGTTGGGTCACCAGCTTGTGTGAGGCGTCGTGGTGCGAAAGTGCGTCGCGCACCGCGCCATCGGCCTGCCGTATGGCCAGCAGCAGTGCGATGTTTGCCACCAGTGCCAACAACAAGGCGGCCACGAAGCCTCTGGAGATTGAACTCAGGCGCATGGGCGGTGTGGGCGGTGTGAAAGCGGCATGCGAAGGCAACGGAAACGGGGACGAGCCCACGCGACCTGCGGCTCACGGCCCCCATCATCGGCGTTCCAGCCCCTGGCTAGAGGCCGCGCATTGCGCCAAATTGCCGGCTTGCGCGGGTTGCGTGCCGCTTCGGCCCGCCCGCCGTCACAGGGCGTGCGTCACCAGCTTGAAATCGGGGTCGTCGGCATAGGGTTTCACCGTAAAGCCGAGCCTCCGCATCAGCTTGAGCATGCCCGGGTTGCGCGCCAGCACCAGCCCTTGCACTTCGGCCAGGCCCTTTTGCCGGGCGACGTCCATGATGCTTTCCATCAGCCGCGAACCGATGCCCTTGCCGTTGAAGTCATCAGCCACCAGCAGCGAAAACTCGCAGCTCGATGGGTCGGGGTTGGTGATGTAGCGCGACACGCCGACGATGCGTTCGGTCTCGACGATCTCGCCATCGGGCCCGGCCACGCGTTGCTTGTGCAGGCCAACCAACGCCATCTCGCGGTCGTAGTCGATCAACGTGAAGCGCGCCAGCATCGAGGGCGGCAACTCGCTCATGAACGACACGAAGCGGAAGTAGCGGCTTTCCTGCGACAGGTTGCTGACCAGCGCCTGCAGCATCTGCGCGTCATCGGGCCGGATCGGGCGCACCGTGTATTCACCACCGCCCGGCAGCGGCCACACCTGCTCGTAGCGCGCGGGGTAGGGCAGGATCGACAAATGGCTGTAGTGGCTGCTGCGCCCGCTCACGCCTTGCGGGCTGCCATCGACCACGATGCGTGCATCAACCGCCACCGCGCCCGACTCGTCCACGATGATGGGGTTGATGTCCATCTCGCGCAGTTGCGGCAGCTCGCACACCATTTCAGAAACACGGAGCAGCACCTGCTCAAGCGCTTCGATGTTGGCGGCGCTGGCCCCGCGCCATTCGACCAGCGTTTCGGCCACTCGCGAACGTTCGATCAGCCGCCGCGCCAGAAACTGGTTGAGCGGCGGCAGCTCCATGGCGCGGTCGTTGATGAGTTCGATCATGGTGCCACCCGCGCCGAACACGATCACCGGGCCGAAGGGGTCGTCGGTGGTCAGGCCCACCGACACCTCGCGGCCGCGCTTGGCGCTGGCCATCTTCTGCACCGTCACGCCGTTGATGCGCGCCTGCGGCTGCAGTTGGCCCACACGCTCGATCATGTCGTTGTAGGTGTCGCGGGCGGCCGCGCCGCTCATCACATTCAGCGCCACGCCTTGCACGTCTGACTTGTGGCTGATGTCGGGCGAGTCGATCTTCAGCGCCACCGGAAAGCCCAGCTGGGTGGCGATCATCATGGCTTCGTTGGCGCTGCGCGCCAGCAGCGTCTGCGTGACTGGAATGTGGAACGACGACAGCAGCGTCTTCGACTCCATCTCGGTCAGCACCTTGCGCCGTTCGGCCAGCACGCTTTCGATGACGAGGCGCGCGCCTTCGATGTCGGGCTTGGCGCCTGCGGTCAGGGGTGGCGGCGTCTGCTGCAGCAGCAACTGGTTTTGATAGAACGAGGCGATGTTGCCGAAGGCACCCACCGCCGCTTCGGGCGTGCGAAAGCTCGGAATCGAGGCTTCGTTCAACACAGCACGCGCCGCGCCCACCGAGGCGTCGCCCATCCAGCAGGCCAGCAGCGGCTTGCCCACGGCCGACTTGATGCCGGCCACGGCGCGCGCCACGGCCACCGGGTCGCCGCCAGCCTTGGGCGAATAGATGGCCAGCACGCCGTCGATCTGGCGGTCGTGGTCAGCCGCTTCGATGGCGGCCTTGAAGTGCTCGGCTGTGGCGTCTTCCGACAGGTCGATGAGGTCGGTGAGCGAAGCGCCTTCGAGCAATTGCGGCTTGAGCGCGTGCACGCTGTCGGCGCCGAGCTTGCCCAGGTGCAGCGAGATCTCGTTCACCCAGTCGGCCGCCAGCACGCCAGGCCCGCCGCCGTTGGTGACGATCGCCAGCCGCCGGCCCACGGGCCGGTAGCGCGAAGCCAGGCACTTCGAGGCCGAGAACAACTCGACGAACGAACGCACGCGCACCGCACCGGCGCGGCGCAGGGCGGCGTCGAACACATCGTCGCTGCCGACGATGGCGCCGCTGTGGGTTTGCGCCGCCTCGTTGCCGGCGGGCTTGCGGCCGGCCTTCAACACCACCACCGGCTTGGCGTGCGCGGCCGAGCGCAGCGCGCTCATGAAGCGGCGCGCGTTCGAGATGCCTTCGAGGTAGACGACGATGCTGTGCGTCTGTGCGTCGTTGGCCATGTAGTCCAGCACGTCGGCGATGTCCACCGAGCTGTTCGGCCCCAGCGACACCACGGTGGAAAAGCCCACGCCGTTGCTGGCGGCCCAGTCGAGCATCGACGCGGTGAGCGCGCCCGATTGCGACAGCAGCGCCAGTGGCCCGGGTTTGGCCAACGGCCCCATCACGCTCGCGTTCAAGTGCAACTGCGGGCGCTGAAAGCCCAGGCCGTTCGGGCCCAGCAGGTACACGCCCTCGTGGCGCGCGATCTTCGTCAGCTCGGCCGCGTGTTCAGCACCCATGCCGCTGCCGATGACCAGCGCCGCGCGGCAGGCCATGCGCCCGGCCACTTCAAGCGCGGCGGCCACGTCTTGTGGGGGCAGGGCGATGATGGCCAGGTCGGCCCGAGCCTGTGCCAGGTCGGCCAGGGTGCCGCTGGTCTGGATGTCAAGGAACTGCAGCGTGCCGCTGTAGCGCTGTGCCCGCAGCGCCTGGTGCAGGGCGTGTGCGTGCGGTGTCTGGGCCGGGTCGTTGGCCGGGCCGGCGAACACCACCACCGATTGCGGCGAGAACAGCGGAGTGAGGAAGTGTTTGTCCATGGGCGCCAGTCTGCACTGGTCCGCGCGGGCGGCGTGTGAATGCGCGACACGCCGTGCGCCCAGTGGTACCAGCGGCTTTTACGCCAAGCCTTGCATCCTCAGTCGCCGTGCGGCTTCTTCTTCGCGCGCGTCGTCGATCTCACGCAGCACGCCGCCGAGGTCCACCGCTTTCTTGGGCGGCTCGAAGCGGCCGGTCAGCGGGGTTTCGGGCGTCAGGCCGCCGCGTTCGTACAGCGCCCAGATTTCCTTGCCGTACTGCGTGGTCAGCAGTTCGGGGGCGAAGCGGCCGAAGCAGTTGCGCAGGTTGTCCACGTCGCGCTCGAGCATGGCGCTGGCGTGCTGGTTGCCGGCGGCGTCCACCGCCTGGGGCAGGTCGATGATCACCGGGCCATCGGTGGCCATCAGGATGTTGAATTCGGACAGGTCACCATGCACGACCCCCGCGCACAGCATGCGGACCACCTCGGTGATCAGCGTGCGGTGGTGGGTGCGGGCGTCTTCGGGGCTGAAGGCCACGTCGTTCAGGCGCGGGGCGGCGTCGCCATCGGGGCCGGTCACCAGCTCCATCAGCAACACGCCCTCATGGAAGTTGTGCGGCTTGGGCACACGCACGCCAGCGGCGGCCAGCCGGTACAGCGCATCGACCTCGGCGTTTTGCCAAGCCTCTTCCTGCATCTGGCGGCCGAACTTCGTGCCCTTGGCCATGGCGCGGGCCTGGCGGCTGTTCTTGGTTTTTCGGTTCTCGGTGTAGTCAACGGCCTGGCGGAAGCTGCGTTGCTGCGCTTCCTTGTAGACCTTCGCGCACAGGGTTTCGTCGCCATTGCGCACCACGAACACCATGGCCTCTTTGCCGCTCATGAGCTGGCGCACCACGGTGTCGATCAGGCCGTCTTCAAGCAGGGGTTGCAGTCGTTTGGGTGTCTTCATGGGCGCATGTCGTGGATGGGGCGAGTATCGAGCCAATGCGCATGAGGCCTTCACAATGCGGCCGTGCAACCGCTCAAGTACCTGAATGGCTACCCCGACGAATTGATGGCGCAGGTGCGCGCATTGATCGACCAGGGCCGGCTGGCCGAAACCCTGGCGCAGCGCTACGGCGACGTGCACGAGGTGCGCACCGACCGGGCGTTGTACGACTACACGATGGCTTTGAAGCAGCGCCACCTGCGCAACGCCGACCCGCTGAGCAAGGTGGTGTTCGACAACAAGCTGAAGGTGATCCAGCATGCGCTGGGCACGCACACCACGGTGTCGAGGGTGCAGGGCAACCAGCTCAAGGCCAAGCGCGAAATCCGCATCGCCAGCCTGTTCAAGGAAACGCCACCCGAGTTCTTGAAGATGATCGTGGTGCACGAGCTGGCGCACATGAAAGAGCGCGAACACGGCAAGGCGTTCTACCAGCTGTGCACCCACATCGAGCCGCGGTACCACCAGTACGAATTCGACCTGCGCCTGTACCTCACGGCCGCCGAGCTGAAGGCGCAGCCCTCAGCCTGACGCGTGCGGTGAAGCAGGCGTGCGCGCTCGCGTTCATCAGCGTGTGAAGTGGCAAGGCTTACCTGCAGTCTTTGCCGCACCGGGCGGCCCGTGGGGCGCGTTGCCGGGCAGGCGCGGTGGGAATGCCGATTGCCGTCTCGACGTTAACGAATGGCGTTGGCGGTTCGGCCTCGTCACGGCCGCCGGATTGATCCCAACCCATGCCTGCTCCTTGACCCCTCTTCACCGGAGAAACACCATGGCCCAAAACCCCCACGCGTCCTGCATCGACGCCTGTTACGCCTGCGCTGATGCTTGCGACCACTGCGCAATCGCTTGCTTGCAAGAGCCCGATCCCAAGCACCTGGCGCGCTGCATTGCCCTCGACATCGACTGCGCCCAAGTTTGCCGTCTCGCGGCGGGCTTCATGGCCCGAGGCAGTGCGCATGACAGTGCGGCCTGCGCCTTCTGCGCCATGCTGTGCGAAGCCTGCGTGCATGAATGCGACCAGCACGCAATGGACCATTGCAGCGCCTGCGCCGAAGCCTGCCGCCGCTGCGCCGCCGAATGCACCCGCATGAGCCAGCACGTGCCACGCGCCGACAACCCTGCCGGCACGCATGCGCGTCACTGAACCGCCCGTGCTGGCTGCCCCGTTCGGGGCGGCTGCGTTATGTTCGCGTCCATGAGCAAGGCATTCACCAAAGAGCCCGAGGGCGACGACGAAGAAGAATTGGCGTTGCCCGCCATTCCGGCCGGCACGCGCAACTACGTCACGCCAGGTGGCTACCAGCGCTTGCGCGAAGAGTTGCTGAGCCTGCTGGACGTCGAGCGGCCCAAGGTGGTCGAGATCGTCTCGTGGGCCGCCAAAAACGGTGACCGTTCCGAGAACGGCGACTACCTCTACGGCAAGAAGAAGTTGCGCGAGATCGACCGCCGAATCCGCTTTCTGACCAAGCGGCTCGACATCGCGGAAGTCACCGACCCATCAATGCACCATGGCCGCGACCAGGTGTTCTTCGGCGCCACCGTGACCTACGTGAACGAACGCGGCGACGAACGCACCATCACCATCAAGGGCATCGACGAGTCCGACAGCGCCCAAGGCGAGGTGAGCTGGATCGCACCCATCGCACGCGCCCTGTTGAAAGCGCGTGTGGGCGACGAAGTGCAATTGATGACGCCAGGCGGCGTGGAGCGCATCGAGGTGTTGGAAGTCAACTACCCCGCACCGGCAGTGGGCTAGCAGGCTCCCAGGCCAGCGGCCCAAGCGAAGCGATGGGCCTCCCTCAAGCAACGCCCAAGGATCCGGCTCCGCCGGGCCCATGGGTGGCGCCCCTCGGGGGCAGGAGCAAAGCGACTGGGGGGCTAAGGCTTGACGCGTACGACGCGAAGCACCGGACTCGCGCGCCGCAGCGTGCGCAGCACATCGGCCAGGTGCAGCCGGTCACGCACGCTCAGCAGCAGCTTGAGTTCGGTGGTGTCGCCAGCCGGGTCGTCACCCATGTCGATGTGGGTGATGTCGGCTTCAGCCGCGCTGACGGCAGAGGCCACCTTGGCCAGCACGCCCTTGCCGTTCGTCAGCAAGATGTTGACCGCCGTCTCGAACGGGCGACTCGGCTCTTCGGCCCAATCGACCGTCATCCAGCGTTCGCTGTCGCGCTCGAACAAGCGTTTGCCAACGCTGCAATCGGAGGTGTGCACCACCAGCCCTTCGCCACGCCCGAGGTAACCCACGATCGAGTCGCCCGGGATGGGCCGGCAGCAGGGCGCCATTTGCACCGAGGCGCCTTCGCCGCCGTCGATGACGACCAGCCCCTGTGTGGGCGTGCTGTCGTCGGCGCCATAGCGGCCCATGGTGAGCGTGAGGGCGTCGGGCCTGACGCCGCGTTCGCCCATCAACTGCGCGATGCGCTTGGCCACGATCGAGGCGATCTTGCGGCCGAGGCCGATGTCGGTCAGCAGGTCGGCCCCGGTGCGGTTGCCGCTCCAGCGCGTGACCTGCTGCCAAAGGGCGACCGAGGCGGTGTCGGTGGGGTCAAGCTCCGGCAGCGTCAGGCCTTCGGAACGCAGGGCTTGCGCCAGCAGCTTTTCACCCAGCTGCTGCGACTCTTCCTGCTCCATGTTCTTGAGGTAGTGGCGGATCTTCGAGCGCGCCCGGCCGGTGCGCACGAAGTTCAGCCAACCCGGGTTCGGCCGTGCGCCCGGTGCGGTGACCACTTCCACCACGTCGCCGCTGCGCAGCTCGGTGCGCAGGGCCACCGGGTCGCCGTTGACCTTGGCCGCCACGCAATGGTCGCCCACGTCGGAGTGGATCGCATAGGCAAAGTCCACCGGCGTGGCGCCGCGCGGCAAGGCCATGATCTTTGACTTGGGCGTGAACACATAGACCGCATCGGGGAACAGGTCGATCTTGACGTGTTCGAGAAATTCGCTGGCGTCGTGCGTTTCGTCTTGAATATCAACCAGCGACTGCAGCCACATCGAACCCAACCGCTGCGCGTCTTGAGCCTGCGTGGCGCTGCCGGCCTTGTACATCCAGTGAGCGGCAATGCCCTTTTCGGCCACCGCGTGCATTTGCTCGGTGCGAATCTGGAATTCAACCGCCGTGCCCAACGGGCTGACCAGCGTGGTGTGCAGCGACTGGTAGCCGTTGGCCTTCGGGATGGCGATGTAGTCCTTGAAGCGGCCCGGCATCGGCTTGTAGAGTTGGTGCAGCACGCCGAGCGCCAAGTAGCACTCGGGCAGGGTGCTGGTCACGATGCGAAAGCCGAAGATGTCGTTCACCTGGGCGAAGCTCAGGTGCTTCTCGCGCATCTTGTTGTAGATGGAAAACAGCGTCTTCTCGCGCCCGAAGACCTGCACCTTCTGGCTGGTGTCGCCAAACGCTTTTTCGACTTCGCGCTGAACGCGATCGACGATGTCGCGTCGATAGCCTCGGGCCCGCAGCACGGCCTTGGTCAGCGCGCCATGGCGCCAGGGCTGCAGGTGCTTGAACGACAGTTCCTGCAACTCGCGGTAGGTCTGGTTCAGGCCGAGCCGGTGCGCGATCGGCGCGTAAATCTCAAGCGTTTCGCGGGCGATGCGGGCACGCTTGGACGGCGTCATTGCCTCCATCGTGCGCATGTTGTGCAGGCGGTCGGCCAGCTTGATGAGGATCACGCGCACGTCACGCGCCATCGCCAACAGCATCTTGCGGAATGACTCGGCCTGCGATTCTTCGCGCGTCGAAAACTGCAGCTTGTCGAGCTTGGTGAGTCCATCGACCAAGTCGGCCGTGGGGGCGCCAAAGCGTTCGATCAGCTCGACCTTCGTGACGCCGCAGTCTTCCATCGCGTCGTGCATCAGCGCGGCCATGATGGCTTGCGCGTCGAGTTTCCAGTCGGCGCACAGGCCGGCCACCGCGATGGGGTGCGTAATGTAGGGCTCGCCACTTGCGCGGAATTGACCCAGGTGGGCCTCGTCGGCGAAACGGTAGGCGTCGCGCACGCGCTTGGTGTCGGCGGCGTCGAGGTAATCGAGCTTGTGGGTCAGCGTCGCAAACGAAGCCGCCGCCGCGTCAGCCGCTGAGGGGGTGAGCGCCACAGGACGGCGCCCAGCCGGGGTGGCTGGGTCTCGCACGGGGGTTGATGCGCGGGCGTTCATCGTGCGAATTTATCTTGGATTGGCCAGCAGCGCCGCAGCAGGGTGCATGAGGCCTTGGTGCCAATGAAAACGGCCCTGATGAGGGCCGTTTTTGTGGGGGTCGGAAGACCTCGTGCGTCAGTTCAGATCGGCACCTTGCGCAGCATTTCGAGGCCGATTTCTCCGGCGGCGATTTCGCGCAGCGCGGTCACGCCGGGCTTGTTTTTGGTTTCGATTTTCGGTGCGTGGCCTTGGCTCAGCATGCGCGCACGGTAGGTGGCGGCCAACACGAGCTGGAAGCGGTTCGGAATCTTGCTCAGGCAATCTTCGACGGTGATGCGGGCCATGGGGTACTCCGAACGGGTTAGCTGATGTTGAGCGCGGCGAAGACAGCAGGCTTGCTTCTTCGCAAGGCAGCGTATTTGAGACGCTGCGAATGAACGATCGCCTTGAGGTCAAAAAGGGCAGTTTCGAACAGGGCGTTGATTATAACGAAGTCGAAATGCCGAGCCTGGTTGACCTCGATGCGGGCGTTTTCCAGCCGTTGCGCGATCACCTCGGGCTTGTCTTCCCCGCGACGGGTCAGCCGCTGCGCGAGTTCGGCCCAACTGGGTGGCAGCACGAAGATCAAGATGGCGTTCGGGTACAGCTTCTTGATCTGAAGCGCACCCTGCCAGTCGATCTCAAGCACCACGTCATGGCCTTCGGCGATGCGCTTTTCAATGGCGGTGCGGGAAGTGCCGTACAGGTTGTCGTGTACTTCGGCCCATTCGACAAATTCACCAGCTTCGACCATCGCCCGAAAACTCGGCTCGTCAATGAAGAGGTACTCGCGGCCGTCTTGTTCCTGCCCACGGGGGGGGCGGGTTGTGTGCGAGATCGACACGTCCAGGTGTGAATCAAGCTCCAGCAACGCCTTGACGAGGCTCGATTTGCCGGCCCCGCTGGGGGCTGCGACGACGAAAAGATTGCCGGGGTAGTCCATCACTCCAGATTTTGAACTTGCTCGCGCAATTGCTCGATCAGGACTTTCATCTCAACGGAAATATTCGTCAGTTCCAGTGACGATGATTTGGATGCGAGCGTGTTTGCTTCACGCAGCAACTCTTGAATCAGAAAATCAAGGCGTTTGCCGACTTCACCACCCGCCTTCAGCAGCCGGGCAATTTCATCCAAATGGGCGCGCAACCGGGCCAGTTCTTCGGCCACGTCGATGCGAATCGCATGCGCCGCAGCTTCATTCAGCGCTCGCTCTTGAAGCGCTTCGCGCGGAATGCTTTGGGCCGCGCCGGTGGCTTCGAGCGCCTCTTGCCAGCGCTCCAGAAAACGCTGCTGTTGGCGTTGAACGACGGCTGGCACCAAGGGTTCAGCCTGCGCGGCGAGTTGACGCAGGCGCTTGACGCGCTCCATCAACACCGCCACGAGCTTCTCTCCCTCGCGTGCACGGGCTTCGGCCAAGCCAGTGATGCATCGCTTGGCGGCTTCGAGCGCGACTTCATCCAGGCGTTCGGTCGCGGTGCCGCCCTTGCACCACTGCATCACCTCATGGACCGACAGGCTCTGGGCTTTTGGCAACCAGCTTTGCACCGTTCCCTCCAGCCGCAACAGCCGGTTCAACTGGTCGGGTTGGGGCTGGGGCCAAGCCGTGTCGGCCTCGCGCTGGGTGCTCAGCCGCAGTTCGATCTTGCCTCGGCGAAATGCTGCGGACAGCAGTTCGCGCAAGGCCGGTTCCAGTGAGCGCAAGTCATCGGGAAGACGAAAGCCCAGGTCGAGAAAACGGCCGTTGACCGAGCGCAGCTCGATCGTGACGGAGGACGCCGGAAGGTGCGTGGCACGAGGCGTTACCGCCTCGGCCAAAGCTGTGGTTTCTGACGCAGACAAGGCCCCGGACGAAGCGCTTGCGTAACCGGTCATGCTGTAGACTGGCATTCAAATTTATCGCATTGCAAAATCCGATTATGTCAAAGCCAAAACCCGCTCCCTTGCCATCAGGCACAGTGGTCGGCGGGTATCAGGTCATCAAGAAGCTGGCGGCCGGTGGCTTTGGTGTCGTGTACCTTGCCGAAGACGCTGATCGTCACCTCGTTGCGGTGAAGGAATACCTGCCTTCTTCGTTGGCAGAGCGAGCGCCGGGTGAGTTGACACCCCGGGTCAAGCCCGAGAAGCAGCCGCTGTACCGGCTGGGCTTGAAGAGCTTCTTTGAAGAGGGTCGTTCCCTTGCGCAGATCAGCCACCCGAGCGTGGTTTCGGTGCTGAACTTCTTCCGCGAGAACGAAACCGTCTACATGGTGATGAACTACTTGCAGGGCGACACCCTGCAAGACTTCATCGTCACCGCGCGCGACCTCAAGCGTGACAAGGTCTTCCGCGAATCCACCATCCGTTCGCTGTTCGATGAAATCCTGCGCGGCCTGCGCATCGTGCATCAGCACAAGATGCTGCACCTTGACATCAAGCCGGCCAACATCTTCATCACCAACGAGAACAAGGCGGTTCTGCTCGACTTCGGCGCCGCACGCGAAGTGCTCAGCAAAGAGGGCAACTTCATCCGCCCCATGTACACGCCCGGTTTTGCCGCGCCCGAGATGTACCGCCGTGATGGCACGCTCGGCCCGTGGACCGACATCTACGCGATAGGCGCCTGCATCTATGCGTGCATGCAGGGCTACCCGCCCAACGACGCGCCGCAGCGCATTGAAAAGGACCGGCTCGCATTGAGCCTGTCGCGCTTGCGCAATGTGTATTCCGACAACCTCATCGAAGTGACCGAGTGGTGCATGTCGCTCGACCCGCTGTCGCGTCCGCAAAGCGTTTTTGCGCTGCAAAAAGAACTGGCGCGAGAGACCGAGCGGCGCTATACCAAACTCAGCTTCAGCGAACGCTTGAAGCTGCAGCTTGAGAACCTGACCACCGGCGCCAAAGGCTGATATGACGAGCCCCCACGCTCACTTCGTTCACTGCGCCCCAGCGGGGCGTTCAATGCCCTTCGGGCAGCCGGGCGGGCATTGACATGCGATTCACCGTTTACCAGGTCAGCCGCAAAGGCGGCCGCGAAAAGAACGAAGACCGCATGGGCTATTGCTACACGCGCGATTCGGGTTTGTTCGCTTTGGCAGATGGCATGGGCGGCCACCCGGAAGGTGAAGTGGCATCGCAACTCGCCTTGCAGACCCTGGCGGCGATGTTCCAGCGCGATGCCAAGCCGACGCTAAAGGAGCCGATGCGCTTCCTGCACGAAGCCATCATCGCCGGCCACCACCAACTGCTGCGCTATGCCACGCAGAAGGCATTGATCGACACCCCGCGCACCACCGTCGTAGCTTGCGTGCTGCAAGGCAACTCGGCGTATTGGGCGCATTGCGGCGACTCGCGGCTGTACCTCGTGCGTGGCGACAAACTCGTGGCTCGCACGCGTGACCATTCGTACTCCGAGTTGCAAGAGACGATGAGCCACGTGGTCCCGATGGGCGAGCGCTTCAACCGCAACGTGCTCTTCACCTGCCTGGGCAGCCCCGGCAAGCCGGTGGTCGATACCGTCGGCCCGTTGTTGCTGCAAAGTGGCGATCGCTTGTTGCTGTGTTCCGACGGCTTGTGGGGCACCGTGAGTGACGCCACCATCACCGAGCAACTTGCCAAAAATTCGATTGCTGACGCAGTGCCCGAACTCGTTGAACAAGCCCTGCGCAACGGCGGCGCCAAGAGCGACAACGTGACCGTGCTGGCCATGGAATGGGAATCGGCTGAAGACAACAGCGACAGCGTCGCGGGCATCTCGACCGAAACCCTGGGCGAGGAAGTGTTCGCGTCCACCATCCAGGCCAGCGTGCTGGGCCAGGAAGCGCCTGACGAGTTGGATGAAGCCGAGATCGAGCGTTCGATCCGCGAAATCAACGAGGCCATCCGCCGCTCGTCGCAAAAGAAGTCGTAAGCGCACTCGCGCTTGCGAAGGCAAACCCCATCCACGTCCGGCAGCCGCCCAGGCCCCGCCTTGCTTCGGCAGGGCGTGGCATTTCATTGATTTTTTTGAACTGAACCCACCATGAGTTTTGTCCGATCCGCCGGCCGCGCCGCCGATGCCTTGCGCCCCGTCTCCATCACCCGCCAGTACACGCGGTACGCCGAAGGTTCGGTGTTGGTGGCCTTTGGTGAAACCAAGGTGCTGTGCACAGCTTCCGTCGAAGAGAAGGTGCCCGGCCACAAGAAGGGCAGCGGCGAAGGTTGGGTGACAGCCGAATACGGCATGCTGCCGCGTGCCACGCACACCCGTGGCGACCGCGAGGCGGCACGCGGCAAACAAAGCGGCCGCACGCAGGAAATTCAACGCCTGATCGGCCGTTCACTGCGCTGTGTGTTCGACTTGAAGGCGCTGGGCGAACGCAGCATCTACCTCGATTGCGACGTGCTCCAGGCCGACGGTGGCACCCGCACCGCCGCCATCACCGGCGCCTATGTGGCCGCGCACGACGCTGTCACCTGGCTGCAGCAGCAGGGCAAGATCAAGGCCTCGCCGATCCGCGACGCGGTGGCTGCCATCTCGGTGGGCATCGTCGATGGCACGCCGCTGCTGGACCTCGAATACACCGAAGACTCCGCCTGCGACACCGACATGAACGTCGTGATGACCGCCAGCGGTGGCTTCGTCGAAGTGCAGGGCACGGCTGAAGGCGCGGCCTTCTCGCGCGACGAAATGAACGCGCTGCTCGGCCTGGCCGACAAGGGCATCCGCGAACTCGTCACCGCCCAGCGCGTCGCCTTGGGGCTTTGACATGCGGCTCGTGCTCGCTTCCAACAACGCCAAAAAGCTCGCCGAGCTTCAGGCGCTGTTTGTGCCGCTGGGCATTGAGCTGGTGACGCAAGGCGCGCTCGGCATTCCTGAGGCCGAAGAGCCCTTCATCACCTTCATCGAGAACGCGCTTGCCAAGGCGCGGCATGCGGCGCAGCACGCGCAAGGCCCGGCCATCGCCGACGATTCCGGCCTGTGTGTCGATGCACTCGGCGGCGCACCGGGCGTGAAGTCGGCTCGCTATGCCAGCTTGTTTGGTCGGCCTGCCAACGACGTTGAAAACAACGCAGTGCTGCT
Organism: Rhizobacter sp.; assembly: GCA_043727255.1. Classification (GTDB taxonomy): domain Bacteria; phylum Pseudomonadota; class Gammaproteobacteria; order Burkholderiales; family Burkholderiaceae_C; genus Rhizobacter. The sequence goes on along the minus strand of JAYSYW010000148.1, from coordinate 7,377 downwards.
GGAGCAACTGGCTGGCCGCGGCGACCGCCACGCACGTTTCGTCAGTGCCTTGGTGGCCGTGCGTTCGGCCGACGACCCCGAGCCGCTGATCGCCTTCGGCCGCTGGGAAGGCGAGGTGCTGCCGGAGCGCCGTGGTGAGGGTGGCTTCGGCTACGACCCTCTGCTGTTCATCCCGTCGCTCGGCAAAGCCGTGGCCGAACTCGGCGCCGAACAGAAGAACCAGCACAGCCACCGGGCCATCGCATCGCGCCAGATGTTGTCGCTGATGCGCGAGGTGTGGAAGTTATGACCCAGTCCCGGAGGCGCGTTGCACCTCCCGCTCAAGGGGACGCCAGTGGGTCGGCAAAGCCGGATTCCCGGGCGCTGCGGGGTCGGGAGTACCCACGGTGATTCCCATCCGGCCGTCGATTGCCGTTGGCGAGTCGTCCATGGACACCGTGTCGCGTTACATGCGGCCCGGCACGCTCTCGCTCGGGGCTCTTCCGCCCTTGTCGCTGTACGTGCACCTGCCGTGGTGCTTGAAGAAGTGCCCGTACTGCGACTTCAACTCGCATGAGAACAAGGGTGGGCTGCCCGAGGCGCAATACCTCGATGCGCTGCGCGGCGATCTTGAAGCCGCACTGCCGCTCATCTGGGGCCGACGCATCCACAGCGTCTTCATCGGGGGCGGCACGCCCAGCCTGTTTTCGCCGGCCAGCATCGACCAGTTGATCACCGACATTCGCGCCCGCCTGCCGCTTGAGCCGGGCTGCGAGATCACGCTCGAAGCCAACCCGGGCACCTTCGAGCGTGACCGCTTCAAGGGCTTTCGCTCGGCCGGCGTCACGCGCTTGTCGATCGGCGTGCAGAGCTTCGACGACGACAAGCTCAAGGCGCTGGGCCGGGTGCACGACGCGTCGCAGGCCAGGGCCGCGATCGAAGAAGCGCGCGGTGCTTTCGACACCTTCAACATCGACCTGATGTACGCCTTGCCCGGCCAGACGCTGGCGCAGTTCGAGGCAGACCTTGCCACCGCGCTGGCGTTCGAGCCGCCACACCTGTCGATCTACCACCTGACCATCGAGCCCAACACGCTGTTTGCCAAGCACCCGCCATCGGGGGCGCAGTCAGTGCCCGACGAAGACAGCGCGTTTGACATGCTTGACCTGATTGCCGAGCGCACCGCTGCCACAGGCCTGGAGCGCTATGAGGTGTCGGCCTTCGCGCGGCCGGGCCACCGTTGCCAGCACAACCTCAACTACTGGCAGTTCGGCGACTACCTTGGCATTGGCGCTGGGGCGCACAGCAAGCTCTCGTTCCCTCACCGTGTGGTGCGGCAGGTGCGCTTCCGTGACCCGCTGAAGTACATGGAGCAGGCGCAAGCCGGCCAGCCGGTGGCGCAAGACGAGGAGGTCGAGCGGGCGCAACTGCCGTTCGAGTTCATGCTGAACGCGTTGCGCTTGAAAGAAGGTTTTGAGCTCACACGCTTTTGCGAGCGCACGGGCTTGCCGTTGACGGCGGTTCAGAAGGCGCTGGCCGAGGCCGAGGCCAAGGGCTGGATCTCGCGCGACTTTGTGCGCGTTGAACCGACGGTGCGTGGGTTCGACTTCCTGAACGACTTGCAGGCTTTGTTCTTGCCCTGACGGCGCTCTGCTCAATCGTCTCATCGGCGACGCCAACCTCCGGGCGCACTGAGCTTGTAAAAGCTGAGGACGGTCGGAGATGCAGGCTCAGCCCGAACGGGGCTGTGTGGTCTGCAGCCGCCTTGTTGCCCTGATGATGTCCTCGCCGATGCTCATCGGCATCGCCCAACCTCCGTTCGCACTGAGCTTGTTGAAGTGCTGAGCGAGGCTTCCTTGCCGCCGAAAGATGTCGATTCGTCAGACGCGATTCGTTGACAACCCCGCTGTTGCCTTCAACCGCTCAATCAACTTCGGCGCAATCTGCGTCAACGGCAGCACCTCGTGCGCCGCGCCCGCGTTGATGGCTTCGCGTGGCATGCCGAACACCACGCAGCTCGCTTCGTCTTGCACGAGGTTGTAGCTGCCGGCGTCGCGCAGTTCTTTCATGGCCTTGGCGCCGTCGGCACCCATGCCGGTCAACATGATGCCCAGCGCGTTCGGGCCCACCACGCGGGCGGCCGACTTGAACAGCACTTCGACCGAAGGCTTGTGCCGGTTCACCGGTTCGCCGTCTTGCACGCGGGCGATGTAGTTGGCGCCGCTGCGTTCCACGCTCAGGTGAAAGCCGCCCGGCGCGATGTAGGCGTGGCCAGGCAGGATGCGTTCACCGTCTTGCGCCTCTTTCACGCGGATGCGGCACAGGCTGTCCAGCCGCGCGGCATAGCTCTTGGTGAAGCCCGGTGGCATGTGCTGGGTGATGACGACAGCCGGGCAGTCCGGTGGCAGGTTCACCAGCACTTCCTTGGTGGCTTCGGTGCCGCCGGTGGACGCGCCGATGAAGATGATCTTCTCGGTGGACAAACGCCCCATCAGCGCAGGCGGCGCATGCGGCCGCTCAGTGCCGCCGCCCGTGGGCACAGCGGGCGCGGTGTGCAGCTTGCGAACCTGTGCCTTCGCGGCAATGCGGACCTTGTCGGTGATGTCGTCGGCCAGTATGCGCAGGCCATCGGCCACACCGATCTTGGGTTTGGCGACGAAGTCCACCGCGCCGAGTTCCAGTGCCCGCAGCGTCACGTCGGCGCCGCGTTCGGTCAGCGTGGACACCATCACCACGGGCATCGGCCGCAGCCGCATCAGTTTCGACAGGAAATCGATGCCGTCCATGCGCGGCATTTCCACGTCGAGCGTGATCACGTCCGGGTTCAGGTTGCGGATCATTTCGCGCGCCACCAGCGGGTCGCTGGCCGCGCCTATGCATTCCATGTCGGGTTGGCGGTTGATGATCTCGGTGAGCAGGCTGCGCACCAGCGCCGAGTCGTCCACCACCACCACACGTGTCTTTGTCATCGTCAGGCCTTTTGCGTGTTGCCGTGTGGGAGTCAGAACAAATCGACCGAGCCGCCGCCTGTGGTGGCGGGCACGGCCTTCTGCGCGGCGGCGCGGTCTTGCGCCAGCAGTGCTTCGGTGTTGGTGGGGGCCAGGCGCTTGACCATCGCCTTGCCGCTGCCCGGCAGAAAGCACACCTTGCGGGCGTAGATGTCGAGCACGTCTTTCGACACGATCGGGATGCGTTCGGTCTTCAGGTAGTCCATCACGAAACTGGTGTTGCGCTCGCCGACATTCATGGTCGTCATGCCGCTCACCACCTGGCCGCCGCCGAAGATCTTGGCTTCCATGGTCATGCGCTGCGCGCCGCGTTTCATCATTTCGTTGATCAGCAGTTCCATCGCATACGAGCCGTAGCGGCCCGATTCGCCGGCGCCGTCTGGCAGCATGAAGTGGTTCATGCCGCCGACCTTGGCCACGCGGTCGTAGATGCAGGCGGCGATGCACGAGCCCAGCGTGGTCTGGATCAGCATGTCTTCGTTGTGCACGAAATATTCGCCGGGCAGGATCTTCACGGCGTCGTTCTTGAAGTGCGCGTCGTAGTAGAAAAATGAGGCCTCACCGGGTTTGCGCGCCTCGCCCTTCAGGCGCTCAAGCCGGGAGCCGGCGGCGGGGGCGGGGGCGAAAGATGTGATCACGGCCATGGTGTTCCGATATCGACGTGAAAGGGCGGTCGCTTGAGGGCGGGGCTCAAACGCGCTCGTAGATCGTCTTGCCGCGCAGGCGGAACAAGTCCTTCGACTCGGTGAAATTCTCGGAGTGGCCCACGAACAGCAGGCCCTTGGGCTTCATCACGGCGTGAATCTTCTCCAGCACGCGGCGCTGCGTGTCGTTGTCGAAATAGATCATCACGTTGCGGCAGAACACGATGTCGAAGGCCTCGCCCAGCGACCAGCGTGCGTCCATCAGGTTGTGCGGTTTGAATTCGACCAGCCGCGCCACCTCGGGCTTCACGCGGATCGAACCGCTGTTGTCGCCCTTGCCCCGCAAGAAGTGCGCGCGCAGGCGTTCAGGCGACAAGCCACGCGCGTCAGCGACATACACGCCCCGGCTGGCGGTGGCCAGCACCTTGGTGTCGATGTCGCTCGACAAAATCTTGACCGACGGGTTCGCGCCCAGCGCTTCCACGGTTGTCATCGCAATCGAGTACGGCTCTTCGCCGGTCGATGCGGCGCAGCACCAGACCCGCAGGTTGCTGTCGGCGCGTGCCTTCAGGTCGGCGAGCAAGGCCACGAAGTGGTGGTCTTCGCGGAAGAAAGAGGTGAGGTTGGTCGTGAGGCAGTTCACGAATTCCTGCCACTCCTGGTCGGCCGTGGCGCCCGAGCCGCCTTCCAGCCACAGCAGGTAATCGGCGAACGATCGCAGCCCGGTTTCGCGCAAGCGGCGCGACAGTCGGCTGTACACCATGGCTTGTTTGCCGGCGTGCAGGCTGATGCCGGCGCGCTGGTAGATCAACTGGCGCACCCGCTCGAAGTCGGTGTTGCTCAGATGGAACTCAGCCTCGGAATTGACGGCTTGGCGCAGGGCAACCAGTTCGGCGGGGGAGGCGGCGCTCATCGAAACTCCAAGGCTAAGGTCCAAAGCGAGAGCCGCCACATGGCGGACGCGGGTCCATCAGGTTTATCGGCATCCAGTCTCAGTGGCTTGAGTGCTTTCAAAAGACAGAGATGGCGTGCAAATTCAACCCAGTTCCCCTCGGTGGCCCGTAACCCTGCGGCTAGACTGGCTTGGCCAATTTCACGCACACGTGCAAAGCTCACCCACCTTCATCACCACCGCCCCGTCGCTTCGACTGGAGGCGGCTTTGCAGCTGTTGGCGCAAGCCAACCACCACTTGCCCGAAGCGCATGAGGTGGGCAGTTCGGCCTGGTTGCAATCGGTCATCGACGGCCTGTGCGACCTGTCGAGCCGCGACGCACTGACGGGCCTGTCGAACCGCCGCCAATTCGAGCTGGCCCTGGCCCGTGAAATCGACCGCGTGGCCCGCGCCGGCGAACCCGCCCTGCTGCTGATGCTCGACATCGACCGCTTTAAGCTGGTGAACGACACCCACGGCCATGCGGCTGGCGACCAAGTCATCAGGTTCGTGGGCCAAGCGCTGATGGACTGCGTGCGCCCCATGGACACCGTGGCGCGTTTCGGCGGCGAAGAATTCGCCGTCATCCTGCCCAACTGCCCACCGGCTTTCGGGCAAGCGGTGGCCGAGCGCATTCGCCGCAAGATCGAACAAAGCAGCATCGCCATCAACCCCCGGGAGGTTTTGTCAGTGACGGTCAGCATCGGCGGCGCATTTGCTCCACAGTGGGTGCGCTCATCGGCCATCTTGTGGGTTGAACGCGCCGATCAGCAGCTTTACGCCGCCAAGACTGGCGGCCGCAACCGCGCCTGCCTGGAGCAGCCGGCCGTGTCGATGGTGTCCGCTGAAGAAAGAAGCATGCTGTTCAGCACGTCGCAGTTTCAGGACCTCGAGCCATGAGCCCCACGCCCAACGCCGTGGCGCCAGCCGCGCCCGGCTCAACGCACCGCGCGCGCATCATGGCCGTCACCAGTGGCAAGGGCGGCGTGGGCAAGACCTTCATCTCCGCCAACCTGGCCGCAGCACTCGCGCGCCAAGGCGAGCGGGTGCTGGTGCTCGATGCCGACTTGGGTCTGGCCAACCTCGACGTGGTGCTGAACCTCTTCCCGAAGATCACGTTGCACGATGTGTTCACTGGCAAGGCCGGGCTGGAAGAAGCCATCCTGCCGGCACCGGGCGGGTTTTCGGTGCTGCTGGCCGGTTCGGGCATGGTCGAGTACTCGCGGCTCACGCCCGAGGTGCGCGACCAGTTGCTCAAGGTCATCGAGACCGTGGCACCGCGCTTCGACCGCATCTTGCTCGACACCGGCGCCGGCATCTCCGACGTGGTGCTCTACGCCGTTTCGCTGGCCGACGACGTGCTGGTGGTGGCCACGCCCGAACCCACGTCGCTGACCGACGCCTACGCCACCATCAAGGTGCTGGCCACCCAGCATCAACGCATGGCGGTGTCGCTGGTGGTCAACCAGACCTCGCGGGCTGGCGAAGGCCGCGTCATCCGCAACCAGTTGCAGCAGGTGATCGACCGTTTCGTGACGCCCACCCTGGTGGACGCCAAAGGCCCGTTCAAGCTCGACCTGCTGGGCGAGATCCCCACCGACCCCTCGGTGCGCGAAGCGGTGCAGCGGCGCCAGTTGCTGCTCGAATTGCTGCCCGGCTGCGAAGCCGCCAAAGCGGTCTGCGCGGTGGCCAGCAAGATGATGGATCGGCATGAGTGAGTCGACATGAGTGAGGCCACCGCCGGGACGCCGGCGACCGCCTTTGAATGGATTGGTGGCGAAGCCGCCGTGCGTTCACTGGTGGACCGTTTCTACGATTTGATGGAGCTGGAGCCGGCCTATGCCGGCATCCGCCAGATGCACCCAGCCTCGCTCGATGGATCGCGCGACAAGCTGTTCTGGTTCTTGTGCGGCTGGCTCGGCGGGCCGCAGCACTTCGTTGAACGTTTCGGTCACCCCCGCCTGAAGGCGCGGCACATGCCGTTTGCCATCGGCATTGCCGAACGCGACCAATGGATGGCGTGCATGCAACAGGCCATGACCGACCTTGGCCTTGACCCCGAGTTGGCGGCGCGGCTCTACGAGTCGTTCATGGGCACGGCCGACTGGATGCGCAACAAGGGCGTCTGACCCGCTCGGGCCTCACCTGTCGTTCAGGTACTGCCCAAGCGCTGATCAAGCGCGTGGACGAGCGGGCAAGCCGTCGAGCCACACGAGCAGGTCGTCTTCGACCTCCCTGCGATTGATTTCATTCAACACCTCGTGGCGTGCGCCTTCATAGATGCGGTGCGTCACCTGCGTGAGGCCGGCGTTCTTGTACCGGTCGATCAAGGGGTGGAAGAACGCCAGGCGGTGGTTCACGGGGTCGTGGTCGCCAGTGAACAGGTACACCGGCAGATCGAGCGGGATCTGTTTGATTTGCTCGGGCTGCGCCATGTAGGTGCCTTTGGCAATCAGCGAGAAACCGGAGTCGCGCTTCAGTGTGAAGCCGCATAAGGGGTCGGCGAGGTACGCGTCCACTTGGGCCGTGTCGCGGCTCAGCCAGTCGAAAGGGGTGCGTGGGTTCACGATGCCCGCGTTGAAGTCCTCCGGCTTTCCCGCCTGAACCCGCGCCTGCAGCAGCAGGTCGAGCGCGGCGGTGCCCGACAAGGCCACCGCGTCCACTGCGGGGCCGTGGTCGGTCATCAGCAACTGCGCTGCGAACGAACCCATGCTGTGGCCGAGCAGGGCCAACGGAATGCCGGGGTGGGCTTCGCGTGCGAAGCGGCCCAACCGAACCATGTCTGACACCAAAGCACCAAAGCCCATCGGCCCA
>JAYSYW010000147.1:0-4915 GCA_043727255.1 Rhizobacter sp. | reverse complement strand
ACCGGCTTCTTGTCCCATAGCTACGGCTATGGGCCTGCGAACCCGGCAAAAACTGTCCTCGCTGAGCCCAAATTTCGCTTCGACGCCCCAAGCCCGACAGTCTCCTAGACAACGTGAACTTGATGGTCCCGCAGCAGCAACTCCCTCGTAGCATCTTCTTCCCCTTTCGCGTTGAAACAAGACACTGTATGTACATACAGTTTTTTGAGCAAGAGACCTGAGGCACCAGTCGCAAGGGGGACGGTCGGTGTTGCCGCATGATGCAAACCCCACTCCGCATCACCCCATGCACTTCCTCACCTTCGATCTCACCGACAGCACCGACGACATCACCACGTTGGAAGCCATGGCTTCGACCCCGGCTGAGCAGCATGAAGCGGTGATGGCCGAGGTGCGGCAGGCGTTGAGTTGGGCGGAGCGGAACTTCCCTCACACGCGTGGGCCGGTGGACGAGGGCATGGACTGGGACCACGACCTTCAGGTGTCGGTGGAAGAAGGCCAGTGGCATGTGGTGACGCTGACGCTCACCGGCTCGCAACGCTTTGTGGATGAGTTCTTCGCGGCCTTTGGCGGCCCGCCCGACTGAACACCGCTGCCCGGCGTTTGAAGCGCCCCCACAACGCGAAATGACTTGCCTCATCGGCGGTGTTGGCAATTGAAACTTTGGCGGTTCTCGCCAATCACAGCCACCTCGTTCAGGGTTTTCACGGGTACGGCGTGGTGTCGAAATCCGTCTGCCCCGTTCGTCGTGTGGGTGAGACGCGGTCAACGGGCTTGCACACGCTTCGCCGCACTTCCCCCGACCTGTTCAACCTTTTTTCCTGGAGGCTCACATGAACAACACCCCCGCCAAACCCATTCCCGACGGCATGCACACGATCACGCCGCACTTGGTGTGCGCTGGCGCGAAAGAGGCCATCGAGTTCTACAAGAAGGCGTTTGGAGCGACCGAAGAGTCGTGCTTGCCCGGACCGGACGGCAAGGTCGTGCACGCGGAGTTGCGCATTGGCGATTCGCCTTTCATGCTGACCGACGAATGGCCCGAAATGAACTCGCTCAGCCCGAAGTCGCTCAAGGGCACCCCTGTCACCCTTCACCTTTACGTGACCGATGTCGATGCCGCCGTGGCGCGCGCGGTGGCGGCCGGCGCCGAACTGGCCATGCCGGTGGAAGACATGTTCTGGGGCGACCGCTACGGCCAGGTTCGAGACCCGTTCGGCCACATGTGGTCGGTGGCCACACACCAGCACGACCTCAGCCCCGAAGAGATCGCCGAGGGCATGGCGCAGATGACCTGTTGAACGCCGTTGCGAGGCCGACATGTCGGCCTCGCAATCGGCCCCACGGCCCGCAGGGCCATCGCTCCGCGCATGTTGGGCGGTGGCCTTCTCACATTGCTTCCCTGCCAAAAAGGAGAACCGCATGACCGAGCATTCATCCCTCGCGCCGGCTTCGGCATTGGCCGGCAAATCCCGCATCCGCTTTCCGGGCGAGAGTGCCGAATACCGCAAGGCCCGCACCGCGTTGCTGGCTGAAGAGATTGAATTGAGGCGCCACATCGAACGAGTGGCCACGCAACGCCGCGCCCTGCCGCAGGGCGGGCCGGTTCCAGAGGACTACCCGTTCGTCGGCGAAAACGGGGCCACGCGGCTGTCTGAAATGTTCGGCGACAAGGACACCCTGGTCACCTACAACTTCATGTACGGCACCAAGCGCGAACGGCCCTGCCCCATGTGCACTTCGCTGCTGGGTGCGCTGGACGGCGAAATGCCCGACATCTTGCAGCGCATCGCCTTCGCGGTGATTGCCACTTCGCCCATCGAGCGGATCACTGCCTTCAAGCGCGAACGCGGGTGGCGGTTCTTGAATCTCTATTCGACGGCTGGCAACAACTTCAACCGTGACTACGCCGGCGAAACGCCAGACGGCGGCGACAACGCGGGCTTCCATGTGTTCACGCGCAACGACAGCGGCATTCGCCATTTCTATGGCGACGAGATGACCCCGGAGTCAGCCGACCCTGGCCAAGACCCGCGCGGCGCTCCCGACCTCATGCCGATCTGGACCTTGCTCGACCTGACGCCGAACGGGCGTGACCCCGACTGGTACCCGAAGCTGAGTTACGCGTAGCGCTGGCGGCAGGCAAGCGACCTGCCCTTCCCCTTCAAGTGGGCCGCACGCAGCCCATGGGGTGCCGCTCGGCTTGCCGATGGGTTTGCCGATGGGCACATCAACGTCACCCTCAGTTCACCACCTTCACCGCCTGCCCCAGCTTGGGTTCAGCGCCGCCACCGTAGGCGCTGTTCATCAGCTTCAACTGCGCCTCGGCGCGTGCCGGCAGGGGCGACGAACGCACGAGTTCGGCAAAGCCGCCACGGGGGAACGGCACGGTCTTGACCGCCCATGGCCGGGCGGCCGTTCGGTCGGCAGCCGTCAGCGCCCGAAACGACGATTCGGCTTCGGCGATCTGCCCGGCGTTGCGCTGCAAGGTGGTGGCGTCTTTGGCTGCGTACTGCATCAAATAGTTGCGGCCACTGGGGCCGGTGACGAGCGTCAACGTCACAGCCTGCGCTTGGCCTTGGGCGTTGCGAACCGAGCCGCTGAAGTGCGTGGCGGCCAGGCCGTTGAGGCTGCGGCGTTCGGTGCGGCCGTCGGCCGGCTTGACGACGTTGCGCAGCACCTCTTCATGCGTGCTGCCCGCCTTGGCCGGCACCAGCCGCACGATCAACCCGGCGTCGCGCGCGCCGTTGATCAACGCGATCGCCTCTTGCGAGTTCTTCACCTGCCAGCCCGTGGGTGCGGTGACCGCAATGCCCAGGGCCTCGTGATAGAAGTTGCGCCCACGTGTCACGCCCTGCTCGCGGCTTTCGCCGAAGGTCATGCCGTCCACCGCCTCCAGGTAGCGCGCGCGGCCGTCGTCGGCGTAGCGGCCCTGGTAGTTGGCGGCGGTTTGTTTGATGTCGGCCAGCCGCTTGTCGTTGCTGGGGTGCGAAGCGAGCCAGCTCGCGGCTGATGGCTCGGGCTTGCCTTCGGCCTTGGCTGTTTCGGCGGCGAACTGCTCTTGGTTCTTCAACACGCCGATCACATCGACCATGTTCTGCGGGTTGTATTGGTTGCGCGACAGGTACTCGGCACCCAGTTGGTCGGCCTGCGTTTCCTGCTCGCGGCTGTATGACGCAACGTAGCCGGCCGCCGCCACTTGCGACGCCTGGCTGGCCAGGTCGCCCGCGCCGCTGACGCCCCGGCCTTCGAGCACCGCGCCCAACACGGTGGCCGCCAGCACGCCCAGGCCAGCAGTCTGTTGGCGGGTGGCGCGCTGGGCACCGTGGCGTGCGGTCACATGGCCAATTTCATGGCCGATGACGCCGGCCAGTTCGGCCTCGCTGTCGAGGTAAGCCATGATTCCGCGCGTGACGTAGACGTAGCCGCCGGGCAAGGCGAAGGCGTTGATCTCGGGGCTGTCGAGCACGGTGAACGTCCACGTGAGGTGGGCGCGGTGCGACTGCTTGGCAAGCTTTTGCCCGACCTCGTTCACATAGGCCTGCAGGCGCGGGTTGGCGTACACGCCGTATTCCTGCAGCACCTGTTGGTGCGCCTTTTTGCCTTCGGCGATTTCGGTTGGTTCGTCCATCACCGATCGTTCGGTGCGGCCGGTGACGGGGTTGACGACCTGGGTGCCACAAGCTGCCAGCAGCACGGCACACATCACAAGGGGCAACACACGGCGCATTCGGTTCACGAGGCAGTTCCTTCAGGCAACGGGCTTTGAAGCGGCCCGGAGCCCGAGGTTAAAGCACCGCACGGCGCATGGCCGGGGCGACCGCGCTTGGGGCGAGGTCATGGGCCGCACCTGATCAGCAAGAAGTCAGGCTCCGTGCGAACGGAGCTTGCTGAACTTGCTTGCTGATCAGGTGGCCCCACGGCAGGTGCCAAGCCGTTTGAGGTTGCGCTGAATTCAGAGGAGTTCAAACCCCGCTTCCAGTGGCGCAACCACCGAGATGAACACCAGGGGAACCGTGCCGTTGTTGAAGACGCCATGAACCTCGCCCGTGTGCGCGATGACCACGTCACCGGCCGAAATGCCATGCGACGTGCCATCGGCTTCGAGCTGGTACAGCCCGGCCCCGGAAAGGATCGTCCACGTGTCTTGGCCGTGGGGGTGCACATGGGCCGCGATGCGCTGGCCGGGGTTGAGATGCCAGGCCACGGCGGTGGCGTCGGCCGACTGGGTGATGACGGAACGCACAGGCTCGCCCTGGTTGGGCTGCATGAAGGCTGAACTCTTGAAGACTCGGGACTCGCTCATGGAGGTGCATGGAGTTTGGGATTCGCAAACTCAGCAAGATTCGCACCGTCCTTGAGCGATTCGAGCATCTGCCTGGCTTCTCGCGCCGCAGCGTGGGGATGTATTCCAAGGACGCCTGCCTGTGGCCCGCGTGAAGCCAGACGGGGTCAGCTTGCGGGCGCCGCGCGGCGCTGCTCTTTCAAACGTGCAATCTGCTTGAGCTGCAGCTTGAAGGAATCGATCGCCAGTTCTTCTTCGATGCTCAGGCCGGGGAGCTTCACGTTGTCCAGCAGCACCAGCAGGGCATCGCCAATCTGCCCGAGTTGGCGGCCATAAGTGCCTACCTCTTCAAGAATCTGTTCTTCAAGGCCGGGGTCGCTGCTCTTGCCGAAGTTGATGTTGACCAGCCCGAACTGCCCGCCGACAGTTTTTATCATCCAAGTCCACGGGTTGATCGTCTGCGAAACGTCACCGGACAAGGGTAGTTTCAGGGTCGGCATGTTCAGTCCTTTCAAGGCGTGCGAGGGGTGATGGGGTGATGGGGTGGGAAATTGCGGCATTGATGATCCCCGAATCGCACGTGGCTGAGGGAGAAGCCCTGTGCCATTTCGTCATCCCGCATAGGGATTC
>JAYSYW010000146.1:0-10823 GCA_043727255.1 Rhizobacter sp. | reverse complement strand
ACACGAGTCGCCTTTCCTCCGGTATAAAGAACTCCGTATCGGCCATGTTGGGTAAAAGGTGCCGCCGCGCAGTCCACCGAACCCGGTGCCGAGCCGCGCACGCTCGACCGCGTCACCGTCACCGGCGGCCGGCCTTCGACGCTGCCGGTCGAGATTCCGACGACGCTGGAAAGCGTCGACCGCGAGACCATCGAGCGCAGCATCAACGCCAGCGACGCCGAGGACGTGCTGAAGTACCTGCCGAGCCTGACCGTGCGCAAGCGCTACATCGGCGACCACGACCACGCGGTGCTGGCCACGCGCGCCTCGGGCACGGGCAACAGCGCGCGTTCGCTGGTCTACGCCGACGGCATCCTGCTGTCCAACCTGTTGGGCAACGGCGCGAACTACACGCCCCGCTGGGGGCTGGTGACACCGGAAGAGATCGAGCGCGTGGACGTGTTGTACGGCCCGTTCTCGGCCGCCTACCCAGGCAATTCGGCCGGCGCAGTCGTCGACTACGTGACACGCATGCCGACCCGCCTGGAGGCGCACGTGAAGCTGCAAGGCTTCAGTCAGCGCTTCCGGCAGCACGGCAGCGCCGGGCGCTTTGGCGGGGGCGCGGCCAGCGCGTCGGTGGGCAGCAAGGAAGGCGCGTGGTCGTGGTGGATCAATGCGAACCGGCTCGACAGCGAGGGCCAGCCGCTGTCGTTCGCGACGCGGCGCCTGACCGAAGGCGCTGTTGGTGTGGCAGGCGTGCCTGTCACGGGTTTTGTTGCCGGCCGCAATCCGAGGAATGAGCCCTGGTGGATCCTGGGCGACAGCGGCCAGACGCGCACCACGCAGAACCACGCGAAGCTGAAGCTGGCCTACGACGTGTCGCCCACGCTGCGCGCGTCGTACGCCTTCGCGCATTGGCACAGCGAAAACACCCGCACGGCGCACAGCTACCTGCGCGACGCCGCCGGCAACACGGTGTCGTCCGGCACAGTGAACATCGACGGGTGGGACCACCTGCTCACGGCTGCCGACTTCCCGCAGGGCCGTTCGCAGCTCACGCACAGCACGCACGGGTTTTCGCTCAAGAGCCACACGCAGGGCACGTGGGACTGGGAAGCCGCGGCCAGCGTGTACAGCTACGACCGCGACCGCGTGCTGTCGTCGGGCACCACGGCGCCCGGGGTCACGAGCGCCCGGGCCGGCGAGACGCGCATGGACGGCAGCGGCTGGCACACGCTGGCGCTCAAGGGCGTGTGGCGCCCGCAGGGTTTGCAGGGTGAGCACATCGCCGAATTTGGCGCGCAGCACGACGCCTTCAAGCTGCGCACCAGCGTCGCACGCGACGCCGACGACACGCTGTACCGCGGCGACGCCACGCTGCGCAGCCTGTGGGCGCAGGACGCCTGGCGTTTCGCGCCCGACTGGAAGGCCGTGTTCGGTGCACGGGCCGAACACTGGCGGGCATTCAATGGCGCGTACGTTTCCACGGCGGCGGGCGCGCCTGCCGCGATGTCACCGTCCGAGCGCGACGAGACGCACATTTCGCCCAAGGCGGCCGTGTCATACCGCGCGTCGGACGACTTGAAGCTGAAGGCGTCGCTCGGCCGGGCCGTGCGCATGCCCACAGTCACCGAGCTGTACCAGGTGCGCAACAACGACCCCGCGCTGCGCCCTGAACGCTCATGGACGACCGAGTGGACGGCCGAGCGCGCGCTGGCCGCGGGCCTGTTGCGCGGCACCGTGTTCGCGGAGCGCACGGTCGACGCGCTGTACTCACAGACGAGTACGGCAGGCATCACCAGCATCCAGAACGTCGGTGCCATCCGAACGCTGGGGCTGGAGTTGGCGGGACAGGCCGACAACGTGGCGGTTCGGGGCGTCGACGTGTCCGGCAGCCTGACCTACACCGACTCGCGCATCGTGCGAAACGACCTGTTCCCGGCGAGCGTCGGCCACTGGCAACCGCGCGTGCCCCGCTGGCGCGCCAACCTGCTGGCCACCTGGCGCGTTGACGACAGCTGGCGGCTCACGCTGGGCTCGCGTTACAGCGGCAAGCAGTACGGCACGCCCAACAACGTCGACCCGAACGGTGCCAGCTACACCGGCTTCAGCCGCTTCTGGGTGACCGACGTGCGCGCGCAGTACCGCATCGACAAAAGCTGGACGGCGTCACTGGGCATCGACAACCTGAACAATGCGACCTACTGGGCCTTCCACCCCTACACGCAGCGCACAGTGCACGCCGAGTTGCGCTTTGACCTGTGAGCGCCAGCCCCTTTGCACACCGACTCCATCGAAAGACCAAGCCATGAAGTTCAAGACTGTTTTCGCTGCGTTGGCCTTGTCGGCCGCAGGCTGGGCCCAGGCCCACAGCTACGCCATCGGCCCGATCCAGATCGGCCACCCCTATGCGCGCGCCACCGTGCCCGGCCAGCCAACCGGTGGGGGATTCTTGAAGCTCGACAACAGCAAGGGCACGACGGCCGACACGCTGCTGTCGGCCAGCGCCGAGGTGTCGAAGTCGGTTGAACTGCACAGCATGCGCATGGAAGGTGACGTGATGCGCATGCGCCAGGTCGAATCCATCGAGCTGCCGGCTGGCCAGACGGTCGAGCTCAAGCCCGGTGGCCTGCACATCATGTTCATCGGCCTGAAGGCGCCGCTCAAGGTGGGCCACGCCTTCCCGATGAAGCTGAAGTTCCAGAAGGCTGGCGAGGTGACGGTGGAGGTGAAGGTTGAAGCCGTCAGCGCCGCGCTCACCACGTCCACCCCCGTGCCCGTGCACAAGCACTGAGCGCATCCGCTGAACGCAGGCGGCGTGTGCCGCCTGCTTCGGTGTGCTGGCTCTGAGAGGGTCAGCGCTTGGCCAGCATGCCCATGGCCTTCACCAGGCTGCGGCGCATGCGGTTGAACGAGCGCTGCAAGGTGCCGATCTCGTCGCCACGGTCTTCGCTGAACTCGGCCAATGTCATGTCACCCTGGCTGACGCGCCTGGCGGCATGCGCCACTTCGCGCACCGGCTTGACCACCAGGTGGTGCAGCAGCCAGTTGAGCGTCAGGAACAGCGCGCTGAAGGCCAGCAGTAGCGCGCCCATGAAGGTGATGAACAACTCTTTGGCTTTTTGCTTGGGCAGTTCGGTGGGTACGGCCACCACTTGCGCGCCGACGATTTCATTGAGCTTCCAGCCGAAGCCCGAACCCGATCCGTACTTCAGCAACATGCTGCGCGGCGCCACTTCGGGCGTGCTGTGGCAAGCCAGGCAGGCCGGGTTCTTGATCTGGATCGGCCGCGCGACGTAGAAGAACTCGCCCTGCGCGGTGCGCACGTCGCCGGTTTGTTCGGCCAGCGTGGGCTCGGCGCGAAAGCGCTCCACGATGTCGCGTTCCCAGGGGGTGGGCTGGTCGCGCAGGTTGGTGGGGTTGAGCGTGGCTTCCTTGTAGCTGTAGCCGGGTTGGCGCTCGGCCAGCCGGTTCAGCGTTTCGGTGGCGGCGAAGGCGGGCACCGTCTCTGGCAAA
This sequence comes from Rhizobacter sp., assembly GCA_043727255.1. GTDB lineage: Bacteria > Pseudomonadota > Gammaproteobacteria > Burkholderiales > Burkholderiaceae_C > Rhizobacter. Next base: position 7,328 of record JAYSYW010000146.1, on the reverse strand, counting down.
AATTCTTTGGACAGCAGCGGGTCGAGGTGCGGTTTGACTTGCTCAACGGTGTAGCTGCGCACGGCCAGCGCCACGTCCATCAAGCGCTGCGCGTCACGTGTGACATCGGCACGCGCGTTGTTCGACACCAGCCGGTAAGTGGCACCACCACCCAGCAGCAGTGACATCAGAAAGATGCCTGCGAACACCAGGTTGAACTTCAGCTTCAGGCTCATGGGGGCTCCGTGCGCGGGAGCCTGGCGATGAGCCGCGAAGCGGGGGCTAGCTCCCGGTGCGAGTGTTGCGCAGGAAGCGGGTGCGTTGTTCGTCGGTTTCCAGATGGGCGTGCAGTCGGTCACGCAATTGGCTGGCCGAATGCGAAAGGGCCGCTTCGTCGTCCACCAACACTGAGGCGATCGGCCCCAGTTCGTGGGCCAGTGCCTCACGCAACACCCGCAATTCGCTTTCGCTCATGTATGTGGGCGAGAAGCCGGGCATGGTGGGCAAACCGCCCTCGCCGTCGAGGTGGTCGTCGATTGCCAGCGGGTCGTCGAGTGGAGCGGGCGAGGTGTCGCTGGTTTCAGTGTGGATGCGCGGCGCCCACGAGGCCAGCCAGTGCTGGCGTTGACGGGGGTCGAGCAGCAGGCGCCCCGCGGCGTTGACGAATTCTTCCTCGCTCTGGGCGCGTGCCGCATAGCGCACCAAGTGTGCCCGCACGTCGATGTTCAGCCGCTTGCGAAGCGAACGTTCCACTCTGTCAATGAGGCGGGAATTGATCACGGCGTTCCTCTGGAGCGAGTTCAGAAGCTTGGGAGCGTAAGCCCCGCCAAAAAGGCGCAGTGGGTCATTTCCCCAGCGCCTTCAGCGCCAGTTTGATGCCATCGCTCACGCCCACGTCGGCGGGCAGGTTCTTCAGGGCGAGCGCTGCTTCGCGGTCGCTGTAACCCAACGCCACCAGCGCTTGCAAGATGTCGGCTTGCGCGTCGTTCGCGACACTGGCGGGCAGGGCCAGGTCGGCGCCGAGCTTGCCCTTCAATTCGAGCAGCAGCCGCTCGGCGGTTTTTTTGCCGATGCCGGGCACCTTCACCAGCCGGCCGCTTTCTTGCAATGAGATCGCCTGCGCCAGCTCTGCCACCGACAACCCCGACAAGATGGACAGCGCCATGCGCGGCCCCACGCCAGAGATCTTGACCAGCAGCCGGAAGGTGGCGCGCTCTTCGGCGGTCAGAAAGCCGAACAGCACCTGCGCGTCTTCGCGCACCACGAAGTGCGTCAGCAGGGTCACGCGTTCGCCGAGCGTGGGCAGGTTGTAGAAGGTGCTCATCGGCACATCGACTTCGTAGCCGACACCGTTCACATCCACCAGCAATTGGGGCGGGTTCTTTTCCGCCAGCAACCCACTCAGGCGGCCGATCATCGGCGGAACAGCCCCAGCCGTTGCGCTTCCAGTGCCGCTTCGGCACGCGAACTCACGTTCAGCTTGCGGTAGATCTGCTTCACGTAGTCGGCGATGGTGTGGCGGCTCAGGTTCAACTGCGTGCCGATCTCGGGCAGCGTGTAGCCCTTGGCCACCCACAGCAGCACCTCGTTTTCACGGTCGGTGAGCGACACGTGCGGCAGGTTCTGCGGCCGTTCTTGGGGTTTGTTCTGGGCCGCGAAATAGGCGATCACGCGGCGGGCGATCGACGGCGTCAGCGGCGGTTCGCCCTGGCTGATGCGCTGGAGCTGTTCAACGAAGTGTTCGCGCGGCTGTTCTTTCAGCAGGTAGCCGAAGGCGCCGGCCTGCAGCGCAGGGAACAGGTGGTCGTCGTCGTCGTGGATGGTCACCACCACCGACTGCGCCTCGGGCTGCGATTCGCGCAGCGCCGCCACCACGTCCACCCCTGAACCATCGGGCAGGCCCAGATCGACCAGTGCGACGTTGAAGCGTTCGGCGCTGATGAGCGCCAGCGCGTCGTGCACCCGCGCACTCTCGGAAATTTGGGCTTGGGGGAACACCTGCAGCACCAGGGCCTTCAGCCACGCGCGGATTTCAGGCAAGTCTTCGAGCAGCAGGATCTTGTTCATGGGCTTGGCCGTAGGGTGGAAGTGAGCCAAAACATCGTAACAGTGCCCACCCGGGTGAGGGGGTATGAAATGCCCGACCCTTACAAGGGAAGCGTGAGCCGGATCACGGTTCCGTAGCCGGGGCCGGACTCAACCAGGCATTGGCCCTGCATCTGCTTGGCCCGGTGCTTCATGCTGGCCATGCCGTGGCCCCGGTCAAGCTTGCCGTCAAGCTCCATCGGGATGCCCTTGCCGTTGTCTTGCACGCTGAGCGTGAACTGCGTTTCGCCGATGCTGCAGCGCACCTTGCAGTGCGAGGCGCCGCTGTGTTTGATGATGTTGCTGACCGCTTCACGCAGGATGCGCGTGGTCTGCACGAAGGCGCGTGCCGAAAACTGCTGAGTCACATCGTCGGCCGGGCCTTTCCAGTCGGCTTCAATGTTGGCTTGGCCCAGGCGCAGCACGGTTTCGGCCCGCCAGTCGGCCAGTGCGTCGGCCACCTGCATGGGCTTGCCGGTGAGGCCACGCACCGACAGGCGCATTTCTTCCAATGCCTCGCGCGCCAGCGACGAAATGCGCTCCGACTCGCTGGTGTGCACGATCGTCAGCAGCTTGGCGCCCAGGTCGTCGTGCAGGTCGGCGGCGATGCGCTTGCGCTCTTTCTCGGTGACCTGTTCCACACGCAGCTCGGCCAGTTGCGAGAAGTTGCGCTCGATCTCGGCGGTGGCTTCATTGACGCGGCTTTCCAGCGTCATGCGGTCGGCTTCCGACGCTTGCAGCGCGCGGCCGAATCCGCGCAACAGCAGCGCACCCGCCACCATGAACATCAGCGGCATCGTCACGTACAGCAGCGGCAGGTGCGGGGACGGCAGCAGTTCGTACTGGATGCACATCTCAAGCACCATCAACACGCCGATGGCCAGCAGCACGCTGCCCATGAGCCAGAACTGGCCGCGCCGCGTTTTCCAGCTTGCGAACAGGTACAGCACCATCGTGGCGATGATCTCGAACGACAACAACAGATACCAGGCGCTCGACACCACGAACAGCCGCGCGGACCCCGCCAGCCACAGCGTCAACGGCACCGCCACGATCTGCAGCACCAGGCCGATTTCGAGCGTGCGCGAGCGCAGGCCGGCATAGCTGAGCAGAAACTGAACCGCCGCCGCCGCGATGATCGGGAAACCGCCGCAGGCCACGAACTCGACGGTGGCGTTGTCGAGCGGGAAGTTCTGCCACCACAAGCGGGTGGACGACAGCGCCCAAACCAACGTCATCAGGCCGAAGTAGGTGAAGTGCACGTCCTGCCGGTTCAGCCAGCCGAGGTACATCATGTACAGCCCGAGCACGACCATGGCCACCGTCATGGCCTTGACCAGCGAGACGTTCCAGAACAACTGGTCGTCATGCACCTCGGTCAGCTCGGCGTAGCGCCCGATCCTCACCTCGGAAATGCCGCCCGAGCGTTGGCGGCCCGACACCTTCTGCAGCGCATGGCCCACCACCTTGATGTCGAGCACGTTGCCCTGCGCGCGCAGCAAGCCGGCCGGCAAGGGCACGATCTGCGGGTAGAAGCAGTTGCGCGTCAACGGCTCGGCCATGCGGCCGCCGCTGTAGACGATGGAGCCGTTCAGGTGCACCTCGACGTTGCTGCACGCGCGCTCGATGTAGGCCGCCATCAGCGCTGTTTCGCCGGCCTCGACCGCGAAGCTGAGCCGGTACCACACGGGGCCGTCTTCCCGTGGCCGGGAGTTGAACCATTCGTCGGGCAGCGACACTGGCCGCGTGGCCCCGTCAGCCGGGAAGTGGTCGCCATTGCTGGCCGCCGACAGCGCTTGGCGCAGTACTTGAACGGTGTGCGACGCAACCTGCGTCGGCGGGTCGGTCTGGGCGTTGGCCGGCTGGGCCAGGAAGAGCCAGAAGGTCGCCAGCACGCAGCGCACGATCAGGTCAAACCAAGAGGTGTTGGGGCGTCGTGCGGGGGGTTCGTGCATGGGCGCAGATTGTGCAGGAAGGGCTTTGCGCCCCGGGCCACAATCGCGCCCGACAGGCACCCTGAAAGGCCGTTTCCGTGATTCTTCGCCATGCATTCATCCCGCTCGACAACACCCGCCTGTCGCACCTGTGCGGCAGCGTTGACGATCACCTGCGCCAGATCGAAGCCGCGCTTGATGTGAGCATCTCGCGCCGCAATGAATCGTTCCGCATCGAAGGCGGCAAGCAGGCCGCCGAACGGGCCGTCGGCCTGCTGCAAACGCTGTACGACCGCGCGAAGAAACCGATCGCCCCCGAGTCGTTTCAACTCGCCCTGGTTGAAGCCGTGGCAGGCAACGGCCGCACCGGCCGGCCCGACGCACCCGACGGCCCGGCCGGCGACGAACCGCAGTTGCGCACACGCCGTGCCGACCTGGTGGGCCGCACGCCGAACCAGCAGCTCTACCTGCGCCAGATCCTCGACCACGACATCACATTCGGCATCGGTCCGGCCGGCACCGGCAAGACCTTTCTCGCGGTGGCCTGCGCGGTTGATGCCCTGGAGCGCAGCGCCGTGCAGCGCATCATCCTCACCCGCCCGGCGGTCGAAGCCGGCGAGCGCCTGGGCTTTTTGCCCGGCGATCTGGCGCAGAAGATCGACCCCTACCTGCGCCCGCTGTACGACGCGCTGTACGACCTGATGGGCATGGACAAAGTCGGCAAGGCCTTCGAGAAAGGCACGATCGAAATCGCGCCACTGGCCTTCATGCGCGGCCGCACGCTGAACCACGCGTTCGTGATCCTCGACGAGGCGCAAAACTCGACCCGCGAACAGATGAAGATGTTCCTCACCCGCATAGGCTTTGGCAGCAAGTGTGTGGTGACCGGCGACGTGAGCCAGATCGACCTGCCGCGTGGCGCCGACAGCGGCCTGATCGATGCCGAACGCGTGCTGCGCCGTGTGAAGGGCATCGCGATGACGCGCTTCACGTCGGCCGACGTGGTGCGCCACCCGCTGGTCGCGCGCATCGTAGAAGCCTACGAAGAAGACAACACCCGCTGATGCCCACCACTGCCCGCCCCACGCTGAGCCTGTCGCTGCAGTTCGCCGACCCACGCCACCGAGCGCACCTGCAGCGCCACAAGGTGGCCCGGTGGGTCCGTGCGGCGCTGGAGGCGCCGGCCGAGATCACGGTGCGCATCGTCGATGCCGAAGAAGGGCAGACGCTCAACCGCGACTTCCGTCAAAAAGACTACGCCACCAACGTGCTCACGTTCGACTACAGCCACGAACCCGTCGTCATCGCCGACCTGGTGCTGTGCGCGCCTGTGGTTGAAGCCGAAGCCCAGGCGCAAGGCGTGACGCTCGAAGCGCATTACGCCCACCTGCTGGTGCACGGCAGCCTGCATGCGCAGGGCTATGACCACGAGGAAGAAGATGAAGCTGTGGCGATGGAGGCCGAGGAGTCACGGGTGCTGGCGACGTTGGGCTTCGCCGACCCTTACCGGCGCTGAACGACGGCTTCAAGCCGTGTCATCGGTGCGTGGTGCCGAGGTAGCGTTTGCGCCAGAAGAAGAACCCGAGGCCAATGCCCACGATCAGCATCAGCAGCGCGGCCAGCCACACGCCTGCGCTGTCGTGAATCAGCGGCAAGGTGTCGAAGTTCATGCCAAAGAAGCCGGTGATCAGGTTCAGCGGCATGAAGATGGCGGTCAACACGGTCAGCGTGCGCATGATGTCGTTGGTGCGGTTGCTCTGCGCCGAGAAGTGCATCTGCACCGCACCTTCGGCCGACGACTCCAGCCGTCGCACATGGCTCAGCACCCGCTCGATGTGTTCGAGTACGTCGCGCGAGCGCACCCGCAGCAGCTCGCGTTCGCGGGCGATCTGCGGGTCGGCTTCTTGCGGCCATTCGTCGATCGCGTCGATCCATTCGACGATGGCGCTGCGTTGGTCCTCGCACACGTCTTCCAGCAGGTGCAAGGTGTTGCGCGATTCCAGCAGCACCTGCCAACTGTCGAAGTGGCCCCGTGGATTGAACAGCTCGTGCTGCAGGTAGCCAAGCTGCTTGGTGAGCAGGCGCCGCAGCTCCAGGTAACCATCGACCATGTGGTTGACCATGCGCAGCATCAGGTCGGCCGGGCTGCTGGGCAGCCGGGGCCCGCTGCTGCGCGGCTCGGCACGAAGTTCGGCGCCTTGCGCCGTCTGCTGCAAGCGCGTGGCGAAGAAGTCGCGCACCTGGCAGTCGGTGGGGTGGATGGTCAGCAGCACGCGGTCGAAGAGGGCAAAGCCGACCGGGCTGGTGTCGATGGCGTCGAGCGCGAGCTTGGCGCTCGAGATCGTGCCCTGCTGCTCATCGAGAAACATGCCGCTGCTGCCGAGGCCGGCCGCCAGCCGGCGAAACACCAGCATGTCGTACCAAGACGTGTATTCAAAGTGCGACGGCAACTGGTTGTTCAGCAGGTCGGATACATGCAGATCGACGAGCTGCCCGCCCGTCCAGCGCTGCAGCGCGGCCTGCAGGTCGGCGGTGTGCACTTCGAACTCGCGCCGCGCGCTGCCGACCCACAGGTAGCCGGTGGGCGGAAGTTGTTCGGGGATGCCGGGCAGTTCAATGAACTGGTCGGCGCTGACGTGGAAGACGCGCATCGGCTCGTCAGCCCTGGCGCAGCAGCCGGGCTGCGTCGCGTGCAAAGTAGGTCAGCACGCCGTCGGCGCCGGCACGCTTGAAGGCCAGCAGCGCTTCCATCATCACGGCGTCGTGGTCGAGCCAACCGTTGGCGGCGGCGGCCTTCAACATCGCGTACTCGCCACTGACCTGATAGGCGAAGGTGGGCACGCGGAACTCGTCTTTCACGCGCCGCACGATGTCGAGGTATGGCATGCCGGGTTTGACCATCACCATGTCGGCGCCCTCGGCGATGTCGAGCGCCACTTCGCGCAGCGCTTCGTCGCTGTTGGCCGGGTCCATCTGGTAGGCTTTTTTGTTGCTCTTGCCCAGGTTCTTGGCCGAACCCACCGCGTCGCGGAACGGGCCGTAGAAGGCGCTCGCATACTTGGCGCTGTAGGCCATGATCTTGGTGTGCGGCTGGCCGGCGGCTTCGAGCGCCGCGCGGACGGCGCCAATGCGCCCGTCCATCATGTCGCTCGGCGCGACGATGTCGACACCGGCCTGGGCCTGCACCAGGGCCTGCTGCACCAGCACGGCCACGGTTTGATCGTTGACGATGTAGCCGCTGGCGTCGAGCAAGCCGTCCTGGCCGTGGCTCGGGTGATGATAAACAAACCCGTTTGCTCTACATCAAGGCACGATTTGCCCGACTGCTTG
>JAYSYW010000145.1:0-10861 GCA_043727255.1 Rhizobacter sp. | reverse complement strand
CGGGCAAGGTGTCGGCAAATGCCGTGGCTTGCACGGGTTCATCAGACGGGGCATCGACCTGGGCCGGCGTGCGGCGCGGTTCACGGTCCGGGCGGGGGCCACGGCCCTTGCCTTCGCCGCGACCTTCAGCACGACCTTCACCACGCGGTTCGCGCGGTTCACGGGCCTCACGCGGTTCATTGCGACCCTCGCCACGGCCTTCCGGGCGGGCGTCGGTGCGCACTTCAGCGCGGGCTTCCGGTGAACGGTTGCCGCGTTCGTCGCCGCGTGCGGCGCCCGTGGTCGCGTCGAGTGTCTCCTCGGTGCGTTCGCCACGACGGCCGCCTCGGCCGCCATCGCGTCCACCGCTGCGTTCGCCGCCGCGCTCTGCGCCGCGCTCAGCACCGCGTTCAGCGCCCGGGCGGCCATCACGCTCGCCCCGGCCTCCGCGACCGCCACGACCGTTGCGGTCGCCACGACCACCTCGGTCGCCACGGCCTTCGCGGCGTTCCTGGCTGTCAGCGGGGGCAGGTGCCACCACCGGCTGAACCGGCGTCGGCTCGGACGATCCACCGAACAGCTTCTTGACCCATCCGAAGAAACCACCACCAGCCGCTGCGGCCGGGGATGCGGCCACCGGCGCGGGCGCCGGTGCAACGGCCACGGGTTCCGGCTTGGGCACGGCGATTGGCGCAGGCGTCTCGGGCAGGATGCCCTTGATGACTGGCTCTTGCTTGGCCTTCATCTTCTCGCGGCGTGTGATGCCGACTTCGTCTTCCGGCTCCTCGATCATCGAGTAGCTGACCTGCAGGTTTTCCAGGCGTGGGTCGTCGTGGCGCAGGCGTTCGAGCTTGTAGTTCGGCGTTTCGAGGTGCTTGTTGGGCACCAGTAGCACGGTGATGCGCTGCTTCAGTTCGATCTTGGTGATCTCGGTGCGCTTCTCGTTCAGCAGGAAGCTCGTGACTTCCACCGGCACCTGCACATGCACGGCGGCGGTGTTGTCCTTCATCGACTCTTCCTGAACCATGCGCAGGATCTGCAGCGCCGACGATTCGGTGTCGCGGATGTGGCCGGTGCCATTGCAGCGCGGGCAGGTGATGTGGCTGCCTTCGCTCAACGCGGGGCGCAGGCGTTGGCGGCTCAGTTCAAGCAGGCCGAACTTGCTGATCGAGCTGAACTGCACGCGGGCACGATCTTGGCGCAGAGCGTCGCGCAGGCGGGTCTCGACTTCGCGGCGGTTCTTCGACTCTTCCATGTCGATGAAGTCCACCACGATCAAGCCGCCCAAGTCGCGCAGGCGCATCTGGCGCGCAATTTCGTCGGCGGCTTCGAGGTTGGTGCGAGTGGCGGTCTCTTCGATGTCAGAGCCGCGCGTCGAGCGGGCCGAGTTCACGTCCACCGACACCAAGGCTTCGGTGTGGTCGATCACGATGGCGCCGCCCGAAGGCAGGTTGACCGTGCGCGAGAACGCGGTTTCGATCTGGTGTTCGATCTGGAAGCGGCTGAACAGCGGCGCGTCGTCGCGGTAGCGCTTGACCTTCGAGGCCGACTCCGGCATCACGTGGCTCATGAACTGCTGAGCCTGGTCGTAGATGTCGTCGGTGTCGATCAGGATCTCGCCGATGTCGGCGGTGAAGTAGTCGCGGATCGCACGGATCACCAGCGACGACTCTTGATAGATCAGGAACGCGCCCTTGCCAACCTTGGAAGCACCGTCGATGGCGTCCCAGAGCTTGAGCATGTAGTTCAAGTCCCACTGCAACTCGGGCGCGGTGCGGCCGATGCCGGCGGTGCGCGCGATCAGGCTCATGCCCTTCGGGTATTCGAGCTGGTCGAGGTTTTCTTTCAGCTCTTCGCGGTCTTCACCCTCGATGCGGCGCGACACACCGCCGCCGCGCGGGTTGTTGGGCATCAGCACCAGGTAGCGGCCGGCCAGCGAGACCATGGTCGTGAGTGCGGCGCCCTTGTTGCCGCGCTCTTCTTTTTCGACCTGAACCAGCAGTTGGTCGCCTTCCTTGATGGCGTCTTGGATGCGTGCATTGCGCACGTCCACACCTTCGCGGAAGTAGTTGCGTGAGATTTCCTTGAACGGCAGGAAACCGTGGCGGTCTTCGCCGTAATCGACGAAACAGGCTTCGAGGGATGGCTCGACGCGGGTGACGACGGCCTTGTAGATGTTGCCCTTGCGTTGTTCGCGGCCTTCGATTTCGGTCTCGAAGTCCATCAGTTTCTGGCCATCGACGATGGCCAGGCGACGCTCTTCTTGCTGCGTCGCATTGATCAGCATGCGTTTCATGTGCGCTCCTTGGCGCCACCTTGTGCGGGTGGCAACCCAATCAACATGCCGCCTCTGAAACCTCAGGGGCGACTCATCGATGCACGAGAAACGTGGATGAACCGGAAGGAATCGCCCTGGACTGCGTTTGCGCGGTGACGATCAGTTGATCGGCCGGTCAGACAGCAGCGTTGGCGCATGCGTGGCAATGGGGTCGGCGGGCCGTAAGGCGCGAGTTCCGGGCGCAGCCTCGGCCGCGCCCGCATGGCTCACCTGCACGGCACAGGGCCATGGGGCGAAGCACGCGGGGGCGGTTGGGGAGGGGGGCCGGGAACAACATCCGCTTCGATCACTGGACGCGGGAGGAAGACTTCGGCCGGGCCGGGCCGCTGAAAGGCGACTGCCGGAGGTTTTGTCTGCCCCCTGGAAACCTTTGTGTGGGGTTCGTTCTTGTTTCTCTGCCGCACCGGGCTGTCAGCCGCAATGTCACTTGGGGACATCGCCCGCTGCATGCCGGGGTGCGTTGCATCACCTGTGGACAAGCCCTTCGACTTGCCCGCCACGTCGTGCCGCAGGTGCGACGTAAACTCAGAAAAATCAATCACTTACGACAACAACGTGGTGCAACGCATTATAGGGGCCAAACATTCGCCGGTTACAAGCGGGAAAGCGCCTGGAACCGTGCCCGCCGTCCCGGCGGTGACTCAGGTGCAGGTGGACGAAGGCTCCGAAGGCCAGCGGCTCGACAACTTCCTCGTCAAGCTGCTCAAAGGCGTACCCAAGACCCACGTGTACCGGGTGATCCGCTCGGGCGAGGTGCGTGTCAACAAAGGCCGGGCGGCTGCCGACACCCGGTTGGCGCTGGGTGATGTGGTGCGGGTGCCGCCGGTGCGGATGGCCGACAAATCAGCCGTGCCAGCCGCCCCGGCGCGTGAATTTCCCATCGTGTTTGAAGACGACCACCTGCTGGCCATCAACAAACCGGCCGGCGTGGCGGTACACGGCGGCAGCGGGGTGAGCTCGGGCGTGATCGAACAGTTGCGCCAGGCGCGGCCGACCGCCAAGTTTCTGGAACTCGTGCACCGGCTCGACAAAGAAACCTCGGGCCTGTTGCTGATCGCCAAGCGGCGGTCGGCGTTGGTTGCGTTGCAAGAGCAGTTCCGCAGCCGCGAAACTGGCAAAACCTACGCGGCGTTGGTGAACGGTGCCTGGCCGGCCAGCAAGAAGGTCATTGACGTGGCGCTGCACAAGTTCTTGACCACCGAGGGCGAGCGTCGCGTAAGAGCGGTAGACCCCCTTCGACAGGCTCAGGGTGATCGGGAGCCAGAGGGCCGCCGTTCGATCACTTTGGTGAAGGTGCTGAAAACCTTCGCCAACTTCAGCCTGCTCGACGTGACCATCAAAACCGGCCGCACCCACCAGATCCGCGTTCACCTGCTGCACGAAGGCCACGCGATCGCGGGCGACGAAAAATACGGCGACTTCGCCACCAACAAGGCTCTGGCCAAAGGCGAAGCGGTGCGTGGCCAGCGCTTCGACCGCATGTTTCTGCACGCGCGCCGGCTGCGCTTTGCGCACCCGGCCAGTGGCGAAGAAATCGAACTGCAGGCGCCCTTGCCGGCAGAATGTGTGGCCCTCATCGACGCCCTCACAGCCGCTTCCACGCCATGACCCGCACCCGCCAGTTCGACCTCATCGTTTTCGACTGGGACGGCACCCTGTTCGATTCCACCGCCCTGATCGCCCGCTGCATTCAGAGTGCTTGCGCCGACCTCGGCGTGGCCGTGCCGAGCGACAAAGACGCCAGCTACGTGATCGGCATGGGCCTGATCGAAGCCCTGCAACATGCCGCGCCCGGCCTGGCGCGTGACCGCTACCCTGAACTCGGCCAGCGCTACCGCCACCACTACTTCGCCAAGCAACACGAGATCGTGCTGTTCGAGGGCACGCTGCCGATGCTGCATGCCTTGAAGGAGCGCAACCACTGGCTGGGCGTGGCCACCGGCAAGTCGCGCCAGGGCTTGAACGAGGCGCTGACCACCGTCGAGCTGCATGGCTTGTTCGATGCCACCCGAACGGCGGACGAAACCGCGTCCAAGCCCCACCCGCGGATGCTGATCGAGTTGATGCGTGAGTTCGGCGCCGAGCCCGAACGCACGCTGATGATTGGCGACACCACGCACGACCTTCAACTCGCGCAGAACGCTGGCGTCGCGAGCATTGGCGTCAGTTACGGCGCGCATGAACCGGCCGCCTTCGCCGAGTTTGCGACCCGGCACGTGGCGCATTCCACCGCCGACCTGCACCAGTGGCTGATGGCCCATGCCTGAACCCACACCGGAGCCGGTGGCGCAACGTGTGTGCGCGGCCGACGATTTGGTGGAGCGCGGCCACGCCGTGATGTTCGACGTGCAGTATTTCCGCGAGCGCCTGCGCGCCTTCGCCCTGCGATTCGATGGCCAGGTGGTGGCCTACCTGAACCGCTGCGTCCACGTGCCCACCGAACTTGACTGGCAGCCGGGCGAGTTTTTCGACCGCGACCGCGAGTACATCTTGTGTTCGGTGCACGGCGCTTCTTACGAGCCGCACACCGGCCGTTGCGCGGGCGGGCCATGTGGCCGTGGCCGGCTCACGGCTTTGCGCGTTGAAGAGCGCGACGGACAGGTGTATTGGTATCCTTCCCGCGACATCCATCCGGCGCTTTGAACGCGCCATCGACCACCCGACCAGCCCTTCAGTTGCTGGCGGATGAAAGCCCCGAATGAATCCCCAAGACGAGCCTGTTTCCGTTCCTTCACCCGCCGCATCCGTGGCGGCGGCGCCCGTTTCGGGCGTGTCAGAGGCCGTCGTTGAACGCTTTGCCCGCGACTACCTCAGCGACCGCCGCAGCGAGCGGCGCTGGCGCGTGTTCTTCCGCCTTGCCTGGTTGATCTTCTTGGTGATGGTGTTCGCTGCGGTGGTCAGCGCGCGCAATGCCGCCACCGTGCCCTCGGGACCGCACACGGCGCTGGTTGAGGTGCGGGGCGAAATAGCCACTGAATCCGAGGCCAGCGCAGAGGTGCTGGTGGCCGCGCTCAAGTCGGCGTTTGAGGACAAGGGCGCCCAGGCGGTGGTGCTGCGCTTCAACTCGCCGGGTGGCAGCCCGGTGCAGGCCGGCATCGTGCACGACGAAATTCTGCGGCTGAAGGCATTGCACAAGAAGAAGGTCTACGCGGTGATCGAAGAGGTGTGTGCCTCGGGCGCGTACTACATCGCGGTGGCGGCGGACGAGATCTACACCGACAAGGCTTCGATCGTGGGTTCGATCGGTGTGCTGATGGACGGGTTTGGCCTGAACGGCACGATGGAAAAACTGGGCGTCGAACGCCGCCTGCTGACCGCCGGTGAAAACAAAGGCATTGGCGATCCGTTTTCGCCCTTGACGGACAAGCACCGTGCCTACGTGCAGGCCATGCTTGACCAGATCCACCAGCAGTTCATTCGCGTCGTGAAAGAAGGCCGTGGCAAGCGCTTGAAAGAAACGCCGGACACCTTCTCGGGCCTGTTCTGGAATGGTGAACAAGCCATCAGCATGGGCTTGGCCGACAAGCTCGGCAACCTCGACTACGTGGCGCGCGAGGTGGTGAAAGCCGAAGAGATCATCGACTACACGCCGAAGGAAAACGTGGCCGAGCGTCTGGCCAAGCGCCTGGGCGCGTCGGCCGGTGCCAGCATCGCCGCCAGCCTGCGCGGCGGCGTGTTGCGCTGAGTCAACGTGGGCTCGCGCGCTGACTTGCGCGCGCGATGCCTCGCGGTCAGCCCGCTGCCGCTGAAAGCTGGTACGCCTTGAGGATCTGCGCGCCGAACTTGGCCTGATCGAAGCGGCAACCCGCTTCTTCTTTTGCTGCGCGGCCGATGTTGCGGCGCAGTTCAGCCGACTCCACCAGCTGCGCCACGCGCGTCAGCATCTCGCTTTCCGACTTGCACAAAAAGCCGGTTTCGCCGTGATGAATGATGTCGCGGTGGCAGGGCGTGTCCCAGGCCACGCAGGGCAGGCCGGCCGACATGGCCTCGGCCAGGTACACCGGAAATCCATAGTCTTCGCCTGGCGCCAGGTACACCCAACCGGGGCTCAGCTTGGCGGCACGCTCGGGGCCTTGCAGGTCGAACACCGCCACATCGGCCGCTTTCAGGCGGGCGCGGGCTTCGGAGTTGACGGCTCCAATCCAGTTGAAGCTGATGCCCAGTTCGTCTTCGCCGAGCAGCACCGCCAGTTGCGAAAGCCGCGCCGCGCCCATCGGGTCGTGGTGGTGGCTGCCGGCCACGATCAAGGGCCGGCGTGCCTCGTGGTGTTCAGTGGCCACGAAGCAGGCGTCGACCGGGCTTTCGATCAGATCGACCCGCTGGCGCGTGACCGCCATCGCGCGGGCCTCGGTGCCCACATGCGAGATGGCGTGCTGGCGTTTCAGTTCACCCTTCGCATTCGGCCGCAGCGCCAACAGCACCAGGCCGGCCGCGCTTTTCAGCGGGCCAAAAGCATTGGTGCCATGGGGTGAAAAGTAGATCTTGGGGGCGGGTCGCCGAAAGCGGGTGGCATAGGCGCCGAGCATGCAAGGGAAGACGCCGTGCAGGTGCACCGCCGCCAGGGGCTTGGCTTCCACTTCGCTTTGAAGCGCTTCCAGCAGCTTGCGGAAGTTGCGTATCGGGCCGCCTTCGCACACCGTGGGTGACAGCCGCACCGACGCATGAAAGCGGGGCAGCACATGGCGGTGGGCCGGGTCGTCGAGCAAGATCACCGTCTGCTGGTAGCCCTGGTTGGCCAGCACCGACGTGGTCGGGCCGAGGAAGTTGAAGACCGCGTCCGTCACGCGGCTCACCAAATGGACGATGGTGTGTTCACCCTCTGTATGGCGGATGTCGTCGGGGGGCATGGAAGTCAGATTCACTGGGCGAAGTCAGCGGGCACCGTCACGGGTCACGACGACCTTGACGGTCTTCAGAAGAATCGACAGATCCAGCCAGAGCGAGCGTTCGTCGATGTAGCGCTGGTCAAGCGCCACCCGCTCTTCGTAGGTGGTGTTGTTGCGGCCGCTGACTTGCCACAGCCCCGTCATCCCCGGGCGAACGCTCAGGTAGTGCCAACGCACGCGGCCGTAGCGCGTGAGTTCGGCCACCGTGATGGGCCTCGGCCCGACCAGGCTCATCTCGCCGCGCAGCACATTGAAGAGCTGTGGCAACTCATCAAGGCTGGTGCGGCGCAGGAAGTGGCCAATGGGGGTGATGCGCGGGTCGTTGCTCAGTTTCTGATCACGTGCCCATTCCTCACGGGCATCGGCGTTGTTGGTCAGCAGCTCGGACAGCATCTGCTCCGAGTTGCGGTACATCGTTCGGAACTTGAGGCAGCGGAACAGACGCCCCCGCTGGCTGACCCGGAAGTGCCCGAAGAAGATGGGCGCGCCATCTTTGCGCCAGACCATCACGGCAAGCGCCACCAACACCGGGCTCAACAGCAGCAGCAGAAGGGCGGCCGCAGCCTGGTTTGCACGCAAGTACATGTGGTCGCCGAACGCGCTGCGCGCATCCGGCTGCCACTGGTCTTGCATGGCGGTAATCGTTGACTGAGTGGCGGAAATGCCCATCCTGGTCCTCCCGAGTGAGTGGTAACCCGCATACAAATGGCAAGTTCCAAGCCAACCTGTTCAACAAGCTCTTCGATCCGGCGCTGAGCCGCCCCCACCCTAGAACCAGCGTGCAAAAGTGCGTTTTCTCCCTGCGAGAGCGGGGTGGCAAAAGCATCCGCGCGGCTCTCTTCCTGCGGCAGTTTTTGCGGTGCAGCGGTAAATTTTTCTGCGTGCTGCGTTAGCACATGCAATCACATTTCGCTCTTGGGACTAACGCCATGCCGCGTGCAAAGTGCACGCAGCCCCGGTATTTCCTGGGCAAACCGGGTTTCGGCAGGGGTCTTTGGGTGCTCGATGAACGCGGCGTGGGAAAACCCGGCGTGGATCCTGCAAAGAGGGGTCTTCATGTCGATCTCACACATCCTTCTTCTGCTTCGTGCCAGGTGGCGCAGTGCCCTGCTGGTTTTGTGTGGTGTGGTGGTTCTGGTGGCCACCGTCAGCCTGCTGCTTCCCAAGAAGTACGCCTCAACGGCGGCGGTGGTGCTCGACGTCAAGTCGCCCGACCCGATTGCCGGGGTGGTGTTGCCCGGCATGAGCGTGTCGGGCTACATGGCCACCCAGGTCGATGTGTTCCAGAGCGAACGCGTCGCCGCCCGCGTGGTGCAGATGCTCGGGCTCGACAAGAGCGAAGAGATGAAGCGCCGCTGGCAACAGGCGACCGGCGGCGAGGGCGATGTGGTCGCATGGCTTGCCGAGTCGCTGTTGCGCGACCTCAACGTGCAGCCCGGGCGCGAATCGAACGTCATCTCGGCCACCTACACCTCGCGCGACCCGAAACTGGCGGCCACGCTGGCCAATGCCTTCGTGGCCGCTTACGTGGCCACCACGCTCGACCTGCGGGTGGAGCCCGCCAAGCAATACACCAACTTCTTCGACGAACGCTCGAAGCAGGCCCGCGACGCGCTGGAGCGGGCGCAGGCCAAGATGTCGGCTTACCAGCAGCAAAAGGGAATCATCGGCACCGATGAGCGGTTGGATGTCGAGAGCGCGCGGCTGAGCGAGCTTTCCACCCAATACGTGACCTTGCAGGCACTGGCCAATGAGTCCGAGGGCCGCCAAAACCAGGCGGGCAACAACCCCAACCAGATGCAGGAGGTGTTGACCAACCCCTTCCTCGCCGCGTTGAAGGCCGACCTTGTGCGCCAGGAGTCGCGTGACAACGAACTCAGCGCGCGCCTGGGTCCGCAACACCCGCAGGTCATCGAGCTGCGCGCCAGCGTGCAGCAGCTTCGCCAGCGCGTCGAGACCGAAACCAAGCGCATCACCGGCAGCGTGACCGTCAACAACACCGTCAACCAGACGCGGCTCAACCAGTTGCGTGCCGCGCTCGACGATCAACGCGGAAAGCTGCTGCGGCTCAAGGGCCAGCGCGACGAGGTGCAGGTGCTGCTGCGCGACGTTGAAAACGCGCAGAAGGCCTACGACGCGGTCGCCGCGCGTGTCAGCCAAGCCAGCATGGAAAGCCAGACCACGCAGACCAACGTGTCGGTGTTGCGCAAGGCTGCAGCACCGTCACGGCCTTCCTCCCCGCGACTGGCCCTGAACCTGGCCGTGGCCGTGCTGCTGGGCAGCCTGCTGGCGCTGGGCACCGTGGTGCTGCGCGAACTGCTCGACCAACGCCTGCGCACCGAAGACGACGTGCTGCAGCTGCTGCACCAGCCCCTGGTTGGCGTGCTGCCGGCCAGCGCCCAGCCCAACGGTTCGCGCCGGCTCCTCAATGGCTTGGGGCGCGGTGGCTTTCGTGCCCTGCCAGGGCTTGCGAGATGAGTCCCGAGTTGCTTCACGAATTCCCTGGCTCCACCCCCGTTGATTCCGCCGATCTTGCTGAATCCGTTGCCCCTGCTGACGAAGAGACCTCATGAGCCTGATGTTCCAACCCCCCGCAGCAAGCCATGGTTACCAAAACGAGCGCAGTGAATTTGACGACGAGGCGCCGGTGCTTGACCGCTCCATCGGCGACTTTCTTCGACAGGTGCGTGCACTCTCCGATGGGCAGATCGAACAGATCCTGCTGCACCAGCGCGACCACGGCTTGCGCTTCGGTGAATCGGCTGTCGCGCTCAAGCTCGCGTCCAGCGAAGACGTGCTGTGGGCCTTGTCGCAACAGTTCCACTACCCGTATGCGCCCAGCAAAGGCGACCGCCTCAACGCCGAACTGGTGGTGGCCACCGACCCCTTCAGCGACCAGGCCGAAGCCTTTCGAGACATCCGCAGCCAATTGATGATGGGCGTGCTGGGCGCCGACGAACCA
This sequence comes from Rhizobacter sp., assembly GCA_043727255.1. GTDB lineage: Bacteria > Pseudomonadota > Gammaproteobacteria > Burkholderiales > Burkholderiaceae_C > Rhizobacter. Next base: position 696 of record JAYSYW010000145.1, on the reverse strand, counting down.
CGCCGCGCCCTGGCCGTGTTGAGCCCCAGCAGCGGTGAAGGCAAGACCTTCTTCGCCGCCAACATAGCCGTCACCTTCAGCCAGCTGGGTGGCCGCACCTTGCTGGTCGATGGCGACATGCGCTCGCCCCGCCAGCACGAACTCTTTGGTGTGTCCAACCAAACGGGGCTCAGCAGCATCTTGTCGGGCCGTTCCGAAGCCAACGCCATCCACCACATCCAAGACCTGCCCAGCCTCTATGTGTTGCCGGTCGGCACCTTGCCGCCCAACCCGCTTGAGCTCATCCAGCGTGCCGCCTTCAGCCTGCTGATGAAAGAGCTGTTGAGCAAGTTCGACCATGTGGTGGTGGACACACCGGCTGCTGAATACGGGGCCGACGCCCGCGTGCTGGCCGCCAAGTGCGGTGCCGCGTTGGTGGTGGTTCGCCGGGGCAAGACCCGCATGAAGCCGCTGCAGACGCTGGTCAACGCCGTCTCCAAGAGCCAGGCCACGCTGGCCGGCGTGATGATCAACGAATACTGATGACGAGGTGCCTATGGACGTGAAACACGTTCTGCTTGTCATCCCCGCCCTCAACGAGGCCAAGACCATCGAAGGCGTGCTGGCCTCGTTGGTGAACGACGTGCCCGAGCATGTCGCCTTGACGGTTGTGGTGGCCGATGGCGGCAGCACCGACGGCACACCCGACGTGGTGCG
>JAYSYW010000144.1:0-4930 GCA_043727255.1 Rhizobacter sp. | reverse complement strand
GTCTCGACTGCAAAGGGCGGGCGGCCCCGCTTGCCTTCGGGCGCATAGGGCGTCACCAGTTCCACCAGCGCAGCCCACGGCACCACACAATTCATCTCGTCCAGGAACTCGCGCTTGCGCGTTCGCTTGGTGCTCAGGCTCAGCCCAAGATCAGTTTGCTTCATGCTTCATATCGTCGCCGCACCGACCCGCCAGGACAAGCAGGTTTGCTCTCGATTTATGCAGAACATCCCTAGTTGCGAAATTGACGAGGCGGGGCCGCGCGATCACTCTGCATGGCACTCATCAACGCAGGGAGCGCCTCATGGGACAAGACATCAGCTTCGCCAGCTTCAACCTCTACAACCTGCAAGTGCCCGGCGCCCCCACGCGGCTGGGTGCGGCGCGCTTCACCGACGCCACCTACAAGCGACGGCTCGAATGGGCCGCTTCGTTGCTGATGATGGTCAACGCCGACGTCATTGCGTTTCAAGAGCTCTGGTCGCCCCAGGCACTGCGTGACCTGTTTGACGTGGCCGGGCTCAGCGGTGCCTACGAGCTGCAGTTCATTGGCGACACGTGGTACGACATTGCCGTGGCCGCCGCCGTGCGCAAGCCCTGGACGGTGAGCGCAAAGACGTTGCACAAGTCGTTCCCGGGTGAGTTCAAGCTCATCAAGCGCCGCCACGGCGACCCCGGCGGCGACGTGGAGCGAACCGATGACGACATCGACGTGCGCATCGACATGTTTTCGCGCACCGTGATTCAACTCACCCTGCAATGCGGACAAAACGAGGTGCCTTCGGTCGAGGTGCTGTGCGCCCACTTGAAGTCGAAGCTGGCCACCGACCTGGATGCAACGGAAGCGAAGAACGAACTGCTCAAGCCGCACCGCGAGGCGCTGGGTGATGCGCTTTCGACCATCCGCCGCACCGCTGAAAGCGCCGCGCTTCGCATGATCGCCACCGGCCTGACCAAGAAGAACGACCGCGCCGTGGCGCTGGTGGGCGACCTGAACGACGGCGCGCATTCCAACACCTTGAACATCCTGAGCGCGCAGCCGCCGTTCCGCCGTTATGCGAAGTCTCGCGTGGGCGGTGCGAGCGATGTGGGCCTGTACCCCGCCACCTTCCTGCAGGCCATGGCCGACTTTCAAGACGTGGCCTATTCCCACGTGCACCAGGGCGTGCGCGAACAGCTTGACCACGTGCTGGTGTCCGAACAGTTTTACGACCACTCGCGCAATCGCAAGTGGTCGTTTAAAGAACAGCGCATCTGGAACGACCACCTCGACGAAGAACCCGCCACCGGCCACGAGCGCCCGGCTTCCGACCACGGTGTGGTGTGCGCGCGTTTCTTGTGGGACCCGGCCAAGGCGTGATGGGCGCCGTGACGCAGGCGGTAGCTGTGGGTGGCTTCGGCTGTCCAAAAGGCTGAGGAAGGCTGAGGAGCTTTTGAATGGGCGCCCTCTCCCCTTGGGAGAGGGCAGGGGTGAGGGCTCGCGGAAGCACCACCGTGCCCGCAGCCCTCAATGAAGTTCGTTGTATCGTTGGCTATATAACGAAGCCTGCAAGGCCCGCAATCGCAGGCCTTGCCCCCGAGCCCCCCAGCCCCTGACGCGCCCCACGCGTCCAAGCCTGCATGACCACCCGCAAAGCCGCCTCGCGGCTGACCAGCCACCTCGAAGTCAGCACCGACCTGGGCACGGCCTACCTGGGTGACACCCGCGTCAAGCTGCTCGAAGCCATCGACCGCCACGGCTCCATCACGCAGGCCGCCAAGCAGGTGCCGCTGTCGTACAAGGCCGCCTGGGACGCGGTGGACGCGATGAACAACCTGGCCGACCAGCCGCTGGTCGAGCGCAGCACAGGCGGCCGCGCGGGCGGTGGCACACGGCTCACCGAACACGGGCGGCGGGTGGTCGCCATGTACCGCGCGCTGGAAGCCGAATACCAGGGCGCGCTCGACCGCCTGGGGCGCCAGTTCGCGCAAACGCCGGTCGGCGACATGCAGGCCTTTCAGCGTCTGCTGCGCCGCATGTCGATGCGCAGCAGCGCGCGCAACCAGTTCGCCGGCACCGTGGTCGGCCTCAGCGAAGACGCGGTCGATGTGCAAGTGCGGGTGAAGGTGGACACGCACATCGAGCTGTCGGCCGTGGTCACCCACGACTCGGCCGCGCAGTTGGGGCTGGCGATTGGCAGCGAGGTGATCGCGCTCGTGAAGTCGTCGTCGGTGCTGTTGCTGACCGACGAGACCCTGCGCATCAGCGCGCGCAACCGGCTGTGGGGCACGGTGTCGCGGGTGGTGGAAGGCGGCGTGAATGCCGAAGTCACGCTCGACCTCGGGGCAGGGCGCACGGCCACGGCGGTGGTCACGGCTGATTCGGTGCACGCGCTCGGCCTGGTGCCCGGGGCGCGGGCCTGCGCGGCGTTCAAGGTTTCCAGCGTCATCTTGGCGGCGCTGGGTTGAAAGCAATCTTCATGACGACAAGCTTCGTGACGACGACAAAGACGACAACGACGACAAAGGCAGTTCGCAAACTTTGCGTGGCCTCTGCATTCGCCTGCATGGCGGTGGCCGCACAAGCTGGCGAGGTGAAGGTGGCCGTGGCCGCCAACTTCGCCGGGCCGCTGGTGAAGATCGGCAAAGCCTTCAGTGCGGCCACCGGCCACACGCTGAAGGTGTCGGCCGGGCCGACCGGGCGCTTCTACAGCCAGGTGGTGGCGGGCGCGCCGTTCGAGCTGTTGCTGGCCGCCGATGACGAAACCCCGAAGAAGCTGATCGCCGAAGGCCACGCCGTGGCAGGCAGCAACTTCAGCTACGCCATCGGCCAGCTGGTGCTGTGGAGCCCCCAGCCCGGCGTGGTGGACGACCAGGGCGCGGTGCTGGCCAGCGCAGGCTTCAAGCACCTGGCCATTGCCAACCCGCGCTTGGCGCCCTACGGCCAGGCGGCGTTGCAGGTGCTGCAGGCACGTGGGTTGACTGCGGCCGTGCAGCCCCGGCTGGTGACCGCCGAGAGCGTCGCCCAGGCCTACCAGTTCGTGGTGAGCGGCAATGCCGAGCTGGGCTTCGTGGCGCTGTCGCAGGTGGCGCCGCCGGGCCAGCCGGTGGCGGGCTCGCACTGGCGTGTGCCGCAGGCGCTGTACGAGCCGATCCGCCAAGACGTGGTGTTGCTGAAAGCCGGGGCGGGCAACCCCGCCGCCACCGCCTTGCTGGCCTTCTTGAAAAGCGCGCCGGCGCGGTCGCTCATCCAAGCCCATGGCTACGGTTTGTGAGGTGGCGATGAACGGAAGCGGCACATGACCCCGGCCGACTGGATGGCCGTTCGCCTGACCGCCGAATTGGCGGGCCTCACCACACTGTTGCTGCTGCTGGTGGGCACGCCCATCGCGTGGTGGCTGGCCGGCACGCGATCGGTGTTCAAGCCGCTTGCCGCGTCGGTGGTGGCCATGCCCTTGGTGTTGCCGCCTTCGGTGCTGGGCTTTTATCTGCTGCTGCTGATGGGGCCGCAGGGGCCGGTGGGCCAGCTCACCATGTCGCTTGGCCTGGGCCGTTTGCCCTTCACCTTCGCGGGGCTGGTGGTGGCTTCGGTGCTGTACTCGCTGCCCTTCGTGGTGCAGCCGCTGCAACAGGCCTTCGAGGCCATTCCCCACCGCACGCTCGAAGCTGCTGCCACGCTGCGTGCCGGCCCCTGGGACCGCTTCTTCACCGTCGCCTTGCCATTGGCGCGGCCCGGCTTTGTGACCGCCAGCGTGCTGGGCTTCGCCCACACCGTGGGTGAATTCGGCGTGGTGTTGATGATCGGCGGCAACATTCCCGGCGAAACGCGGGTGCTGTCGGTCGCGGTGTACGAACACGTGGAAGCTGCCGACTTCGCCAGCGCCCACCGCATGGCCGCCGGCATGGTGGCGTTCGCGCTGGTGGTGCTGGTGGCGCTGTACGTGGTGAACCGCCCACCGCGTGAAGCCGGCGAGGCACGGCCATGATCGAAGCCACCCTGCAACTGGTTCGCCCCGGCTTCACGCTTGATGTGGCGCTGCGGCTGCCCGAGCGCGGCATCAGCGCGCTGTTCGGCCCTTCGGGCTGCGGCAAGACCACCGTGCTGCGCGCCCTGGCCGGGCTTGAACGCGCGGCCGGCCGCGTGGCGTTGGGCGGCGAGGTCTGGCAAGACGACCGCAGCCGCCACTTCGTGCCCACCCACCGCCGCGCGCTGGGTTATGTGATTCAAGATGCGGCGCTGTTCCCCCACCTCAGCGTGCAGGGCAACCTTGACTACGGGCGCCGCCGCAGTGGCGCGGGCGACAGCCGCCATGCCGTCGAGCAAGCCGTTGAACTGCTCGGCATCGCGCCCTTGATGGCGCGGCGCACCGTGTCGCTTTCAGGCGGTGAACGCCAGCGCGTGGCCATCGCCCGCGCACTGGCCACCCAGCCGCGTCTGTTGCTGATGGACGAACCCCTGGCCGCGCTTGACGCCGCGCGCAAGGCTGAAATCCTGCCGTACCTGGAACGCCTGCACCGTGAACTGGCGCTGCCCATCGTCTACGTGACGCATGCGATGGAAGAGGTGGCGCGGCTGGCCGACCACTTGGTGCTGCTGCACGATGGCCGCGTGCAAGCCGCTGGGCCGCTGGCCGAACTGCTGGCCCGCGCCGACCTGCCCCTGGCTCGCCCCGACGACGCTGGCGTGGTGATCGAAGCCGAAGTGCTTGAGCACGACACCCGCTACGGCATGACGCGCATCGGCTTTCCCGGCGCCAGCCTGTGGCTGGGCGAATCAAGCGTCGCGCCGGGCCACCGCGTGCGCGCCTCGGTGCTGGCACGCGACGTCAGCGTGGCCCGGCAAGCGCCGGTGGCCACCAGCATCCTCAACGTGCTGCCGGTGGTGCTGGAGTCTTTGCACGCCGACCGCAGCACCGTGCTGCTGCGGCTGCGTGTGGCGCCCGATGCTTCA
>JAYSYW010000143.1:0-10919 GCA_043727255.1 Rhizobacter sp. | reverse complement strand
AATCGACGGAAGCCTGGCCGGAACAGAACAGCACCCGTGACGGGCTCTCGACATGTTCCGCTTGATTGAATCCATAGCGGACAGACCAAGGCCACGGGTTGACGGCAGTGCGTTTGAGCATGTGGTTCTTTCAGAAAACGGCCAGATCAAGAGTCGATCAATTGGCAAATGAAGGCCTCAGCCCCAAGGCCCCCGAAGCGCCATTTGCGCGACCGTGGCATGGGTTCATCGGGAAGGGGAGGGTTTGCGATTGGCTCGTGCCAATCGCGGTTCATGGCGGGGCCTCGCCCTCTCAGGCGTCCGACCCCGATGGCAGATCGATGGTCAAACGCCAGAAGCCGTCGCTGCAACGTCTCAGCACCTCACTGGAACTGGCGGAAAAGACCTTGGCCCCGTTTGCGTCCAAGAGCGTGTAGTCATACCGAATCAGCGTGATGTCGCCGTGCTCGATCAAGAAGCGTGCGGCTGTCTCCATGCGCAGCCCTTTCGCGAGGGTCGGGCGGAACGCCGCCGCAATGGCGTCCAGCCCATCGTGCCGCTTGCCGTCGCGCCCCTGCAGCACAGCGGTGGGTTCGTACATCCGCAGCACGCGGTCAATATCGCCGCTTGAGAAAGCCTGCGCATAAGCTTCACCAAAGTCGGTCGGACAGCGTATGCCGCTCACCAGGTGGCTCCGGAAAGCTTTGCCACTGCCTCGCTCAAGCGTTGCTTGACGAGCCCGACCAGTTCAGGCCCCGCCTTGTCGGGGCGCCCAAAGTCGAATGGGGGCTCCGGGGCGTATTCCAGAAAGAGCTGAATCTCTTTGGCTTCCGCCTCGCCGCGAACTGCCGCCACCACGCCAAGCGCGAAGTCGATGCCGGCCGTCACGCCACCTCCGGTGATCCGGTTGCGATCCCTTGAGACGCGGGCTTCATCAACGATGGCCCCGAACAGCGGGAGGTGTTCGCGGTAAGCCCAATGGCTGGCTGCGCGATAGCCCTTGAGCAGGCCTGCCGCCCCCAGCAGCAAAGACCCCGTGCACACGCTGGTGACCCACTTGGCCTGCGCTCCCTGCCGCGCCAGCCAGCCCAGCACCTGGGTGTCTTGCATCAGGGTTTGTTGCCCCGCGCCGCCGGGGACGCAGATCATGTCCAGGTCGGGGCAGCTTTCGAAGGTGTCGGTGGGCAGGATCTGAAAGGTGGCATCGGTCTGCACCGGGTTCAGGTCTTTCCAAACAAAGTGAAGCTCAGCGCCGCTCATGGCCGCCAAGAACTGCGCGGGGCCTGTCAGGTCGAGCTGGGTCACATGCGGGAACAGCAGAAATCCGATGCGAAAGGGCGTTGTCATTGATGGCTCCTGGGGTGAAGGCCGATGGGCCTGTTGTTTCAGGAGCGAGTGTGTTGACAGCTCGTTTTGGCGGCAATGACAATGTGTTGCCGTTTTATGCCAAACACTGATGAAGCCACCCCAACCCGTTCCACGCCAACGCCTCAAGCGACGCACCGTTGTTCTGGTCACCTTCCCCGATGCGCAGTTGCTCGACATCGCCGGGCCTGCAGACGTTTTTGCAGCGGCCAATGCCGTCGCCGCGAAGCCTGCCTTTGAGATCGTCATCGCCTCTGCCGAAGGCGGGCTGGTCGCAACCACCAGTGGCGTCTCGATCGATACCCAACCGGTCCATGCCATTGCCCCGGGCAAGGTCGATACCGTCATCGTGGCGGGTGGTGCCAAGAGCGGTGTCGTCGGCGCGCTCAACAACCACAAGCTGGCCGAATGGGTGTGCGCCGCCGCTGCTACCGCACGTCGATATGGCTCGGTGTGTTCAGGCGCCTTTGCGCTGGCTCACTGGGGGCTGCTCGACGGGCACCGCGCGACCACGCACTGGTCCGTTGCAAGTGCGTTGCGTCGTGCGTATGCCAAGACATCGGTGGAGCCAGAGGCGCTGTACGTGAAAGACGGTCGCGTGTGGACATCGGGCGGCGTGACGGCGGGCATCGACATGTGTCTGGCCATGGTTGAGGAAGACCTGGGCCGCGAGGTCGCCGCACGCGTGGCGCGGGGGCTGATCCTGTCCACACGCAGGCTCGGCAATCAGTCTCAATACTCGCGGGTTCTGGAGCTCCAGGCCGGGCGCTACGCAAAGCTGACCGACTGGATGCGCGCGCATTTGAACGAACCCCTGGGGGTTGAGCGGCTCGCTGAATTCGCAGGCGAATCAAGCCGCAGCTTTCATCGCCACTTTGAATCTGAAACCGGCGAAACGCCTGCTGCGTTTGTCGAGACGCTCCGCCTGCAGGCGGCGAAAGAACAGCTTGAAGCCGGCGCTTCAGTCAAAGCCGCCGCACGGGTGGCGGGGCTGACATCTGATGAGCACCTGGCGCGTGCATTCAGGCGCCGCTTGGGCATGACGCCACTGCAATACCAGGCCGTTCACCAAGCCGTTCACGCGCATTGACCCGCATTGACCCGAAAGCTCACGACGTGACGTGGCACTGCACGCCGGCCTCGCTCAGCATGTGCGGAAAGGGTTCGGGCGGGGGCTGATCGGTGAACAGCATGTCCACCTCACCCAGGCGCGCCAGTTGCACCATGGCGGGCCGGTTGAACTTGCTGTGGTCGGCGGCCACCCACACCTGGCGCGAGTGTTCGATGATGGCCCGAGCCACCTTCACCTCGCGGTAGTCGAAGTCGCGCAGCGTGCCGTCGGCTTCAATGCCCGAGATGCCGATGAGGGCAATGTCCACCTTGAACTGGCGGAAGAAGTCGACCGTCACCTCGCCCACGATGCCCCGGTCGCGCGAACGCACCACGCCGCCGGCCACGATCACTTCGCACTCGGGGTTGTCGGCCAGGATGGCCGCGACGTTCAGGTTGTTGGTGATGACGCGCAGCCCCTGGTGGCGCATCAGCTCGCGGGCAATCGCCTCGACCGTGGTGCCGATGTTCAAGATCAGCGAACAGCCCGACGGCACGGCCTTCGCCACCGCGCGGCCAATGCGTTGCTTGGCGGCTTCGTTGAGCTGCTGGCGCTGGCGGTATTCGATGTTTTCGGTGGTCGAGCCGGGCAGGCGCACGCCGCCGTGAAAGCGCGCCACCAGGCCGGCGTCGGCCAGCAGGGAAACGTCGCGCCGCACCGTCTGCAAGGTGACGCCAAAGCGCTCGGCCAGCGTTTCAATGCTGATCGAGCCGTGGCTGCGCAGCGCATCGAGCAACTGGGCTTGTCGGGGGTTGGGGGTCATGAAACAAAGACGGTTGCGCCGCGAAGGGTAGCCAAAGCCCCACCGCGCAACCGGGGGGATTGCCCCGCTTGCACGGCTTTCTTTTTGGGCATAAAAGGAAAAGCTTCGCATCAAAACGAACATTCCCGAACCGTCGTGCGAACCCCGTGCGTACATGCCGGGACTGCCGCCAGGAGACCGCCGCTTTGGATGTGCCTGCCATGCCCCTGCTGCCGACCGGCCCGGACGCCGCGCCCAAAACGCACGCGTTCGACGTGCTCGTCGTGGGCGGCGGCATCAATGGCGCCGGCATCGCACGCGACCTTGCCGGTCGCGGCCTGTCGGTGCTGCTGTGTGAGAAAGACGACCTCGCCTCGCACACCTCGTCGGCCTCGACCAAGCTGATCCACGGCGGGCTGCGCTACCTTGAGTACCACGAGTTTTCGCTCGTGCGCAAGGCGCTCGCCGAACGCGAGGTGCTGCTCAAGAGCGCGCCACACATCATGTGGCCGCTGCGCTTCGTGATGCCGCACGACGCGGCCATGCGCCCGGCCTGGATGATCCGCATCGGCCTCTTTCTGTACGACCACCTGGCCAAGCGCGAGGTGCTGGCCGGGTCCCACGGCATTGACTTGCGCCGGCATGCGCTTGGCGCACCGCTGAAGACGCGGTTCACGCGCGGCTTCGTCTATTCCGACGGCTGGGTGGACGACGCCCGCCTCGTGGTGCTCAACGCGGTGGGTGCCGCCGAACACGGGGCGACCGTGCTCACCCGCTGGCGCTGCATCGATGCGCGGCGGGGCGCTTCAGAGTGGTCGGCCACGCTGCAGCACGAAAGCGGCGCGACGCGGCAGGTCACGGCCCGAGCCCTCGTCAACGCGGCGGGGCCATGGACGGCGCAGTTCCTGGGCGAACACGCGCATGCGCCGCGCGCCAAGGCGCTGCGGCTGGTCAAGGGCAGCCACATCGTCGTGCCGCGCGTCTTTGCGCACGACCACGCCTACATCCTGCAAAACCCCGACAAGCGGATCATCTTTTTGATCCCCTACGAGCGCGACTTCACGCTCATTGGCACCACCGACGTTGAACACCACGGCCCGATCGGCGAAGCGCGCATTGATGCCGACGAGATCGCCTACCTCTGCGCGCAGGCCAGCCGCTACCTGCGCCGAGGCGTGCAGCCGAGCGACGTGGTCTGGACGTACTCCGGCGTGCGCCCGCTGCTCGACGACGAATCGGGCGACCCCGCCGCCGTGACGCGCGACTACTCGCTCGAACTCGACACCAGCAGCGCGCCTTTGCTGTCGGTGTGGGGCGGCAAGATCACCACCTTCCGCAAGCTCGCCGAAGAGGCCGGTGACCAACTGGCGGGCGCGCTGAACGCCCCGCGTGGCGCGTGGACGCGCGGGGCCTTTCTGCCCGGCGGCGACCTGCAGGCATGGGTCGGCCCCCCGCAACGGCCCGACGCCGACTTCACCCGCTTCGTGCAGGCCCTGTGCAAGCGCCACCCCGGCCTGCCCGAAGCGCTGCTGCACCGGCTGGCGCGGGCTTACGGTGCGCGCGTCGAGCTTGTGCTTGGCGAATTTGAAAGTGAATTCAAAAGCGGATCCGACAACAAATCCGAAAGCGAAGGCAAAAGCAAAAGCGATCTGGGCAGCGAAGTCGCCCCGGGGCTCTTCGAGACCGAGCTGCACTACCTGCACCGCCACGAATGGGCCACACGCGCCGACGACGTGCTGTGGCGCCGCAGCAAACTGGGCCTGCACTTCACCCCGGCACAGCGCGAAGCCGTGGCGCGCTGGTGCCAAGCCCACTGGCGCCCGGTGCCCTTGGTGCCATCCATGCAAGAGACCCCCGCATGGAACTGAGCCTGCACGCCGTGGGGCAACAGGTGGGTGCCGAGACGCACCTCCACCCGCTGAGCCTGAGCCTCGTGCCCAACGCCATCACCGTGCTCTTGGGCGCCACCCAAGCCGGCAAGACGAGCCTGATGCGCGTGATGGCCGGGCTCGACGCGCCCACCACAGGCCGTGTGCAAGTCGATGGGCAAGACGTGACCCGCGTGCCGGTGCGCCAGCGCAACGTCGCCATGGTTTATCAGCAGTTCATCAACTACCCGTCGATGACCGTGTTCGACAACATCGCCTCGCCGCTCAAGCTGCGCCGTGAAAAAGACATCACCACGCGTGTGCAGGCATTGGCCGAGCGGCTGCACATCGAGCCCTTCTTGCAACGCCTGCCGGCCGAACTGTCGGGCGGCCAGCAGCAGCGTGTGGCGCTGGCGCGTGCGCTGGCCAAAGACGCCCCGCTGATGCTGCTCGACGAGCCCTTGGTCAACCTCGACTACAAGCTGCGCGAAGAACTGCGCGACGAGCTGACGCAGCTCTTCGCCGCCGGCCGATCGACCGTCGTCTATGCCACCACCGAGCCGCACGAAGCGCTGCTGCTCGGCGGCCACACGGCCGTCATGGACGCTGGCGAGCTGTTGCAGTACGGGCCCACCGCCGATGTGTTTCACCACCCGCGTTCGATCCGCGTGGCGCGCGCGTTCAGCGACCCGCCGATGAACCTGATTGCGGCCACGCCCACGGCCGAAGGCATCGCGCTGCCGTCGGGCCTGATGCTCGCGTTGCCCTTGCCGCCGAATGCCGCAGCGTCGTCGCTCACCGTGGGTGTGCGCGCCAACGCGCTGCGAGTGCAGGGCGGCGCGCGTGACCTGCCCCTGCCCGGGCGGGTCGAGCTGGCCGAGATCTCGGGCTCCGACACCTTCGTGCACGCGAGCACGGCGGTTGGTGAGCTGGTCGCCCAGCTCACCGGCGTGCACGTGTTCGCACTCGGCGCGCCCATCACGCTGCACCTGCACCCGTCTCGCGTGCACGTGTTCGATGCGAACGGCGCGTTGGTCATCGCGCCGCAATGGCAAGGGGAAAGCCGGTGATGCATCTCCGCGTATACGGATCCACCAGGGCCGCGATTGCACAAGCGCAGCGACGTGCTCCTCCAGCAACACCCCGAGGAACCGGCTTTGCCGGGCCTCTGGGGTGGCGCCCCTTGGGGGCCGAGACCGGACGTGGAGAGCCCTGTGGGCTCTTCGCGCCTGTCGAGGAGTCGGCCCTCAGGGCCCGACGCGGCCTGCAGGGCGGAGCGAAGCGACTGGGGGGCACTTGATGGCACGCATCGACCTCGACCTGGCCCACGCTTATCGCGCCCACCCGCAGCGCGATGAAGACTACGCGTTGCTGCCGCTCAAGATGAGCTTTGAAGACGGCGGCGCCTACGCCTTGCTCGGCCCCTCGGGCTGCGGAAAGACGACGCTGCTCAACATCGTTTCGGGGCTGCTCACGCCGTCACAGGGCCGCGTGCTGTTCGACGGCGCCGACGTGACCGGGCGGAGCCCGCAGCAGCGCAACATCGCGCAGGTGTTTCAGTTTCCCGTTGTCTACGACACGATGACCGTGGCCGAGAACCTGGCCTTTCCGCTGCGCAACCGTGGCGTGCCGGCCGACCGCATTCGTCACCGTGTGGGCCAGATCGCCGAGATGCTTGAGATGAGCGGCCAGCTCAACCAGCGCGCCGCAGGCCTGGGTGCCGACGCGAAGCAGAAGGTCTCACTCGGCCGTGGACTGGTGCGCGAAGACGTGTCGGCGGTGCTGTTCGACGAGCCGCTGACGGTGATCGACCCGCACCTCAAGTGGCAGCTGCGCCGCAAGCTCAAGCAGATTCACCACGAGTTGAAGCTCACGCTCATCTACGTGACGCATGACCAGGTGGAAGCGCTGACCTTCGCCGACCAGGTGGTGGTGATGACACGTGGCCGCGCGGTGCAAATGGGTTCGGCGGGCGACTTGTTCGAGCGGCCCGCGCACACCTTCGTTGGCCACTTCATCGGTTCACCGGGCATGAACTTCTTGCCCGCTGATGTGGTGCCCGGCGCCCCGGAAGGCGCCACCACGCTCGGCGTGCGGCCCGAGTACGTGACGCTTGCCACCGCGCACGCCCCCGGCGCGTTGATCGCGACCGTCACGCAGCGGCAAGACGTCGGCACCTACTGGCTGCTCACGGCCCAGGCTGGCAACAGCACGCTGCGCGCACGCCTGAGCCCCGAGTCCACGCCCCCCGCGGTGGGTGAAACGGTGTGGTTCGGGGTGCGGGGCGCGCACACCTGCTACTACAAGAACGAGGAGCTGGTGGCATGAAGACGGCGCGTTGTTCACAGCGGCACTTCGACAGGCTCAGTGCGAACGGGAGGGGTGGTATGCGGTCTTGTGAAGGATCGAGCCCGTCCAAGCGTTGCACGCACGACCTCACTCCGAGCCTGTTCAAGCGTTGCACGCACGACCTCACTCCGAACCCGTCCAAGCTTTGCACGCACGACCTCACCTCGAGCCCGTTCAAGCGCTGCACTCAAGACCTCACTTCGAGTCCGTTCGGGCTGAGCTTGTCGAAGCCCCCGCTCGCCCAAACCCCCCACCCGTTCGGGCTGAGCCTGTCGAAGCCTGCAGGTTGTTCACACCGGCACTTCGACAAGCTCAATGCGAACGGGTGGGGTGGCCTGCGGTCTTGTGAAGGATCGAGCCCGTCCAAGCTTTGCACGCACGACCTCACTCCGAGCCCGTTCAAGCGCTGCACGCAAGACCTTCCCCCGAGTCCGTTCGGGCTGAGCTTGTCGAAGCCCCCGCTCGCATACACCGCCCACCCGTTCGCCTACACCCCACAGCTCTTCGCCCACGCCCCTCACCTTCGCGTGGGTGATTGCGGTGATGCGGTGGACCAAGCCCCCGGACGAGGAACCGCCCCATGAAGCCCGTGAACCAAAAGGCATGGCTCCTCATCCTCCCCGTCGTGCTGTGCGTCGCCTTCTCGGCCGTGCTGCCGTTGATGACGGTCGTCAACTACTCGGTGCAAGACATCATCTCGCCCGAGCGCCGTGTGTTCGTTGGCACCGAGTGGTTCAAGCTCGTGATGCGTGACGAAGAACTGCACAGCGCGTTGCTGCGGCAGATCGCCTTTTCGCTCGCGGTGCTGGCGGTCGAGATACCGCTCGGTATCGCGCTGGCGCTGTCGATGCCGGCGCAGGGTTGGCGGGCCTCGGCGGTGCTGGTGATCGTCGCCATCTCGCTGCTGATTCCGTGGAACGTTGTGGGCACCATCTGGCAGATCTATGGCCGCGCCGACATCGGCCTCTTGGGCGCAACGCTCGCCGCGTTGGGCGTGGACTACAACTACACAGGCAGCGCCACCGACGCGTGGTTGACCGTGCTGCTGATGGACGTGTGGCACTGGACGCCGCTCGTCGCCCTGCTGTGCTTCGCGGGCTTGCGCGCCATTCCCGACGCCTACTACCAGGCCGCGCGCATCGACGGCGCGAGCAAGTTCGCGGTGTTCCGCCACATCCAGCTGCCCAAGCTGCGCGGCGTGCTGATGATCGCCGTGCTGCTGCGCTTCATGGACAGCTTCATGATCTACACCGAACCCTTCGTGCTCACCGGCGGTGGCCCCGGCAATGCGACCACCTTCTTGTCGCAGTACCTCACGCAAAAGGCGGTCGGCCAGTTCGATCTCGGCCCGGCCGCGGCCTTCTCGTTGATCTACTTCCTGATCATCTTGCTGCTCTGCTTCATCCTCTACAACTGGATGCAGCGCGTGGGCACGCAAGCGAAGGAGAGTCAAGCATGAGCCCCCACGCTCACTCCGTTCACTGCCCCCCGAGGGGGCGCGCAACGCCCTTCGGGCGGCCGGGCGGGCGCTGCCATGGATGAGCGCAGATTCCGCAAGCGCACGGTCTTCCTGATCGCGTACCTGCTGTTCGCCATCCTGCCGGTGTACTGGATGATCAACATGTCGTTCAAGACGAACGTCGAGATCCTCTCGAGCTTCAGCCTGTGGCCGCAGACCTTCACCTTCGACCACTACCGAACCATCTTCACCGACGTGTCCTGGTACTCGGGTTACCTCAACTCACTCACCTACGTCGCCATCAACACCGTGATTTCGCTCGCGGTGGCGCTGCCTGCGGCCTACGCGTTTTCGCGCTACCGCTTCCTCGGCGACAAGCACGTCTTCTTCTGGCTGCTCACCAACCGCATGACGCCGCCAGCCGTCTTTCTGCTGCCGTTCTTTCAGCTCTACACCACGCTTGGTCTGATGGACACACACATCGCCGTGGCGCTGGCGCACCTGCTGTTCAACGTGCCGCTCGCGGTGTGGATTCTTGAGGGCTTCATGAGCGGCATTCCGCGCGAGATCGACGAGACGGCCTACATCGACGGCTACTCGTTCCCGCGCTTCTTCCTCACCATCTTCTTGCCGCTGGTGAAGGCCGGCGTGGGCGTCGCGGCCTTCTTCTGCTTCATGTTCAGCTGGGTCGAGTTGCTGATGGCACGCACGTTGACCAGCGTGGACGCCAAGCCCATCGTCGCCGTGATGACACGCACCGTGTCGGCCTCGGGCATGGACTGGGGCGTGCTGTCCGCAGCCGGCGTGCTGACCATCGTGCCCGGCGCGATCGTCATCTGGTTCGTGCGGCACTACATCGCCAAGGGGTTTGCGATGGGGCGGGTATGAAGCGAAGGGCGAGGGGCCCCGTCAACGAGGATCGACCCGCGGAATGCCCGCGCCTTCAAGGCGGGCTCGATGCCCGCCTTGAAGGCTGAACGAAGGAGCAAGAGATGTTCGAGTGGATGGCCTGGACCCAACCCGTCACGATCTTCTTCATCTCGATCGCGCTGATGCTGATCGGCATGACGCTCTGGGAAATCAAACAACCCACCGCGCTGCGCAAAGGCTGGCTGCCCATCGAAACGACACGCGGCGACCGGCTGTTCATCGGGCTGCTGATGGCCGCCTATGTGCACCTGGCCTTCGTGGGCTTGAGCGAAAAAATGATGGTGTGGTTCAAGCTCGCCGAAGAGCCTTCGGTGTGGATCCCATTCGTCGCGTCGATGGCGCTTTTGGCGCTGGTGATGCGCAAGGGCTGAAGCCACACGCGACAGCCCCACCCAACCCATCGAACGGTGCAACGGCCTCACTTCCCAGCCGGGGCGCCCTGAAGTGTGAAGACGGGAAGCCACTGAGGAGATCAACATGAAATTGCGCTTGAATGCCGTGGCCTTTGCAGCCGCCGCCCTGGCCGTGGGTCATGGCGCGTGGGCCGGCGAGGCCGAAGCCAAGAAATGGATCGACAGCGAGTTCCAGCCATCCACGCTGGCCAAAGACCAGCAGATGGCGGAGATGAAGTGGTTCATCGAGGCCGCGAAGAAGCTTCAGGCCAAGGGCGTGAAGTCGATCTCGGTGGTGTCCGAGACGATCACCACGCACGAGTACGAATCAAAGACGCTCGCCAAGGCCTTCACCGAGATCACGGGCATCCAGGTCAAACACGATTTGATCCAGGAAGGCGACGTGGTCGAGAAGCTGCAAACCTCGATGCAGTCGGGCAAGTCGATCTACGACGGGTGGATCAGCGACTCTGACCTGATTGGCACGCACTACCGCTACGGCAAGGTCATGAACCTGACCGACTACATGGCGGGCAAGGGCAAGGAATACACCAACCCCGGCCTCGACTTGAAAGACTTCATCGGCACCAGCTTCACCACCGGCCCCGACAAGAAGCTCTACCAACTGCCCGACCAGCAGTTCGCCAACCTGTACTGGTTTCGCGCCGACCTGTTTGCGCGCAAAGACCTGAAAGACAAGTTCAAGACCAAGTACGGCTACGAC
>JAYSYW010000142.1:0-27848 GCA_043727255.1 Rhizobacter sp. | reverse complement strand
CCAAGTCTTTGCGGCGCGAGGCCTCGGGACCCCGCGTGTTCGACAAGATCGAAGCCACCTCGGTGTACGTGAAGCGGGCATGTGAACAAATCACCGCCGGGAAAAACTGGTAAGCGTGAATTTCACCGTTCGGCGTGATGAGCATGTCGCACACCATCGCCAACCGGTCTTCATTCGGGTTCAACGAGCACAGGCCATTCGACAGCTTTTCCGGAAGCATTGGGATCACCCGGCGCGGGAAGTACACCGACGTTGCACGCTCATAGGCGTCTTCGTCAATCGCCTCGCCCGGCTTCACGTAGTGGCTGACATCGGCGATCGCCACCACCAAACGCCAGCCCTCGAAGGCCGTCTTGCCTCGGCCAGTCTTGATGGGTTCGCAATACACCGCGTCATCGAAGTCTCGTGCGTCCTCTCCGTCGATCGTGACCAGGGCCACGTCGGTGAGGTCCATGCGATCTTTGCGGTCAGTGGGGCGAATCTTGTCGGGCAGCGCGGCGGCTTGCCCGAGCGTTTCGGGTGAGAAGCAATGCGGCACTTCGTATTTGCGCACCGCGATCTCGATCTCCATGCCGGGGTCGTCGATCTCTCCCAGCACCTCGGTCACGCGGCCCATCGGTTGTGAGTACAACGAAGGCGGCTCAGTCAACTCGATCGCCACAACCTGCCCTGCCGTCGCATTCGCAATGGCGTTCTTGGGCACCATGATGTCTTGCCCGTAGCGCTTGTCTTCCGGCGCCACCAACCAGATGCCGCTTTCGTTCAACAAGCGGCCAATGATGGGTGCCTTCTTGCGCTCGATGATTTCCAGCACACGCCCCTCAGGCCGGCCCTTGCGGTCATAGCGAACAATGCGCGCCTTGACACGGTCCCGGTGCAGCACAGCCCGCATTTCCTGCGGCGACAAATACAAGTCGGGCTGCCTGTCCTCGCGCACAAGAAAGCCGTGTCCGTCACGATGGCCCTGCACGGTGCCTTCGACTTCGTTCATCAATTCGTTGCCGATGACAGAAGAGTTCTGGTGAGTGTTATTTTTGATGATATGATCCAAGACTTCCTGAAATGCCCAGGTGGCGGAATTGGTAGACGCACTAGTTTCAGGTACTAGCGGGTAACTCCGTGGAGGTTCGAGTCCTCTCCTGGGCACCAGATAAAAAGTAAAAATGATGAAGGCCGCAGTATGCGGCCTTTTTTCATTTGGGGCCGACAAAGCACAAACACAAGTCATGTTTCTGTGCCCTGCCCGGTAAGCGACTGCTCTCAAATGGCGAACTTCTTCGCCAGGCCTTCGGGGCGCAGATCGTCGTACTCTTCGAACGGTTGGTGAATCCAAGGACTCGTCGGCAAGAGTTCGACGTAATAGTCCGGCGTGTAGCTCGACACGCCCTTGGTCCAAATAACGGCTGAGCGCAACTCACTGATGGCGGGCATGCTGCGAAGCCGCTCCACGACCGCGCGAAGCGTCACGCCGGAGTCTGCCAAGTCATCGACCAGCAACACCCGACCCGCCAATTCGCCCTTTGGCAAAGTAATGTACTTGGCCATGTCCAGTCGCCCTTGTATCGTGCCGGCTTCCGCACGATACGAACTGGTGGACATGATGCCCAGCGGCTTGTCGAATACACGCGAAAGTACATCGCCCGGACGCATGCCACCGCGTGCGAGGCAAAGGATCTGATCGAACTCCCAGCCCGAGGCGTGCACCTTCAGTGCAAGCCGCTCAATGAGCATGTGGTACTCGTCCCAGGACACGTACAGGTGTTTGCCATCGTCGGTCAGCATGGGAAGGCTCCAGCAGGGGTCAGGCTTGATAAGGATGGCGCAACAAGATGGTGTGGTCGCGGTCCGGCCCGGTGGACACCATGTCGATCGGGGCTCCGATGAACTCTTGCACACGCTCAAGGTAGCGCCTGGCATTCAGCGGAAGCTGGTCCCACTGGGTGATGCCTGCGGTCTTTTCCGTCCACCCAGGGAAGGTGTCGTAGATGGGCTTGCAGGCTTCGATGTCGTCGGCGTCGAGCGGCAAGATGTCAATGCGCTTGCCATTGAGTTCATAGCCCACGCAGACCTTGATCTCAGGCAGCCCGTCGAGCACGTCAAGCTTGGTGATGCACAAGCCCGAGACGCCATTGATGATGATGGACCGCTTCAGCAACGCAGCATCGAGCCAGCCACAACGGCGCGGACGACCGGTGACGGTGCCGCGCTCTTGTCCGATGGTGGACAGGTGGTGCCCGACGGTCCCCGGTGTGTCCATGTCGAGTTCGGTAGGGAACGGGCCGCCCCCCACACGGGTCGTGTAGGCCTTGGTGATGCCCAGGATGTGATGAAGCAAGTCGGGCCCCACACCCGCGCCAGCGGACGCATTGCCTGCCACACAGTTGCTAGAGGTCACGTAGGGATAAGTGCCGTGGTCGATGTCGAGCAACGTGCCTTGCGCGCCTTCAAACAAGATGTTGGCACCCTGCTTGTGCTTGGTGTGCAGGATGTAGCCCACATCGGCCAGCATCGGCTTGAGTTGCTCGGCCACCTTCATCGCATGATCGAAGATGGGCTGGAACTCAAGCGCCGTGCCCTTCAGGTAGCCGGTCAGCACGAAGTTGTGCAACTCCAGCAACTCGCGCAGCTTCTTCGCAAAGCGCTCGGGGTGCTTCAGGTCTTGCACGCGCAACGCGCGGCGCGCCACCTTGTCTTCATAGGCTGGGCCGATGCCCTTGCCGGTGGTGCCAATCTTCCCGGCGCCACTGCTTTCGCGCAGCGCTTCACGCGCCTTGTCCACTTCAACATGGAACGGCAGGATCAGCGGACAAGACTCGCTGACGAACAGGCGCGAACGGACCTCGAGACCGATCGCTTCGAGGCGCTCGATTTCCAACAGCAAATGCGTCGGATCGACCACCACCCCGTTGCCGATGTAGCAAGCGACGCCGTCCCGCATGATTCCCGAAGGAATGAGTTGCAAGGCGGTCTTCACACCCTTGATGACCAGCGTGTGGCCAGCGTTGTGGCCACCTTGAAAGCGCACCACGGCTTCAGCATGGTCAGTCAGCCAATCGACCACCTTGCCCTTGCCTTCATCGCCCCACTGCGTGCCAACGACGACCACATTGCGGCCGCTGCGTGTTTGTTGCATGTCTGAATGTTCCGCTTGTGAAATAAGGAATGGCGTATGGACAAGATCACGTCACAGAGGACGAACCATCCACCGTCCGCTGACCGCGATGAGTTCGCGGTCGCAATCGAATTCTTGGCCTTCGTGTTCATGGCCGGGCAGGATGCACACGACGGCTTCACCCTTCTCACGCAGTTCACGAACGGCACTGCGCAGCGCGCCATCTTCGCCCCAGGGCGCCCGGATGGCCGGGCGCATTGCGCGTGTCGATGCGATCAACGCAAGGGCCTTCACGTCGAGGCTGAAACCCACCGCCGGGCGATTGCGTCCGAACACCGCACCCACCTCGTCGTAGCGACCACCTCGCACGATGGCGTCGAACGAGCCGGCCGCATACATGGCAAAACGCGAGCCGCTGTAGTAGGCATAGCCGCTCATGTCCGCCAGGTCGAACCCAACACGAACCTCGGGGTGGGCTTGGCGCAAATGCTGAGTCAACCACTGCAGCTCATCCAGCGCGGACGTGATGGACGGGTAGGCCGGCAACTCACGCCGCGCGGCGTCGAGCACATCGGCGCCGCCATACAAACGAAGCAAAGCCAGCAGACCTTGACGCGCCTCGGCCGGAAAACCTTCGCTCAGCGCCTCGATGGCTGCAGTGTCTTTAGCGGCCAGCGCGGCATAGACGGCGCTCAGCAGAGCGGTATCGGCATTGGTACCCGCCAGGACGCCACGCACAATGCGTGCGTCGCCCATGTCCAACGTGACGCCAGCCACTCCTGCGCGATGCAAAGCATCGAGAGCAAGCTCTTGCACTTCGAGGTCTGCCTCCAAACCGGCGTGGCCATAGATCTCGGCACCGAATTGCAACGGCTCACGCGTTCCATGCAAGCCGTCGGGCAGTGTGTGCAACACCGGTCCGCAATAACAAAGCCGTGTGACGCCTTGGCGGTTCAGCAAATGCGCATCGATGCGGGCAACCTGCGGCGTGGTGTCGGCTCGAACCCCGAGCATGCGACCACTCAGTTGGTCGACAAGCTTGAAGGTCTTGAGATCGAGCGAATGGCCGGTGCCTGAAAGCAGCGATTCAAGATGCTCCAACAGGGGCGGCATGACGAGCTCGAAGCCATAGCCGCGAGCTCCATCAAGCAGGTCACGACGGAGTTCTTCGATGTGCCGCGCTTGCGCAGGCAGCACGTCAGCGATGTGCTCGGGCAGCAGCCAAGCAGACGACATGGGGATGACCTGGGGGATTAAAAAAGAGATTGTACCGGCCGTCGTTCGACGGTCGGCGCGCTATTAGCGTGCAAAGAGCAACAGCGTCACGAGACCCACCAACATGCTGCTGAGTCCCAGAAAACGGAGCTGACCATCCGTCATGCGAATGGCCCGCTCGAAGACGTTGCGCCAAGCGGCGGGACTCAAGAAAGGCAGCAGACCTTCAACAATGAGCATCAGCGCAAACGCTGCGGGCAACACGTCCCAGATTGCGCCCGTCACTTCTTCATTGCGGACGACGACGGACCTGAACCCCGCATGGCTTTGAAGAACTCGCTGTTCGGGTCCATCACCATCACGTCTGACTTGCTGCGGAAGGCAGATCGATAGGCTTCGAGGCTTCGATAGAACTCGGCAAATTGCGGGTCGCGCCCAAATGCGCTGGCGAAGATCGCCGAGGCTTTGGCATCGCCATCGCCTTTGACCTTTTGCGCTTCGCGATAGGCCTCTGCAACGATGACCTCACGTTGCCGGTCGGCATCCGCGCGAACCTTTTCGCCTTCGGCTCCGCCGGTGGAACGCAGCTCGTTGGCGACGCGCTTACGTTCCGACACCATGCGGCTGTAGATCGAATCAGTCACGTTGGCGGAGAAGTCCACCCGCTTGATGCGCACATCGACCACCTCGATCCCGAAGCTCTTGGCTTCGTCGGCCAATCGGCCTCGTACACCTTGCATGACGCGATCACGATCGGTGGCCAGCATCTCCTGCACGGTGCGCTTGGTGACCTCTTCATTGAAGGCCGCCTGCACGATCGGACTGAGGCGGCTTTCCACATTGCGCATGTCGGTGCCGTTGTTGCGAATGAACTGTTTCGGCTCAGAAATGCGCCACTTCACAAGCCAGTCGATCACCAGACTCTTTTTCTCGGCAGTGAAGATCGGGCGGGTTTCAGGGCTGTCAAGGGTTTGGATCCGACGGTCGAGAAACACCACGTTCTGGAAGGGCGGGGGCAGCTTCGCCTTAAGGCCCGGTGTGGTGATGACTTCTTTGATTTCACCCAAGGCGAAGATCACGGCGAAGACGCGCTGATCAACGATGAACAGGGTGGACGACAGAAGCAGCAGCGCAATCAATGCGCCGGCGATGAACAAACCAATTCGATTCATGGATGCGGTTCCTGGCAATCTCTGTGCATCAACGGCCGTCGCGGTCGCGGCCGCGTTGGCCGTCACGCGAACGCACGTCCACACTGACTGACGATGGAGGTGGTGTCGTCTCACTGCCCGTTACGGCAGGTGCCGCTGCGGCTGGAGCGGTGCCCCCGGCCTGCTGCATCAGCTTGTCAAGCGGCAGGTACAGCAAGTTGGAATTGCTGCGTGTATCGACCAACACCTTGGTGACGTTGGAATAAACCTGCTTCATGGTGTCGATGTAGAGCCGATCACGGGTGACCCCGGGAGCTTTCTGGTATTCGGTGAGCACTTGGTTGAATCGCTGTGCATCGCCCTCCGCCTGCGCCACGATGGTGGCCCGGTAGCCTTCTGCCTCCTCGCGCAAACGGGCTGCCGTGCCCTGCGCCTTCGGAATCACATCGTTGGCGTAAGCCTGGCCCTCGTTCTTCAAGCGCTCGCGGTCCGCACCGGCTTTGAACGCATCATCGAATGCCGCTTGCACTTGCTCGGGCGCTTGCACGCTCTGCACGTTGACGTTGACCAGCAAGATGCCGGTTTTGAGCCGGTCCAACTGCGCCTGTACCGACTTCATCAGGTCAATAGCGATCGCATCGCGTTGCTCGTAGAGCACGGAGTCCATCACGCTCTTGCCGACGATTTCGCGCACCGCCGATTCCGCCGCCTGCACCACGGCCTGATCGGGTTTGTCGTTCTCGAAAAGGTAGGCCTTCGCATCATTCAATCGGTACTGCACCGTGAAGCGGATATCGACGATGTTTTCATCCTGGGTCAGCATAGATGAGTCGCGCAGGCCGGTGGCCTGCACCACCGCGCTGCGGCCCACTTCGACTGAGCGCAATTGCGTGAACGCCACCGTCTCGTGCGCCTGGAATGGATAAGGAAAGCGCCACGACAAGCCCGCATCCACCGTGTGGCTGATCTTGCCGAACGAGGTGACCACAGCCTGCTGGCCTTCTTGCACGATGAAGATACCGCTGGCCGCCCAGATCAACACCACCACGCCCGCAATCAAACCTGCGCCGATGCCGGCGCTTTTCATGTCGGGCTGGAAGTTTGGGCCATTCCCACTGCCGTTGCCGCCCGAACCGGGCCGCTGACCTCCGCCCTTGCCGCCGAAGATGCCGCTGAGCTTGCGGTTGAAATCGCGCCAGAGCTCATCAAGGTCAGGCGGGCCTTCGCCGCGCCCTCCGCCGGTGCTCAACAAAGGCTCCACGCGAGCGGAACCTCGCAGCCCCAAGCGGGTGTTCAGCGCATTGGCCAAACCTCGCGCCAGGGCCTTTGTGGCAGCGGCCAGTTCTTTGAGCGGCGTGGCGGGCATGTCAGAGGCCGGTATGGATGAGCGCATGGTCATGTGTCAGTAGGTTCCGCTTCGTTCCCCTGAGGGAATCTCGTTGTCGGGGTCATCGAACGGGTCGTCAGTCTCGAATGAAGGTGACGCCAATGGCGGCTCATTCAAGACCTCGCTGACCGGTGCCGCAATCGCAGCGCTGATCGTATGCCGAAGTTCTGCCAAGCCGATGCCGTGCAAGGCGCTGACAAACACACGCGGCACACGAACTCCACCCTCGCGTTCGAACATGTCCATCAGCACACGTGGACGTTGCGATTCTTCAAGGCTGTCGAACTTGTTGAACACCAGCACTTGCGGGATGTTGACTGCGCCGATGTCTCCTAGCACACGCTCGACTTCAGCCATTTGCTCGGCGAGCGCCGGACTGCCCGCGTCCACCACGTGCAATAACAGGTCCGCATCGGCGGACTCTTGCAAGGTCGCCTCGAAGGCGTCAACCAACTTGTGAGGCAGGTCGCGGATGAAACCCACCGTGTCGGACAGCGACACCGAACGGCCGACATCTTCAAGGTAAAACTGGCGTGTGGTGGTGTCGAGTGTGGCAAACAGTTGGTCGGCCGCATAGGCCCGCCCCTTCACCAACGCGTTGAACAGCGTCGATTTGCCAGCGTTCGTGTAACCGACCAGCGACACGCGGAAAGTGCCACTGCGCTCACGAGACTTGCGCTGTGTGCCACGCTGGCGTTTGACGCGCTCCAAGCGCTGCTTCACCGTCTTGATGCGCTCGCCAATCATGCGTCGATCGAGTTCGATCTGCGCCTCACCGGGGCCGCCCCGATTACCAATGCCGCCACGTTGACGTTCCAAATGACTCCAGCGGCGCACGAGCCGCGTGGAGAGGTATTGCAGCCGAGCCAGTTCGACCTGAAGCTTGCCTTCGTGGCTTTGCGCACGAGCCGCAAAGATTTCAAGAATCAGCATCGTGCGGTCGGCCACAGCCACACCCAGATGCCGTTCCAGATTGCGCTGCTGCGCGGGCGAAAGGGCTTGGTCGAACAGCACCGCCTCGGCTTGGTGTCCGAGCACCAAAGCCTTGATCTCATCAGCCTTGCCTGAGCCCACGAAGAGTGCAGGGTCCGGAGCTTTGCGCTTGGCAGTGATGCGAGCTACCGGAAGGTCACCCGCTGATTCGGCCAACAAGGCCAATTCGTTCAGGCTCGCATCGAAGGGCGAGCCGGAGCCGAAATCGACGCCCACCAAGATAGCCCGAGGCAACCCGGAAGCATCTGGTGGAGCGGTGGGTGCCGCCGTCGTCAAGGTAGTTGCCGTCTCGGCAGTAGTGGGGATCAGGTCGGCTCGGGCGACTCGGCAGCGTGGAAGTTCACTGCGCGCCCCGGCACCACGGTTGAGATGGCGTGCTTGTAGACCATCTGCGTCACGGTGTTGCGAAGCAAGACCACATACTGATCGAAGGATTCGATATGGCCTTGAAGTTTGATGCCGTTCACAAGATAGATCGACACCGGAACATGCTCTTTACGAAGCAGGTTCAGAAATGGGTCTTGTAGAAGCTGCCCTTTATTGCTCACGATATGCTCCGTGATGTGGAGTGGAAGAAGCGGTCACGTTAACACAGCAGGTGCTGCGACGTGGCATGCAGAGCCAATTGGCCTAGTCTTTGTCGGCGAAGGGATTGTGAGATGAACGCATCTCGATCCGCAACGGTGTTCCGACCAATTTGAAGTGCGCCCTGAAGCGCCCTTCCAGATACCGTTTGTAGACTTCAGTCACGTGTTCCAGCGAATTGCCATGAATCACGATCACCGGGGGGTTCATACCACCCTGGTGCGCATAACGCAGCTTCGGCCGGAAAGCCCCGGCGCGTTTCGGCGTCTGCAATACCACCGCTTCTTGCAGCAGACGCGTGAGCACCGGCGTAGACATCTTGCGAGTGGCCGAAGCATGCGCATCGGCAATGGCTTGCCAGACAGGGCCCAAGCCCTGCCGCTTGATCGCCGAGATACGCATCACAGGTGCAAATTTCAGAAACGCCAGCCGCGAAGCAATGGAACGCTCCAGCGTTTCGCGCTGGTAGTCGTCCACGGCATCCCACTTGTTGACGGCCAGCACCACCGCACGTCCGCTTTCCAGGATGTAGCCGGCGATGTGCGCGTCTTGGTCGGTCACGCCCTGGGTGGCATCGAGCAACAGCAACACGACGTTGGCGCCGGCAATGGCCTGCAGTGTCTTGACCACCGAGAACTTTTCGATCGCCTCGAACACTTTGCCCTTGCGGCGCAGGCCGGCGGTGTCGATCAATTCAAACTTCTGCCCATGCCGCTCGAAGGGCACGGTGATGGCGTCGCGGGTGGTTCCGGGTTGGTCGAACGCGACCAACCGCTCTTCGCCAAGCCATGTGTTGATGAGCGTTGATTTGCCCACGTTCGGCCGACCGGCAACCGCCAAGCGGATTGGCGAGCCCTCTTCCGGATCGGCCTCTTCCTCGTCGAACTCGAAGTCGGCGAGTGCGGCATCGAGCAGGCTGCGAATGCCCTGCCCGTGAGCCGCCGACACCGGGTGCGGTTCACCCATGCCGAGTTCGTAAAACTCGCCCAGCAACGGGGACTCGACCATGCCCTCGGCTTTGTTCGCGGCGAGGAAGACCTTCTTGTTGACGGAACGCAGGTAGCGCGCGATGTCATGGTCTTGTGCCGACAAACCGGCGCGCACATCAACCACAAAGATCACCGCATCGGCTTCGGCCACGGCCTGGCGGGTTTGCTTGGCCATCTCTTTGACGATGCCGGTGGTGCTGTCGGGCTCGAAGCCCCCGGTATCGACCACGATGAATTCGCGGTCGCCAATGCGGCCGTCACCGTAGTGGCGGTCGCGGGTGAGCCCAGAGAAGTCGGCCACGATGGCGTCGCGGCTCTTGGTCATGCGGTTGAACAGGGTGGACTTGCCGACGTTCGGTCGGCCGACCACCGCGATGACTGGTTTCATTGTTCAGTGCCGCCTATTCCGGGCGAAATGCAAACAGACCGCCGTCGCGTGTGACGACGAGCACGGTCAAACCCAACTTCGTCGGCACCACATCAATGTGGCTGCCGTCGGTTGGAAGGCGCAGCAGGGCATCGCCCGACTCGCGTGAAAGCCAGTGCACCATGCCTTCGCTGTCACCAACGATGAAGGTCTTGGCCACGGCCAAAGGCGCACTCAGGCCGCGGTACAACAGCTTTTCGTCCGACCAGAACGAAACGCCGTCTTCACGCCGCCAAGCCGTCAGGCGATCGCTCGCGTCGGCGGCCAGCACCACTTGCTCATCCGCCGCCACCCCGTCGATACCGCCCACATTGCGCGTCCAAGCCAGGTTGGCACGCTCGGCATTCACGCAGCCCACCGCTGCTTGAAAAGCGCGCATGCAAAACACATCGCCAACACGGGAGACCGGCGCCACCAAGTCGGCCAGACGCTCCACCTCGTTTGTGCCACGTGGCGATGCCACGGTGACTTCCCACCTCGGCGTACCGCGCAGCGGGTCCAGGCCGACCAGCTTGGGGCCTTGGCCCACCAGCAAGGTGTCTTTGAACGGGGCCAGCACGCCGGGTTGGGCCAAGGTCAGCGCATCACCTGGACGCTGGTAGCTCCACAGCTTGCGGCCGTCGAGCGCATCAAAGGCGTGCACGCTGCGGTCCAGCGCCAGCACGAACACCCGCTCTCCCGCCACCACTGGCGCGGTCGTCACGCGTGAAGGTAAGGGCTTGCGCCAGGCCGGCTTTCCGCCGTCGAAGGTGACGAGTTCGTTATTGACGGTCACCACGCTGGCAAAGCGCCCGTCGCTGCCCACGCCAGCGCTGATCTTGGCGCCAGCCTCGGCCTGCCACAGCGCGCTGCCGGTTTGGGCATTGAACGATGCGACCGTGCCGTTGTCGCTGGCGACGGTGAATGCGTCCCCCACAGCGGCAACTGCCAGTGGGAACTTCACATCGCCGATGCGCTGCTTCCACACCTGCCTGGCGCCGATGGTCGGCGTCAGCGGTTCCAACGGCGTGGGCTTGGGTTTGTCGGGTCCGCTGGCGCAAGCCGTCAGCGTGGCGGCCAAGGCAAGGGCCACCCATGCGGCGACACGGCGAGCGCTGAATTCGGCGCGTCGGGTCATTTGGCCGCCTTGCTCTTGTCGGCCTCAGGCGCCGCGCCCATCGCAATCAGCTTGGCTTCGACCAGGCGCCGATATTCGACCGCCGGGTCCATCGTCTTCCAGGCCTGTGTGTAGGCGGTCTTCGCTTCTTCGATCTTGCCTTGTCCGAACAGCACGTCGCCCCGGCGATCCGCCACCAACGCCTCAAACTCCTTGGCGTTCGCGCCGTCAAGTTGCTTCAAGGCGTCGTCATATTTCTTCTGGTCGAGCAGCAGACCGGCCAAACGCAGGCGGGCGATAGTGCGGTACTCAGCCTCGTTGGCGTTTTCAGCCGCCCAGCTCAACGCCGCGATGGCTGCATCGGCCTGGCCCTTCTCAGCCTGCACCTTGGCCGTCAGCAAGGCTGCCTGCTGGGTGAAAGCGGTGCGCGGGAAGCGCTCTTTCATGTCGGCAAACACCCGAGCAACCTTTTCGACCTCGGCCGCGCGCGCCGCCTTGTCGAGTTCGTCGTACATCGCGCCCGACTTGGCCGCCTGATCGCGCTTCCACCAGTTCCAGCCGTTCCAGCCCGCATAGCCCAATAGCGCGATCACCAACACGCCGGTGATCAAGTTGCCGTATTTGCTCCAGAACGCCTTGAGTTGGTCGAGTTGTTCTTGTTCTTCGAGGTCGAGGTGGGTGGCCATGGTCATGTGCTTTCAAACGAGTCCGCGATTATGCGTTGAGCAGTTCAGCCGCCCATTGGCCAGCCGTGGCCAGGGGCAAGCTGCGCTGGGCGATTGCCGGGTCGCGCAGCGACTTCAGAGCCACTTCGCCGCGCGCGAGTTCATCGGCGCCGAAAACCAGCGCGTAGCGGGCGCCACTGGCGTCCGCGCGCTTGAATTGAGCCTTCATGCTGTGGCCGCCTGCATGCATCAGCACCGACACACCGGCCGCGCGCAGCGCTTCAATCGCCACCATCACCTTCGGCAGGTTCTGCGCATCGGGCACGACTGCGTAGGCGACAGGTGAAACCACCGGTGCCACCACACCCACCGCTTCCAGCAGCAGCAGCAAACGTTCGATGCCCAGGCCCCAGCCGACGGCGGGTGCCGGTTTGCCACCGAGCTGCTCGATCAGCGTGTCGTAGCGCCCTCCGCCGCACACCGTGCCTTGCGAGCCGAGCTTGTCGGTCACCCACTCGAAGACGGTGAGGTTGTAGTAATCCATGCCGCGCACCAGGCGCGGGTTGATGCGGTAAGGCAGACCAGCGGCATCGAGCACGTCACGCACTGCCTGCAGGTGCGCCAAGGATTCGGCGCCCAGGAAGTCGATCAGTTTCGGCGCCGCTTCCACCACCGGCTGCATCAAAGGGTTCTTGGTGTCGAGGATGCGCAGCGGGTTGCTGTGCAGCCGGCGCTTCGCCTCCTCGTCCAGCAGGTCGGCATGCGCCTCCAGGTGGGTGATCAATGCTTGCCGATGGGCCTGTCGTTCGGTGGGCTGGCCCAGCGAGTTCAACTCCAGCGTCACATCGCGCCCTTCCACCAACCCGAGTTCACGCCACAGCGCGCGGCACAGCAAGATGAGTTCGGCGTCCACGTCGGGCCCGGCGAATCCCATGGCCTCGGCGCCAATTTGGTGGAACTGGCGATAGCGGCCCTTCTGCGGCCGCTCGTGGCGGAACATCGGCCCGATGTAGTACAGGCGTTTGCCGCCGTCGTGCAGCAGCGAATGTTCATTGACCGCGCGCACCACACCGGCCGTGGCCTCGGGACGCAGCGTGAGCTTGTCGCGGTTCATCGAGTCCTCGAAGGAATACATCTCCTTCTCGACGATGTCGGTCACCTCACCCAGGCCACGCACAAACAGCGCGGTCGGCTCGACGATGGGCGTGCGGATGTTGTTGTAGCCGTAGCGAGCCATCAGCGAGCGCATCTTGTCTTCCAGCCATTCCCAGCGCGCCGAGTCGGGCGGCAGGATGTCGTTCATGCCCTTCACGGCCTGGAGGGCTTCTTGTTTTTCAGCCATGTGCTTGGTTCAACGGAAATGGGTTGTCGGCCTCGCCCCGCAGGGCTTGGCCAAGTCGAAAGCGGGATTGCAGCGGCGCGGGGTCAGCGCCCGAGGCGCTGGCCTCAGGCCTATGCGGTGACGTGAGCCGTGGTGGCCGCGCCGAAACGCTTTTCGATGTAGTTCTCGACCAGCGTTTGAAACTCTTGGGCGATGCGGTCGCCGCGCAGCGTGAGTGCCTTTTCGCCGTCGATGAACACGGGCGCGGCCGGTGCCTCACCGTTGCCGGGCAAGCTGATGCCGATGTCGGCGTGCTTGCTTTCCCCCGGGCCGTTGACGATGCAGCCCATCACCGCGACCTTCATCTTCTCGACGCCCGGATAGCGCGCTTGCCACACCGGCATTTGGGCGCGCAAAAAATCGTCGATCTGCTTGGCAAGTTCTTGGAACGTGGTGCTGGTGGTGCGGCCGCAGCCGGGGCACGCGGTGACGCTGGGGTTGAACGCGCGCAGGCCGAGCGACTGCAGGATCTCGCGCGCCACCACCACCTCTTGCGTGCGCGCTTCACCGGGCTGCGGCGTCAGCGACACGCGGATCGTGTCGCCGATGCCGTCTTGCAACAGCAACGCCAACGCGGCGGCCGATGCCACCGTGCCCTTGGTGCCCATACCGGCTTCAGTAAGGCCCAGGTGCAGCGGATAGTCGCAGCGCTTGGCCAGCGCGCGGTACACGCTCACCAAATCTTGCACGCCCGACATCTTGCAAGACAGCACGATCTGCTCGGCGCGCAAGCCGATTTCTTCGGCGCGCTTGGCCGACTCAAGAGCCGAGGTGATGATGGCGCGGTACATGATCTGCTGCGGCTCGAATGGCTCGGCGCGCTTGGCGTTCTCATCCATCATCTGCGCAAGCAGTTCTTGATCGAGGCTGCCCCAGTTCACGCCGATGCGCACAACCTTGTCGTACTTCGCGGCCACCTCCACCATCTGCGCGAACTGCCGGTCGCCCTTTTCGCCCTTGCCCACGTTGCCGGGGTTGATGCGGTACTTGGACAGCGCCTCGGCACAAGCCGGCACATCGGTCAGCAGGCGATGCCCGTTGTAGTGGAAATCGCCAACCAAGGGCACGTCGATCCCCATGCGGTCGAGTTGCTCGCGGATGTGCGGCACCGCCTCGGCGGCCTCGGGCGTGTTGACCGTGATGCGAACCATCTCGGAACCCGCCACCGCGAGTTCCTTCACCTGGATGGCGGTTCCGATCACGTCCACCGTGTCGGTGTTGGTCATCGACTGGACCCGCACGGGAGCGCCACCGCCCAGGGTGACCACCTTCGAGCCCCAGCGCACCGCAGCTTGACGCGTGCGGCTCACCGCCGGCTTGGCGGGAGCGATGAATTCGTCATCAGAGAAATGGCGTGGGTCGTTCATGTCGGAGACGTTCATGTCGAAAGCACCGTGTCGTTCCAGGGGATGTCGTGGGACGGGTTACTTGAGTTCAAGTTTGACCACGTTGTCACGCGTGATCGGCCCGAGGTCCACCGCTTGCCCACGGTAAGTGATCGATGTGGCAGCAGCGTTGCCGATGCGCACGCGCAAGGGCCCGGCCCCGTCGATGCCCACGGTTTCGCCGGCCTGCAACAGGCGTGACAGCAGCGGCGTGCCCCGGTGGTCAGTCACTTCCACCCAAGACTCGCCATTGGTGCGCAACTGCAGCACACCGCTGACTGGCACCGCCGATGCGGACTCGGAAGCCGCCGCGGCCTCACCAGGCACCGAATGCACGGTTTCAACCATCGTGACGCCCGACGCAGCGAGCTCTGGCATCGATGCCGCTCCGGTGGTCGGTACGGCTTCAATGACCACCGGCTGCGTGGCAGGCTGCGACACCGACTCTTCGGCGGCGTCATGAGTTGCAGAAGACGGCATCGGCAACCAACCGCTGGGCATCAGGTAAATCGCAATCGCCGCAACCACCAGCACCAGCGCACCCAGCACGGCGGGGTTCTTAAAGACCCCGAAGTCTTTCGGCACCCGCCGCCCAGGGCGATCGCGGAAGGGTTCGTTCAGACCCCGGCTCATCTGCTCGAGGCCCCGGTCGGCCGGGTGCGGCAGCAGCGCCAGCACAGGGGTCGCATCGATCTTCAGCGTGCGGCAAACCGTTTGGGCCAGCGCACGGGTGAAGGTGGTGCCAGGCAGTTGATCGAAGCGATCGGTCTCGAGCATTTCGAGCTTCTGCGGCGACACCTTCATCGAGTTGGCGAGGGCCGCTATGTGCAACCCGCGCGCCTGCCGCGCCTGCCGCAGCAAACCACCTGCCGTGGCCGGCACCGAAGGCTCGGGCGATGTGGAATCAAGTGCCGACTCAGTCATCGAACTGACCCCGTGCAAATTTCGCCGCTTCGGGCGACTGCGGGAAACGGTCGCTCAGGTCTTTGCCAAATTCGTTGGCGCCTTGCCGGTTGCCCATCTTCATCTCGATGCGAGCGGCCAGCCACAGGGTTTGGGGGCTCGACTGTTCACGTTGCGCGTTGACCCGGCGCATGTAGAAGCGGGCCCGCTCAAGCTCGCCCCGGCGCAGCAGCACTTCCGACAAGTTGACAGCGGTGGCCGCATTGGCCGGGTCGAGTTCGTAGGCACGCGACAACGCAACCTCGGCTTCGACCCACTTGCCGCTGCGCGCCAGGCACACGCCGCGCGCCAGCAAAGTGCGCGTGCCGCCCAGGTACTGCGGAACGGCCAAGGCCTCGGCATAGGCAGCGTCGCTTTCATCAAAACGCTGTTGCTGGCACAAGAACCAGCCCAGGTTGTGCAACGTATCGCCGTCGCGCGGGTTGAGTTGCAAGGCGCGGCGGTAGCTTTCTTCGGCGAAGGTCGGCTCACCCAGCCCGGCATAGATGAGTCCGCGCAGGTTGTAGGCCTCGCCCAGGTTCGGGTCTGCCACCAAGGCCTGCTTGACTTCGTCGAGCGCCGTAGTCAGCTGTCCCCGGCTGAAATAGGCGGTGGCCAGTTCAAGCCGCACCCGCGCACGCTTGGAGAACGCGGGTTCATCAGACGCCGTGATGATGCGGTCGCGCGGTTCGCCGGGCACTGACCCGCCACCGCCGGCTGGCGTCTGACAACCCATCACCAGAACAGCGAAGACACCACACACAGCAATGGCCGACCAGCGTCGCAGGGTCATGAGGTTTCCTTGGGTCCAAGCGGGGTTGCCGAAACGGCGGGGGAACGCGGGTGCACTCGAATCGGCGCGCGGGTCATGCGCTCGCTGGCGCGGGTGCGGTCTTGCACCTCGCCAGCCAGTTGACCGCAGGCAGCATCGATGTCGTCACCGCGCGTCTTGCGCACGGTGGTGATGACACCAGCGTCTTGCAGCACCTGTGCGAAGGCCGTGACGCGTTCACGCGGCGAACGCTTCAGGCCAGACGCCGGGAAGGGGTTGAACGGAATCAGGTTGAACTTGCACGACACCCGCTCGCTGATCTTCACCAGTTCGTGCGCATGGGCCGGCGTGTCATTCACGCCGTCGAGCATGCAGTACTCGAAGGTGATGAAGTCGCGTGGCGCCTTGTCGAGGTAGCGCTGACAGGCGTCAAGCAACTCGGCGATCGGGTATTTGCGGTTCAGCGGCACCAATTCGTCGCGCAGCGCGTCGTTCGGCGCATGCAACGACACCGCCATTGCCACCGGGCAGTCGTCGCGAAGACGGTCGATCATGGGCACGACGCCCGAGGTGGACACCGTGACACGTCGACGCGACAGACCGTAGCCGTGGTCATCAAGCATGACCCGCAATGCCGGGACGAGTGCCGAGTAGTTTTGTAGTGGTTCACCCATGCCCATCATCACGACGTTCGTGATGGCGCGTTGACCATTGGGGAGGTTCAAGCGTTTGCGCAAATGGTGTTCAGCAAACCAGAGTTGAGCCGTGATTTCGCCCGTGCTGAGGTTTCGGCTGAAGCCCTGGTGGCCGGTGGAACAAAACCGGCACCCCACCGCGCATCCAGCCTGCGACGAAACGCACAGCGTGCCTCGGCCTTCTTCGGGAATGAACACCGTCTCGACGGCATCGCCGCCGCCCACATCGAACAGCCACTTGATGGTGCCGTCGGTGGAAGCTTGCTCGCTGACCACGGCCAGCGGAGAGACATGCGCGATGCCCGCCAGCTTGTCGCGCAGCGACTTGGCCAGATCGGACATCGATGAAAAATCAGCCGCGCCTTTTTGATGGACCCAGCGGAAGAGCTGGGTGGCGCGGAACCGCTTCTCGCCCAGGCGTTCACAGAACGCAGCCAACCCGTCGAGGTCGAAATCGAGCAAGTTGACCGGGGTCATGGAAGCTCCTTGCGCCGCAGCGTCAAGACAACGCCTGAGCCTGGCGCAAGGCCAGCCGCATCAGCGGCTGTAGATGTTGAGACCGGGGAAGAAGAAAGCAATTTCTGCCGCAGCCGTTTCGGGAGCATCCGAACCATGAACTGCGTTGGCATCAATGCTGTCAGCGAAGTCGGCACGGATGGTGCCCTTCTCGGCCTTCTTCGGGTCTGTCGCGCCCATCAGGTCGCGGTTCTTGCCGATGGCGCCTTCGCCTTCGAGGGCTTGGATCATCACCGGGCCGGAGATCATGAAGTCCACCAGGTCCTTGAAGAACGGGCGGGCCTTGTGCACGGCGTAGAACTGCTCGGCTTCATTGCGCGACAGGTGCGCCATGCGAGCGGCCACGACCTTCAGGCCTGCGCCTTCAAAGCGGGCGTAGATCTGACCGATCACATTTTTTGCGACCGCGTCGGGTTTGATGATGGAAAGGGTACGTTCAATCGTCATATTTCTTCTCCTGAATCAAGCACTTGGCAAAGCCTTGGATTGTAAGGCTTGAGGCGGGGCTGCTTTGTCGCAACCTGGCCTCCCGATGTCTTCGGGGCCTCAGCGGCCGCGGCGTCCACCACCCCCGCCTCCGTTGCCAAAACCACCACCGCCGCCACCGCCACGGTTGCCGCCTCCGCCGCCCCCGAAGCCGCCGCCACCACCACCACCACGATTGCCACCACCGCCGCCCCCTCCACCACCGCCCTTGCCGCCACGGCGATGGAAAGCATCAGCACCGATGTAGCCAACGGACGTTTGCAGCGGATCGGGCTCACGCGGCCCGCCGGTTTTCTTCGCGGCGCGCGGAGGCGCACTGCCACCTGCGCCAAAACCGCCTCCGCCCCGGCCGAAGCCTGCGCCGCCCGCCGGACCACGCGGGTTTTGCACGAAGCGTTTGTCGAAGGTCTGCTCCAACGGGTTCGGAATCTTGCTCGGATCAAAGTCGAGGCCGTCGTCCCGGTCGAAGTCATTCGACGAGGTGTCACGCGGCTGCGCCTGGGCCGGGTTCGGGCTCCCCTGCGGCGGACGGTTCGGGCGTGGCCCCCGGTCGTTACGGTCGCCTCGGCCCTGCGTCTGCTGGCCTTGTTGACCCTGGCGATCGTTGCGCTGCTGCTGCGGCTTGTTGCCACGGCCGCGCTCGTTCCCGCGTTGCTGTTCGTTGCCGCGTCCCTCCGGACGGGCGTCGCGACGTTGACCGTCGCCACCGCTCGCCAAACGGCGAATCGCACGCACGTCACCTTCTTCCAGATCGACCCAGACGCCACGCTTCAAACCGCGCGGCAACACCACAGTGCCGTAGCGAATGCGGATCAGTCGGCTCACGGTCAGCCCGACCGCGTCGAAGAGCTTGCGCACTTCGCGGTTGCGGCCTTCGGTGATGACGACGCGATACCAGTGGTTGGCACCTTCGCCACCACCGTCGGCGATGGACTTGAAGCTCGCCGTCTGGCCTTCAACGTCAACACCTTCGAGCAGGCTTTTCTTGTTGTCTTCGTTCAGCGTGCCCAAGACACGAACAGCGTATTCGCGCTCGACGCCAAAGCGTGGATGCATCAACTGGTTGGCCAGCTCACCTGAGGTGGTGAACAGCAGCAAGCCTTCGGTGTTCAGGTCGAGGCGCCCCACCGACTGCCACTTGCCTTGCTGCAGGCGCGGCAGGCGACGGAACACCGTTGGGCGGTTCTCGGGGTCGTTGTGCGTCACGACCTCGCCAACCGGCTTGTGGTACGCAATGATGCGCGGCGGCGGCGGCACGATGCGCACGCGCACCGGCTTGCCGTCAATCTTGATGTGGTCGCCAAACGAGATGCGTTGGCCGGTGTGTGCGGGCTGGTCGTTGACGGTGACCTTGCCTTCCTCGATCAGCGCTTCCATGTCGCGCCGCGAACCCACACCCGACTGCGCCAGCACCTTGTGCAGCTTGGGCGCATCGGGTTCAGCCTGCAGCACCCGCTTGGGCGCTTGAGCCGGGGCCGCGTCGTCAGACGTCGCCTCTTCAGCTTCTTCTTCGATGTCAAATTCACCCGACATCACATGGGCGAACACTTCACCTGCGTCGGGTGCGACCACTGCCGGGGCTGCCGCAGCAGCGCTGCGCTCCGCACCGTCAGGGCCGGCACCGCCTTCGGCCCGTTCACCTTGTCGGTCCTTGCGACCACGGCGGCGGTTGCGCGACGAACGGGGCGCGTCACCGGCTGCAGGATCACCCGCTGCACCGCCTTCGGCCGTTTCGCTTTCAGCAGCAACTGCCGCGTTGACCGGCGCCGAGAGTTCAAAAACCACTCCCGGCGAGGCAACGCCAACCGCTTCTTGCAACTGCGGCACGGCGGCCGGCGCCAAAGATGCGGGCTCGGCGTTGGGCGAGGCGGCAATGCTCGCCTCATCTTCCACCGCTGCTTTCGGCGCGGCGCGGCGCTTGCGTGCAGGCTTGGGTGCGGCATCGACAGAGTCGCTCTCAGCTTCCGGCTCCGTCACAACCACCGCTTCGGGATCGACCGCAGAGACCTCCTTCGGCTTGCGCGGGCGGCGAGCCGGCTTCGGGGCGGCTTCGGCCTCCGGTGCTTGCGCAGGGAGCTCGGTCGGGTTGTCGTCGGGGTGGTTCATTCTTTGGGTTCCATCGGGGCGGCATCTGCCGCAGGCTCGGAAACAGCAGGCGTCGCGTCGGGTGAAGCGGCGATGTCGTCGGAGGAAAGGTCTTCGGGGGGAAAATCGGTAGAAATAGCGGGGGATGTCTCGTCGTCGGCCGGAATCTCGTCGTCGTTCACGGTGCTCGCACCGGCCAGGTCTTTCAATGCGTCGTCCGATGTCGCATCGGTCGTTGTGGTGTCGTCGGACGGCTGATCAACCAGCGCGCCCAACTCATCGTTGGCTGCGGCTTGCTCGCCTTCACCGGCCAGGGCCTCCAGGCCCAATGCCGCCTGCGCCGCATCAAGCAACGAAGGCTGCTCAGGCATGGCACCGGCGGGGGTGGTCATGCCCACGGCCGACCCTTCGAGGGTCGGCAACTGCTCAAGACTCGCCAGCCCGAGGTCGTCCAGGAAGTGCCGCGTGGTCGCATACAGCGCCGGGCGCCCTGGCGCTTCGCGGTAACCGATGGCTTCGATCCAGCCCCGGTCTTCAAGTTGCTTCACGATCTGCGTGCTGACCGTCACGCCACGGATGTCTTCGATGTCGCCGCGCGTGACCGGCTGACGGTAGGCAATGATGGCCAGCGTTTCCATCACCGCACGCGAATACTTCGGCGGTTTTTCGGGGTTGAGGCGGTCGAGGTACTCGCGCATCTCGGGCCGGCTTTGAAAGCGCCATCCAGTGGACAAAGCCACCAATTCCACGCCACGGCCATCCCACTCGCGCATCAGCTCGTCGAGCATGTTGCGCAGGGTATCGGGGCCAAGTTCATCGGCAAACAGCGTGCGCATGTCCCTCAACGGCAAGGGCTGCTGCGCGCAGATGAGCGCGGTCTCAAGGACGCGCTTTGCATCCTGTGTGTTCATGGACTTCGTCTACATCCTAGGCCGGGACTGCCGGCAGGCTCTTTGGGGCGGGCTCTCTTCAGGTCAACCCAGGCTTGGCCGCGAAAGGGGCGGCGACAAGGCCTGGGACTGTTGAGCGGGACCGACAAGGTTCAAACCGCTCATCGCGGGGAACCGTCTTGCCACGCACTCTGGCGCGGCCATTTCCCTGCCTGTGCCCCTGTGTGCGGCGTCGGCAGCGCACAAGGCGGAATGTTTCGGCAGGGAAGGATGCCGCGCATTGTATCGGTATCGCGTCAAACCGGCGCGTCCTTGCCGGTCACCTCTTGCCACGCCTGTGCGAAATCCGCCGGCGGGCGGGCCGAGAAAGCCTGCGTCTCTCCCGTCATCGGGTGCACGAAGCCCAGGCGCACGGCATGGAGCGCTTGGCGCTCCATGCCCAGCAACGGCCGCCCGCCGTACAAGGCATCGGCCAGCAACGGATTCCCGCGCGACGCCATGTGCACGCGGATCTGGTGGGTGCGGCCGGTGTGCAGCTTGCAGCGCACGGCACAGACGGCACCCTGCCCTTCGCCCAGCATGGCAATGCGTTCCACATCGGTTCGCGCCTGCCGGCCATGTGAAGTGACCGCCATGCGAATGCGCGACTGCATGTCACGCCCCACCGGCGCGTCGATCTCGAAGGCGCCCGCCTTCACCACGCCATGCACCAGCGCCACATATTCGCGGCGAACGTCGCGCGCCGCGATGGCGCGAACCAGCGCGGTGACTGACGGCAGCGTCTTGCCGATGACCATCAGGCCCGAGGTGTCCTTGTCGAGCCGGTGCACGATGCCCGCGCGCGGCAGGGTGGCCGCATTGGGGTGATGCGCCAGCACGCCATTCAACAACGTGCCCGACCAATGCCCGGCCGCGGGGTGCACCACCAGCCCAGCCGGCTTGTCGATGACCATCAGGGATTCGTCTTCAAACACGATGGGCAAATGCATGGCCTCGGGCCGGAAGGCACGGCTCTCGGGCGTGGGCACCAGATCAACCACCAGCCGCTGGCCCGCGCGCAACTTGCGCGAGGCCGAGGTGACCAATTCGCCATCGAGGCGCACGTGCCCCTGGTCGATCAGGTTCTGCAGATGGGCGCGCGAGAACTCGCCCGCCATGGCCACCAGGGCCTTGTCGACGCGCGTGCCGTGCTGGCTGGCATCTACCGGCGCTTCGCGGCGCTCAATGCCCTCATCAACGGTGGCATCAAGGCCGTCGTCTTCGGGTTCCGCAAGGGTGTCATTCATAATCAGCGCTCAACTTTTTCGACAGGATGCGCTGCCTGCGCGGCGCCCAAAAAGGCTCATGGATGTGATTCGTGTGATTGGTCGTCCGGCGGGCTTGTTGGCTGCCGTGACGTTGGGAGTGTTGCTCGCCGCGTGCGGCTCGACCCCGAAGGACGAGACGGCTGGCATGAGCGTCGAGAAATTGTATGCAGAGGCGCGCGACGAGGCGGCCAACGGTGGCTATGAGCGTGCCGTCAAGCTGTACGAACGACTGGAAGGCCGTGCAGCGGGCACCTTGCTGTCGCAACAGGCGCAGCTTGAGCAGGCCTACTTGCTGCACCGCAGTGGCGAGAAAGCGCAGGCGCTGTCGATCATCGAACGCTTCATGAAGCTGCACCCCACCAGTCCCGCGTTCGACTATGCGCTGTACCTGCAAGGGGTGATCAACTTCAACGACGACCTCGGGCTGTTCGGTCGAATCTCGAAGCAAGACCTGTCGGAACGCGACCAGCAGGCTTCGCGGGATTCGTACCAGTCGTTCAAGCAACTCGTCGAGCAGTTCCCGCAGTCGAAGTACACGCCCGACGCCAAAGAGCGCATGAATTACATCGTGAACTCGCTGGCTGCCTATGAAGTGCACGTGGCGCGCTACTACTTCCGCCGTGGCGCCTATGTGGCCGCGGCCAACCGGGCACAACAGACTGTGCAAGATTTCCAGCGCACCCCTTCCGTCGAAGAGGCGCTGTCGATCCTGGTTCAAAGCTACGACCGCCTGGGGCTCACGCAGTTGCGTGACGACGCCGACCGCGTGCTGCGCAAGAACTTCCCCAACAGCCGCTACATCGCCGAAGCGCCACGCGGTGGCGCCACCACGGCACGCTGAGGCCGGGCTCAGAACGGCAGGCCCTCACCGGACAGGCTCGACAGCCAGGCCAGCGCCTCGCCTTCATCCATCACGCGCCGCATAGGCGGCAAAGCCTCGCGCAGTCGCTTGCCATAGTTCATGCCGGCCATGCGCGGGTCACAGATCACCAGCAGGCCACGGTCGGTTTCGCTGCGGATCAAGCGCCCCGCCCCTTGCTTCAACGACACCGCCGCCTCCGCCACGAAGTAGTCGTTGAAGGCATTGCGCCCTTCGCTCTCCAGCCGCTTGACCCGTGCTTCCACCAGCGGATCGTTGGGCGGCGGGAATGGCAGTTTGTCGATCAGCACGCACTGCAGTGCGTCGCCAGGCACGTCGATGCCTTCCCAGAAACTTTGCGAGCCAACCAGCACCGATCGCGGTTGGGTCACGAACTGCTGCAGCAACTGGCGCTTCGGGATCGCCCCCTGCACCAGCACCTGGATGTTGTCGCCCTGCGTCTCGAAGATGTCGCGCAGACGCTCGCCGATGGCTTGCAGCGCACGCAAGGTGGTGGTGAGCACAAAGCACCGCCCGCCCAGCGCTCGCGCACAACGTGAAGCCAAGGCTGCCACGGCCGCCGGATGGTCAGGCTCATTGGGTTTCGGGAACGACGAGGGAACGTAGAGCCGCGCATGCGCCGCGTAGTCGAAGGGACTGCCGACACGCAAAGTGGTGGCGTCATCAAGACCAGCCGATTCAGTGAACCACGACAGGCGCTCGTCATCGCCCAGCGTGGCCGAGGTGAAGATCCAGGCTTTGCGCGCCGCTTCCATTTGCTCGCGCAGTGCTTCCCGCACATCAAGCGGCGCTTCGGCCAGACGGGCTTGGTGGGGCGTCAGGTCGATCCAACGCACACGGCCAAAGGTGGTCGGGCCGATGAACAGCTCGGCCTGTCGCGCCAGTTGCAAGGCACGCTCGGCCAACTTGGGGAAGTCGGGCGCCGCCTCGCTGACGCCATCGAGCGCCGCCTTGGCCGACTGGCAGGTCGCGCGCATGCCTTTCAGCGCTTCGATGAAATCGTCGCGCCCGCCGCGTTCGTCCCAGCGCAGCTTGAGGCTGCCGCGCACCTCACGCAGCGCGCCTACCGCCGCCATGCGCAACTCGCGTGCGGCACGGTCGCATGCCGATGCCAACTCTTGCCAAGGAGCCAAGCCTCGGGCGTGCGACAAACCCGCGCCCAGCATGTCGCGCGCGAAGTCGAGCACTTGGGCGCTGCCCAGCGTGGTGCCGAGAAACTGCACGCCGGCTTCCGACAGTTGATGCGCTTCGTCGAACACCGCGACCTCAACGCTGGGCAACAACTCGGCCATGCCGGTGTCGCGCAACGCCATGTCGGCGAAGAACAGGTGGTGGTTGACCACCACCACATCGGCCGCCATGGCCTCGCGCCGGGCCTTCATCACGTGGCATTGGCGGTACTCGGGGCATTCGCTGCCCAGGCAGTTGTCGCGCGTCGAGGTCACGAGCGGGATCACGTTGGAGCGCTCATCCAACCCTTCGATCTCGGCCAGGTCACCGCTTTGGGTGGTCTGCGCCCAGACCTCGATCTTGGCCAGCGTTCGCACCGCCCACCGGTCGGGCAACTCGGCCGATTGCCGGGCTTGGCTGAGCCGGTGCTGGCACAGGTAGCTGCCTCGGCCCTTCAGCAAGGCCAGCGTCACCGGCACCTGCAGCGCATCGCGCAAGCGTGGCAGGTCGCGCAAGAACAACTGGTCTTGCAGGCTCTTGGTGGCGGTGCTGATCAATGCGCGCCGGCCCGACAACAAGGTGGGCACGAGGTACGCGAAGGTCTTGCCAACCCCGGTGCCGGCTTCGGCGACCAGGGGCTCTTGGCGGTCGATCGCATCGGCCACGCTAAGCGCCATGCGCTGCTGGGCTTCGCGCTCGACGTAGCGCTCGTCGCTCTGCGCCAGCGTGCCTCCTGGGGCAAACGCGTGCGTCACGGCTTCTCGCAGGCCACTCACTGGAGGCCGATCAAAGGCATGAAGAAAATGGGATCGTGCTCATGCGGGCTCAGGCGGCTCAAGCTGCGAATCAAGGCGGGAAATCTGGTCACGCAAGGCCAGCCTGCGCTTCTTGAGTCGGCGCAAAGCCAGTTCATCGGCGGGGGGTTCTTCGGCGGTTTGATCGATCAGGCTGTCGAGATCGGCGTGTTCCATGCGTAGCTCGATCAGGCGGCGCTGAGGCGAGTGCAGGTTGTCATCCATCGAATCGTGTGCAGAGATCAGAGCTGGCCCAAGAAGCAAAGCGATTATAGTTTTCGGTCATGAGCGCCCCCCAAGGTTATCGACTGTCAGCCGCCACCGGCATTCATCGCGGTGACCGCGCTTATCAGCAAGATCAGGTTGAAATCTTGCCCCACTTCCGTGTGCCGGGTTGTGCGCTTGCGGTGCTTGCCGACGGCATGGGTGGCAAGAGCGGTGGTCGCAAAGCGGCCGACCAAGTGATCCTCACCGCCAAGCAATTGTTTGAGCGCTATGGCGCCAACTCGGACGACCCTTCCGAGTTCTTGAAGCAGCTGGTGCTCGAATCGCACCTGATGATCAAGCTGACCGCCATCACCGCGGAAGAAGAACCGCACAGCACAGCGGCTGCGTTTGTTGTCAGCCCATCGCGCGAGTGCGACATCATCCACGCGGGCGATTCGCGGGTCTATCACTTCCGTGGCCCTGACCTCGTTCGCCGCACCATCGACCATTCTTTCGTGCAACGGCTGGTCGATGAAGGCCAGATCACCGAAGACGAGGCCAACAACCATCCGCAGTCGAACCTGTTGACGGGTTGCCTGGGCACTTACCAAGATCCCCCGCTGACGCTGCTGCACATCGACCGCCTTGAAGTCGGCGACTCGTTGTTGGCCTGCAGCGACGGCCTGTGGCACTACTTCACCCCGAAAGAACTGGGGGCGATCGTGCACACGCTGCCGCCGCGCGAAGCCAGTGAAATGCTGATCAGCAAGGCACGCCAACGCGCGCGTGGCCAGGGCGACAACCTCTCGCTGGCGTTGATCCGCCTCGAACCGCTGGTCTGAACATCGCCCCGCTGGCGGCATCAGGTGCCGCTCGCGCTCGCCGCACTGGGCACCGGCAAAGGCTTGGCCTTCTTCTGCGTTGCACGCTGTGCATTGCGACGCTCCACCGCTTCGCGGTGCGACTGTGCCTGGCGTTGACGCGCCTCATACCGTTCCAATGAAGCTTGCGCGTCATGCGGCCGCGAGGGTGCCGCCGGGTTCGCGGTGCTGATGGATGGCCGCGCGCCCTTGGCTGCCTTCGCCTTGGGCTCACGCGAGTCAAGCTCACGCGGTTTGCGTTGGGCCGCAGCCTCCGCCTTGGTCATGATTCTTTCGGCATGCGCCTTGGCGCGCTCGCGCCGTTCGGCATCGTCAATGGCCAGCTCTTGCCCGCGCAGACGGCGCATTTCCAAGCGATAGGTCGAACGCGCCCGCTCTTGGCATGCCGTGACCGCAAACACCTTGCGGCATTCGGCCACACGCTGGTCGTGGTCTGCTTGCGCCGCCTCACGTTGGCGCTGAATCGCGGCGCGCTCAGTGTCTGATTCACGGGCCACGTCAGATGCAGCCATGGCGACGAACGCGCAACCCATGAGCACAACACCCGAAGCGAAACGGCGCAGCGCCATACGCGTCATGTGAGTGATGTATCGACGTCGCGCTTGGCCAGCGCCAGGAATTCGGACGAGCGCATTTCGTTCAGGCGCGACACGGTGCGTGGGAACTCATGCGACATCGGCCCTTCGGTATACAACTGCTCGGGCGGCACCTCCGCCGAAATGACGAGCTTCACGCGACGGTCGTACAGCACGTCCACCAGCCAGGTGAACCGCCTCGCTTCCGACGCCAGCCGGGGCGGCATTTGCGGCACACCCGACAGCAACACCGTGTGGAACTGCGTGGCCAATTCCAGGTAGTCGTTCTGCGAGCGCGGGCCGCCGCACAGCGTCTTGAAATCGAACCAGACGACGCCGCCTGCCTTGCGCCGCGAGCGGATTTCGCGGTGCTCGATGTGCAGAACGGGGTCCTCGTCGTGCGATTCGGCCAGGCGCGTGAACGCGTCGTTCATCTCCGCGTCGGCCTGCGGACCGAGCGGCGCGTGGTACAGCTTCACCTGCTCCATGGTGCGGCGCCGGTAGTCGGTGCCG
Source organism: Rhizobacter sp. (assembly GCA_043727255.1). Classification (GTDB taxonomy): domain Bacteria; phylum Pseudomonadota; class Gammaproteobacteria; order Burkholderiales; family Burkholderiaceae_C; genus Rhizobacter. Next base: position 749 of record JAYSYW010000142.1, on the reverse strand, counting down.
TTGTCGACGCTCAGCACTTCCAGCTTTTCGTTCAGCAGGGCGATGGCCGACAGGATGCGGTCGCGGTGCAGCCCGTTCGGATACAGGCCGTCCGGGTGGAAATTGGAGGTCGTCACGATGCTCACGCGGTTCGCGAACAGCGCTTCGAGCAGCCGGTGCAGGATCATCGCATCGGTGATGTCGGCGACATGGAATTCGTCGAAGCAGATCAGCCGGTAGCGTTTGGCCATGCGCTCACCGAGTTCGTCCAGCGGGTTGACGGTGCCTTGCAGTTCCGCCAGCTCGCGGTGCACCTCGCGCATGAACTCGTGGAAGTGCAGGCGCGTCTTGCGCACGATGGGCACCGCCTGGTAGAAGCAGTCCATCAGGAAGCTCTTGCCCCGCCCCACGCCGCCGTGCATGTACACGCCGCGTGGAATCGGCGGGCGCGAGATCAGCTTCGTCAGCGCGTTGCTGCGCCGCGCCTTGTAGTCGGCCCACTCGTTTTCACAACGCTCCAGCGCCACCACGGCAGACAGCTGCGCCGGGTCGCTGGAGTAACCCCGCTCGACGAGCGTGGCCTCGTAGAGCTGGCGCACACCCACTAGAAATTCAATGTGCGCTTGTCAACCGCAAGTGCGGCTTCCTTGGTGGCCTCGCTCAAGGACGGGTGCGCGTGGCAGATGCGCGCCAGGTCTTCGCTGCTGGCGCGGAACTCCATCGCGACCACGGCTTCTGCGATCAGTTCGCTGGCCATCGGGCCGACAATG
>JAYSYW010000141.1:0-4958 GCA_043727255.1 Rhizobacter sp. | reverse complement strand
GAAGGCTGAAAAATTGCCGCCAAATCACGATCAACGCTAGACTCCGAGGCATTCGCACCCGCGAGTGCCGCACCTCCGAGGCAAAGCCGCCATGTCCTCACCTGCACGCAAGACCATCCAGCTTTCCGTCGGCCAGGGCGAGGCCCACGTGACCCACGGCAAGAAAGACGCTCGGACCATTTCCACCCCGCGCTCCGACCTCTTTCTGCTGCGTCTGGGCCAAAGCAAGCCGCAGCGCAACGCCCGCCCGCAAGAGATGGCCTCCACCATGCTGGCCAAACTGGGCAAGGCGATCAACAAGCCCGGCATCAACCGCGACAAGATCTTCACCGGGGCATCGGGCCAAGTGGTCTATGCTTATTCCGCCCACCCGCAAGACCCGAGCCTCTTCGTGCGCGAAGACGCCAGCGGCCAACAAACCGTCGGCCGCCTGGTGAACGGACGGTTCCGCGCCGCTTGAGCGCCCCGCCCGCGCCTTCGGTGCCCCCCGGCCCCTCGGGCCCAAAGCGCCCCCCCAGCCCCGAACAACTGCTCTACGAAGCCACCGGCACCGCCGGACGGCCTGTGGCCGTGGTGCTGGCCGGCCACAACGGTTCGGGCAAATCGACCCTCTGGTACGACCGCCTGGCCAAGGTGCTGAAGATGCCGCTGGTCAACGCCGACCGGCTGATGCTCTCCATCCTGCCGTCTCCCGACCCTCGAACCAACGGCCTGCCCACCTGGGCCCAGGGCCTGCGCGATGGCGACGAGCGCTGGCAGCGCCTGTCGCAAGAAGGCGTGCAGCTCTTCATGGGGCTCATCATGGACAAGGGGCTGCCCTTTGCCTTCGAGACCGTGTTTTCACACTACGTGAAGCGGGCCGATGGCAGCCTGGACACCAAGATCGACCAGATCCGCCGCCTGCAGCGCGCCGGCTACTTTGTGGTGCTGCTGTTCGTGGGGCTGGAATCGGCCGAGATGTCCATCCTGCGTGTGCAAACGCGGCGCAGCCAGGGTGGGCACGACGTACCCACCGACAAGCTGATCGACCGTTTCCCGCGCACGCAAAAGGCCATCGGGCTGGCCGCGCCCATCGCCAACATGACACTCATGTTCGACAACAGCCGGGGCCCGGCCGAAGCGTTCACGCTGGTGCGGGCGCAACGCCGCCGCACGGTGTTGTACGACTGCCGCGACCCGTACTTTGCGCAAGACAAGAAGCTGCTGCACGTGGCCGAACGCTGGTTGCCGAAGGTGGCGACGCGCTGGGTGAGGTCGCGGCGCGTGCGCTGAGAGGCGCGGCGACCGGCCGCTGCGCATCGGCACCAACGTGTGCAAGGTGCGCAAGCACCAGAAGCGCAACTACTGGATGCGCAGGTGCTGAAGGCCCACCACGGCGAACGCCACCGAGCCCACCGCAAAGGCCGCCAGCATGAGCGCGTAGGCCGGCCAAGGGTGATGCGCAAGGTACAAGAACCATTGCGTGTGGCCACTGCGGGCCAGCACCCCCCAGTCTTCGCCTCGGGTTTCGACAAAGCGCACCGCCAGGTATTGGTAGAAGGCGCCTGACAGCGCCGACAACAACCACCCGCACCAAGCAATCAGCAGCAGCACATTGACGGCTTCCGACACCTCGACCCGAGCCACCTTTTCCAGGAAGGTGATGGACAAGACCAGCGCACCCAGGCTCAACTGGCTGTATGTCTTGGCCGTGTCGCTGTAGGCGGCCATGACCTTGCGTTCTTCTTCGAGCGCCTTGTACGGGTCAACAGGGGGCGGTGGTGAAGTCAACGTGGCCATGGGTGCTCTCCCGAAGGTGGGGTGCGACGTCGGCGAGTGGGTTTCGTCAGCGTTGCCCTGGGGCCATTCTTATGATGAAACCCGCCAGGGCGCAACGCAAAGGGTGCTTCGCCGAGTCGGGCTTGCGCGCCACTTCAACCCGCCACCCTCAACGCCAGAGCCGCTACTTCGCGCCGCGTGCCCGGTTGTAGAACGCCATGATCGGCGTGGCAGACGAGCCGTGCAGCAACACTGACAGGGCGATCGTCACCAGCACCGCGTCAGCCACCAGCCGCATGTCGGGCGTGATGGCGCCGTGCGCGACGGCGTAGGCCAGGTAGTACATCGAGCCGATGCCACGAATGCCGAACCACGCCGCCAGTCGGCGTTGCGTGGGCGCCAGACGCAAGCCGCGCGTGCTGACCCACAACGCGAGGGGTCGCGCCACGAAGATCAATCCACCCGCCACCAGCAGACTGTTGACGGTGAAGGCTTCCGTGGTCAACAGGCTGCCGATCACCAGCATCACTGCCAGTTCGGCCAGCCGTTCCAAGTCGAGCGTGAAGTCGAGCACCGTCTTGGCCATGTAGGCGCAGCTTTGCTCGTCGGAAGCGGCCGAGTTGGTGTGTTGCGGGTGTTCGGCGCCTTCGGTGCTGTCGTGGAATTCCACGTTGCGCATCGCCAGGCCGGCCGCAAACACGGCCAGGAAGCCGTAGACCATCACGTTCAATGCCAGCCCATAGGTGAGTGCGATCAACCCGAGCGTGAGGAAGCTTTCCATCCCCAACGCCTGCTCGCGCTCGCGGCGCAGGTACACCACCGCGCGGCTGAAGCCATAGCCCATGGCCCAGCCCAGCGCCAGTCCGCCAATGACTGCCCAGGCCACGTCCACCGCCCACCAGCGCCAGCCCATGGGGCCGATCTCGTGCAGGCCCAGAAGCGCCAACGCCAGCATCACGAAGGGGAAGGCTGCGCCGTCGTTCAACCCGCCTTCGCCGGTGAGGCTGAACCGCAGCCGGTCGCGGTCGCCCACGCCTTCCACTTGAACGTCGGACGCCAACACCGGGTCGGTGGGTGCCAGCACCGAGGCCAACAACAGCGCCATGCCCAGCGACCAGCCGAGCCCCATGCCCAGCCCCGTCATCAGTGCAATGGTGATCAGCATGCCCAGGCTGGCCATGGTGACGGGCGCCACCCACAGCCGGTCTGACAGGTGCACCCGCAGTCGCAAGCCCACCGCGAACAGCGACACCAGAACCGCCACTTCTGTCAGCACCTCAATGAACGGTGCGTCGTCGAAGAGCCGCAGTTGCAGCAGGTCCAGCGCTTCGGGCCCGATGAGGTACCCCACGCCCAGGTACAGCGCGGCGGCGCTCACGGGCAGCCGCTTGCGCACGGTGTCGGTGAGCCCGATCAGGATCAGCAACACGCCGATCAGCAGGCACCAGGTGGAGAACATGCGTGCCGGGGCAGGCTCAGGGCTTCAGGCCGGCGGGCCGAAAACGCTGAGCAAGCGGTCGAGCCCGCCTTCGTTGATGGCGACCATGGCCTGCGCGCGCACCTTGGGCTTGGCGTGGAAGGCCACACTCAGGCCGGCTGCGCCCATCATCGGCAAGTCGTTCGCGCCGTCGCCAACTGCAATCGCCTGTGACGGCTTGCAGCCCACGCGCTCGCAGGCCGCGAGCAGTTGGCGCTTCTTCTCTTCGCCATCGACGATGTCGCCGACCACGCGGCCGGTTAGCAGGCCGTCTTCAATTTCAAGCACGTTCGACTGCGCCCGGTGCATGCCCAGCCGCTCGCGCACGCGGTCGGCAAAGAAGGTGAAACCACCCGACACCAGCAGCGTGTTCAAGCCGGACGCGTGCACGGCGGCCATCAACTCTTGTGCGCCGGGGTTGAGCTTGAGGCGCTGCTCGTACACGTCGGTCAAGAAGCTGGCTGGTACGCCTTGCAGCAGAGCCACACGGCGACGCAGGCTCTCTTTGAAGTCGGTGATCTCACCCCGCATCGCGGCTTCGGTGATGGCCGACACCTCGGCTTTTTTGCCCGCCGCATCAGCGATCTCATCAATGCATTCGATGTTGATCAGCGTCGAGTCCATGTCGAAGGCGATGACCTTGAACTGCGTCAGCAACAAGGGCGGCGTGAAGCCCTGGATCACCAGGCCGGGGGCAAATTCGGATGTCATGCGAAGGGAAATTCAGCGCGGAAGAAGGCGCAGATTCTAAGCACCCGGGGCCGTGCCGCAGCGTAGGCGAGGGCCCTGCGTCGCTGTGGTCCCAATCCTTGATGGGGACGGGCTCTTTGGTATGAATTCGTCGAATTGACCCACAAAAACGGTGATATCGAGTCCCGCTGATGATCAAGCGCACAGGTCCGATACTGCAGGCCGCAGGCGTTTTTTGCCACCGGTCAAATCACAGAGGCGGAGCTGGGCTCGCTTGATTCCGATGGCCAACGGAATACCTGAGTAGTGACAAACCCCAGCCACCCCTGAACAAGCAAGGTGCCCTTCATCGCCGCGGTGCAGACCAGCGCGCAGGGCCAGCCCGTGCTGGCGTGCTTTGCGCGGATGCCGTTCACCAAGCAGGCGATGGCCGACTTCGCGGCCAAGTCGTTGGTGCGGCCGCTGTCGGTGGTCTCCGATGGCCTGCCCTGCTTCCTTGTCGCACGGGAGGCGGGTGCGCACGAACAGATCATCACGGGCGGTGGCAGCGCCAGTGCGAAACTGCCCCAGCTCAGGGCTGTCAATACGGTGCTGAGCAACCTCAAGACATCCCTCGGGGGCAGCCATCACGCGATCAACTTTGTCAAGTACGGCTATCGCTATCTCGCCGAGGCACAGTACCGATTCAATCGCCGCTTCGATCTCGGATCCATCCTTATGCACCTGATGCGCGCAGCCCGTCAGAACTCCGCCAACTCCCGCTCGCTTGATTCGGCTGGCTGAGGTTTGTCACTAATCAGGAGCCAGATATGGCCCTTCCGAGGCGTCAAACGGCCCCTCGTGAGCTGCGTTCTGTTGTCGCTTCTGAACAAGTATTGAAAGTTGGCCCTCCACGCAGATTCGGCATCTGTCGATGTTGGGGGATTTCAGCAGCATGCTAGGAGCCTGTCGGGCTGGGGGAGCGTCGGCTGCAATTTGGCCGCAGCGGTCCATTTTTCACCGGCTTCTTGTCCCATAGCTACGGCTATGGGCC
>JAYSYW010000140.1:0-4999 GCA_043727255.1 Rhizobacter sp. | reverse complement strand
CGATGTTGTCGCAATGGCTATGGAAACAGGTGAAGCGCTCGAAACGGCCCGGGTTTTCTTTCCGTTCGCGCGCTTCAAGCGCTTGGCGCCAGGCGCTTCTGCGCCGCATCTGCAACCCGTTCGTTGAAAAGCTGAAGCGCGCCAGCCAAGTGCCATGGTGGGGCGTGCCCACGGTGACCACACGGTGCACGCGCTCGTCGGCCCCGTGTGCCGCCAGCCACGCCCGCACCGCCAGGCCACCCATGCTGTGCGCCACGATGACCGGCGGCAGGCCGGTCGCGGCTTGCACGCGCCGCACCGCGTCATCAATCTGCGGCACATAACGGTCGATCGAACCGAACTCCGGCTCCAGGCTCACCGCCACATGGGCGATGCCCTGCTCGCGCAGGCGCGGCAGCCACGGGTTCCAGAAGCCCCGGTTGCACAGAAAGCCATGCACCAGCACCACGCCGCGTGTGCCGGGCGGCTGTGCGGCGGGCAGGTGATCGGGCCAGCGGTGGGCGCGAAACGGTTGGTCCCAGCAGAACACGCGGGGGGCACTCCAGACCTCTCCCCACCACGCGCGCAGCAGTTGGCCTTTTGTGGCGCGCGGGGTCGGGTCATCACCATGCACCCAGGCCACCATCACAAATTCGATGCCCAGGAACACGGCATAACTGAAGACGATGAGCACGGCACCCAGTGCCGCCCAGCCGGGTGAACCCGCCCGAACGGCACCGACCGCCCAGCCAAGGGCGATGGCTAGCAGCAAGAAGGTGGTGAACTGTTGAAGCCGGGCGATGCGCATGGCGCCAAGCCTAGCAGCGGCCTCGCATCGCTTGGGGCACATGGCCTATGCCAGCGTCACTTCGCGGCCACTCAACCGCTTGGCAAGGCCCGTGGCCAGCCGGGTGGCAAAGCCGTAGACCGACAACTGCGGGTTGGCGCCGATGCTGGTGGGAAACAGCGACCCGTCGTGCACCGACAGGTTGCTGAGCTGCCAATGGGTGCCATCGGCCTGCACCACGCCTTCGCGTTCGGTGGCACTGAGCCGGCAACCGCCCATCACGTGCGCGCTCACCACACGCAGCAGCAAGGGCTTCATCGGCAGGCCAAGGATCACCTCGCGCGCTTGCGCCCAGGTGGTGCACGGCTGCGCCATCTCGTGCACCGGCAGCACGCGCTCGGCGCCGGCCGCGAACTGGATCTCGGCCATGCTGAGCAGCGCGCGGCGGGCGGCTTCCATCAGCAGTGGGTGGAGCGGGTAGTCGAGCAGCGGGCTGCCGTCGCCGCGCAGGCCCACCACACCGCCTTGCGACTGTTCATGAAAGCCGTCGCGCAGCAAGGCCAGCATGCTGTGCGTGCGGTGAAAGCCGGCCAACAACTCGGCCTGCGCCGGGCCAAAGCCGGCCAGCGTGGTCGAGAACACCACCGGGTGCATGGGCGGGGTTTCGAGCTTGTAGCCCACCGGGCCGTCGAGCGGGTGCTGGCGCAGGAAGTGGTCGCTGTACAGGCTTTGCGGAGCGCCGCTCCAGGCTTCGATGGGCTGCGCGAAGGCTGCGGCCGACAGCACCACCGGGTGCAAGAAGGTGCGGGTGCCCAGCAGGCCGTGCGGGTCGGGTGCCTTCGACCGCTTCAGCAGCGCCGGCGAGTTGATGGCACCACCCGCCACCACGTAGTGGCGAGCCACCACACGCAGCGGCGTCTGGCCCGCGCCACTGGCCGGCACACACAGCAGCGCGGTGACCCGGTCGCCGTTGAATTCAAAGCGCTCGGCGCGCGTCTGCACCAGCAGCGTGGCGCCACGGTCCAGCGCCACCGGCACGGTGGTGACCAGCATCGACTGCTTGGCGTTGGTGGGGCAGCCCATGCCGCATGAGCCCAGGTTCCAGCAGCCCTTCACGTTGCGCGGGATGGCTTGCGCCTCGATGCCCAGCTTGTGGGCGCCGCGCCGCAGCACTTCGTTGTTCTCGTTGGGCGCGGTGAGCCAGGGGCCGATGTGGAGCCGCCGCTCGGCCTGCTCGAACCACGGTGCCATGGCTTCTTCGCTGAAGCCGGCCAAGCCATGGCGGTCGTGCCAGTGGCGCAGGGTCTCGGGTGGGGTGCGGAATGAACTCGTCCAGTTGACCGTGGTGGAGCCACCCACACAACGGCCCTGCAAGATGTTGATGGCCTTGTCGGCGGTTTTTCGGCCGGCGCTTTCTTGGTAGAGGCTGGGGTAGGCGTCGCTCTCACGCTGGCGGAAGTCGGTGCTGCTTTTGAGTGGCCCTTCTTCGACCATCACCACGCTCAGGCCAGCCTGCGTCAACAGCTCGGCGGTGATGCCGGCGCCAGCGCCGGTGCCGACGATCGCCACGTCGCAGCTCAACGAGGCCGGCGCCGCGCCATGCGGCCCGCCATGCACACGCCAGCCGCGGGCCAGGCCTTCAAGAATCGGATCGGGCAGTGAGCTCATGGGTGTGGCAGTTCAGACGGGCAACTCACAGGGCGGGAGGGCCGGGGTAGTGCATCGAGGCCCAGGCCGAGGGGTCGCTGAAGTAGGCGGCGTTGGTGAGGTCGCGCAGCGCCTGGTAGGCCTGCTGGCGCAACGCCACGCCCGACATGCGCATGCCTTGCAACGCGGCTTGCACCTCGGCGGTGGGGGCGTCGGGCCATGGGGTGCTCAACCCGGCCAACACCCGCCGACCGGGCGTGCTGGCCAGCAGCGCCATCAGCTGCGACAACTCGGCCTGGGTGCTGGCGGGAAAGCTGGCCACGGTGTCGTCGAAGCGGCCCAGGTGGGCTTGCAGCGCCGCGTGTTGCTCGGCCGGTGCGTGGGGCAGGCTGCCGTCCAGCACGGCCCGCGCCACCGCCCGCACCACCTCGCGGGCCGGGGCCGAGAGGCGGCCGTCTTGCAGGCCGGGCCGCCACAGCACCATGCCGCCCCCGGCCACCGCCATCACAGCGGTGGCACCGAGGCCGAGTTGGAGGAGCGCGCGTCTTCGCATGGGCATGAGAAATTGTCGCTGGGGGGTTGTTGTTGGGTATGGATAAACGTTGGCGGGCCTTGCGCCCCGCGCCTGTGAATCATCGACCAGGCAGGCTGGTCGCGCCACGAGGCATACCCGACGCCATGCCCGCGCTGGTCGCCGGGGCGGCGGATACCACTTCACGCGCTCGGAACATGCGTGAAGGATTTCCAGGGCCGTAAGGACAACTACCGTAGCCCCGAGCCGACAAGCCCCCGACCATGCCAGGTATTCACGCCTTTCCCCTGGAGCCTCACCACCATGCAAAAGCCCTGGCTGAAAAGCTACCCCGCCAACGTCCCGGCCGAAATCGACTTGACGCAATACAACTCGCTGGTCGATCTGCTGGAGGAGTCGTACAAGAAATTCGCCACACGCGACGCAGCCGCCTGCATGGGCAAAAGGCTCACGTATGCCGAACTCGACCAGTTGTCGTCGTCGCTTGGCGCCTGGCTGCAGTCGCTGGGCTTGCAACGCGGCGCGCGGGTGGCGGTGATGATGCCCAACGTGCTGCAGTACATGGTGGCCATTCCGGCCATCTTGCGCGCCGGCTTCACGGTGGTGAACATCAACCCGCTGTACACGCCACGCGAGCTGGAGCACCAGCTCAAGGACTCGGGCGCCGAAGCCATCATCGTGCTCGAAAACTTCGCCCGCACGCTGCAGCAGGTGATCGACCACACCCAGGTCAAGCACGTGGTGGTGGCCTCGATGGGCGACCTGCTGGGTGCCAAGGGCGCGCTGGTCAACTTCGTGGTGCGTCACGTGAAGAAAATGGTGCCTGCCTACGAGCTGCCGCTCGACAAGGGCCGCACCGTGACGCACTTCAACGCAGCCCTTTCGAAGGGCAGCCGGCGCAGCTTGAAGCGCCCGCAGATTGGCCAGAACGACGTCGCCTTCCTGCAATACACGGGCGGCACCACCGGCATCTCGAAGGGCGCGACGCTGCTCAACCGCAACGTGCTCGCCAACGTCTTGCAATCCGAGGCCTGGTTCCAGCCCGCGCTCGGGTTGATAGGCGACAAGCAGATGATCACGGTGTGCGCCTTGCCGCTGTATCACATCTTCGCGTTGACGGCCTGCTACATGCTGGGCTCGCGCATGGGGGTGATGAACCTGCTGATCCCGAACCCGCGCGACATTCCGGGCTTCGTGAAGACGCTGCAAAGCTACAGGGTCAACATGTTCCCGGCCGTCAACACGCTGTTCAATGCGCTGAGCCTGCACCCCGACTTCCCGAAAATCGACTTCTCGGGACTCAAGATCTCGAACGGCGGCGGCACCTCGGTGCAGCAAGCGACCGCCGAGCGCTGGAAAAAGATCACCGGCTGCAACGTGATCGAAGGCTACGGGCTGTCGGAAACCTCGCCCGTGGTCACGGTGAACCGGCTCGACGAACCCAAGTTCACCGGCAGCATCGGCTTGCCCATGCCTTCCACCGAGGTGTCGATCCGCGACGACAACGAGCGCGAAGTGCCGATCGGCGAAGCAGGCGAAATTTGCATTCGCGGCCCGCAGGTGATGGCTGGCTACTGGAACCGCGACGACGAAACCGCCAAGGTCATGACGCACGACGGCTTTTTCAAGTCGGGCGACATTGGCGTGATGAACGAACGTGGCTACGTGACGATCGTCGATCGCAAGAAAGACATGATCCTGGTCTCTGGCTTCAACGTCTATCCGAACGAGATCGAGGATGTGATCGCGATGATGCCTGGGGTGCTGGAGGTGGCCGCGGTCGGTGTTCCCGACGAAAAATCCGGCGAGGCGGTCAAGGTGGTGATCGTGCGCAAGGATCCGTCCCTGACTGCCGAGCAGATCAAGGCTTTCTGCCGCGAAAACCTGACCGCCTACAAGCTCCCAAGGGTTGTTGAATTCCGCACCGAACTGCCCAAGTCCAACGTCGGCAAGATCTTGCGCCGGGAGTTGCGCGACGCGCCCAAACCGCCGGCCTGATCCGGTCCAAGCTGCGACTTAGCCGGCCGACTCCGGCCGCATGTACGGAAACAACA
>JAYSYW010000139.1:0-11166 GCA_043727255.1 Rhizobacter sp. | reverse complement strand
GTGAGCATCGGCAGAGACGCCCGCATCGGCCCCTTCGCCCGCCTGCGCCCCGGCGCGCAGCTCGGCGACGAGGTGCACATCGGCAACTTCGTCGAAGTCAAAAATTCGACCCTGGCCAAGGGTGCCAAGGCCAACCACCTGGCCTACCTGGGCGATGCGAACGTGGGCGAGCGGGTGAACTACGGCGCCGGCAGCATCACCGCCAACTACGACGGCGCCAACAAGCACCGCACCGTGATCGGCAACGATGTGCACGTGGGCAGCAACTGCGTGCTGGTGGCCCCCGTCACATTGGGCGACGGCGCCACCATCGGCGGCGGCTCCACCATCACCCGCAGCGTGGCGGCGGGCAGCCTGGCCGTCGCGCGTGGCAAGCAGGAAACCCTGGCCGGCTGGAAGCGGCCCGCCAAAAAGACCTGACGAGGGACTCAGCGGACGCCAAGCCGAGCACAAAGCGAAGCGAGTGCGACCCTCAAGCCAGGCCGTCCGCCGGGCCGTCCCAAGGACAGGCCAGCGCCCCCTTGGGGGGCAGGAGCGAAGCGACGTGGGGGCCTTATTACACCGTCACCTGCATCCAGGCCTCGAACTCGTGGGCCGGCAGGGGCGCGCTGAGCAACAGGCCCTGCAGTTCGTCGCAACCCAGCCGCGCCAGGAAGTCGCGCTGGGCTTCGGTTTCAACGCCCTCGGCGATGACGATCAAGCCGAGGGTGTGCGCCATTTGAACGATGGCGCGGGCGATGGCGGCCGAGTCTTTGCGCTCGGGCAGGTCGTGCACGAACGAGCGGTCAATCTTGACCTTGTCGATCGGCAGCTCTTTCAGGTGCGCGAGTGACGAATAGCCAGTGCCGAAGTCATCGACCGAAATACGCAGGCCCAGGGCCTTCAGCTCGAACAGCTTGCGCTTCACTTCGGGCAGGTCGTCCATCAACATGCGCTCGGTCAGCTCAAGCTCGATCAGCTCGCCGCTGATGCCTTCTTCTCGCAGCAGTTGTTCGGTGAGCACGGTGAAGCCGCTGGCCTGGAACTGCATCGACGACAGGTTGACAGCCACCGGCACCTCGCAGCCCGCGTCCTGCCAGCGCTTGGCGCAGCGCGCCGCTTCGCGCAGCACCCACTGGCCGATCGGCAGCATGAGGCGCTGCTGTTCGGCGACCGGAATGAAGGCGTCGGGCAACAGCAGGCCACGCTCGGGGTGGTTCCAGCGGATCAGCGCCTCGGCGCCCACCAGCGCGCCATCGCTCGCCCGCACCTGCGGCTGGAAATGCAGCACGAACTCGTTGCGCGCCAGGGCCTGCGTCAACTGACTTTCGAGCACCAGCGCGGCGTAGGCGGCACGTGCCATCTGGGCGGTGAAGAACTGGTAGTTGGCCCGCCCGCGTGACTTGGCGGCGTACATGGCGGTGTCGGCGTTTTTGATCAACTCGTCAGCCGTGTGGCCGTCGTGCGGAAACACGGCAATGCCGATCGAAGGCGTGACTGACATCTGCCGCCCTTCCACACAGAACGGCACCTCGATGGCCGCAAGCAGCTTTTCCGCCACTTCTTCCACGTCCATGCGCTGCAGGGTGCGCGGCAGCACCACCACGAACTCGTCGCCCCCAAATCGCGCCACCACGTCGGTGGTGCGCAGGGCTTCGGTGATGCGCAGCGCCAGGGTCTGCAGCAGCGCGTCGCCCGCCATGTGTCCAAGCGAGTCGTTGACGCGCTTGAAGTGATCGACGTCGATGAACAGCAGGGCCAGCTGTGCGTCGGACCGGCGGGCCGCGAAGATCTGATGCCCGAGGTGCGTCATCAGGCTGCTGCGGTTGGGCAGGCCGGTCAGCGCGTCGTGGTGGGCCAGGTAGTGGATGCGTTCTTGCGACGCATGGCGGTCGCGCATGTCGCGCACGATGGTCATGCGCTGCGGTTCGCCGTCGTGCGTGATGGTGCGCGCGATGAATTCAACTGGCAACCGGCGCCCGTCTTTGTGGAGGATCGCGCTTTCGTAGGTGACCTCGTTGCCTTCGGTCATCACGGCAACGGCCTTGGCCACTTCTTCGGGCGGCAGGAAGTCAACCGTTCGGCGCCCCGTCAACTCGTCGAGGCTGTAGCCCATCAGCCCGCACAACGGTGGGTTGGCGTCGAAGATGATGCCGTCGCGGTGGAACACGATGCCCTCGGCGCTGGCCTGCATGAACTTGGCAAGCCGTTCTTCCGACTCGCGCACCGCGCGTTCGGCCTGCCGGTGTTTGGTGATGTCGCTGATGAGCACAAAGGCGCCAAGCGCTTCGCCTGCGGCATCGAGGTGCGGTACGAGGTTCACCTCAAGCCATTGCGGCGCGCCGTCGGGCCCGACCCGCTCGCGTTCATAGGCCGTCGCCAGCTTGTCGCGCAGCACCCGGTCCACATGCGGCTGGATGATGTCGGCGGCGGTCTCGCCGATGATTTCGGACACGCTGAGGCCAAGCACGGAAGAGCCGTCGCGCCCGAAGCTGTGTGCATGCAGCCGGTTGGCGAACAGGCAGCGCAGGTCGCGCGCATCGAAGTACGAGATGAGCACCGGCACGTTGTCGGCCAGCAGCTGGAACTGTTCCGCCCGACCCTGCGCCGACGACTCGGCCAGCTTGCTGGCGGTCACGTCGTTGAGCAGGCAGAGGTAGTGGCCACGGTCGTCGAGCCAGCGTGCGTTGCAGTCGATCCAACCATTCACGCCAGGCGCCAACGAGGCGAGGGGCGAACGCAGGCAAAGAGAAAAGTCACGCCGTTGCGGCAGGGTCTTGGCCAGCACGCCGCGCGAGGCTTCGTCGAGCGAAGCCAGCCAGGCCGCGCCGGTATCGCCCGGGTGGCTGGCCCCCACAAATTCGCTGAACAGCTGGTTGCTTTGCAGCACCAAGCCCTCGGGCGACAGGAGCAACAGCATGCAGGGGAAACGGTCTGCGCCGGGCAGATCGGTGTCGAGCATGGGGAGTCGGCTGTCGCGCATGGGGGTCTGGGAAGAAGCCCGTCAACGAAGCCGACGACGCTGCGGGAATCATAGCGGCGCCCCCGCGCGCGACCGCCCCCGGAATGCGCGGAACAACCTCGGGCGACGCGTTGACCGATGGGTTCAGCGCGCGGCCATCGCCTCGCGTGCGAGGCAGAGGTCGTCCCAGGCGCGCGACTTGTCTTCCGGGTTGCGCAACAGGTAAGCCGGGTGGTACGTAACAACCAGCGGCACGCCTTCGTAGCGGTGCACCCGGCCACGCAGGCGGCCGATGGGTTCGTTGCTGCGCAGCAGGCTTTGCACCGCGAAGCGGCCCATCGCCAAGATGATGCGCGGTTGCAGCAATTGGATCTGCCGCACCAGGAAGGGCTCGCACTGAGTCAACTCGCCGGGTTCGGGGTTGCGGTTGAACGGCGGGCGGCACTTCACCGAGTTGGCGATGTAGACCTGACGCTCGGGCTCGGCCACGTCACGGGTCAGGTTGATGGCGCGCAGCATGTTGTCGAGCAACTGGCCCGACTTGCCGACGAAGGGTTCGCCTTGGCGGTCTTCCTGCTCGCCCGGGGCTTCGCCGACGACCAGCCAATGGGCGCGCTCGTGGCCCACACCGAACACGGTTTGGGTGCGGCCTTCGCACAGCTTGCAGGCGGTGCAATTGGCCACCGCCTCACGCAGTTCGGGCCAGCCCAGGGTGTCGATGCCGGTGGGGCGGTCACCACGTGGCACGACTTGAATCGGCGCCGCCGTTGACGGTGCCGTCAACGGGGATGCCGGCGTGGCAGTCGGGCGCCGCGCCTCGGTGGGTTCGCGCTTGGGCTCCGCCTCAACCGCCACGGGCGCCGCCACATCAGCAGGCGCAGCCGCTGCGGCCTCGGCCGGCGCATACACCCGCAGGCCCATCTCTTCGAGCATCGCCACTTGTCGCTCAGTCCAGCCCATGGGCCACCTCCTGCAGGCCGAAGCTCATCACGACCGCGTCTTCGCGGCCATTCGGGTGGGTGTCGGGCGACGCGGGGTAGTAGCCACGCCGCGTGCCGACACGCTGAAACCCATACCGCTCATAAATGCCGCGCGCCCGCTGGTTGCTGTCGCGCACCTCCAGCCACAGTTGCCTGGCTTGGCGTTCGCGGCCAAGCGCCACCACCTCGTCGAGCATGAACACCCCATGGCCCTGGCCTTGTGCGGCGGGTGTGACGGTGATGTTGAGCAGGTGCAGTTCGTCCACGCCGGCCATCGCCACAAAGTACCCCAGCAACTCGCCGCGCGGGCCGTACAGCACCCGCGCCGGGTAGCCAGAGGCCAGCGAATCAATGAAGTTGCCGCGTGTCCAGGGGAAGGCATAGGCCTGCGACTCGATCGCCAGCACGCCTTCAAGCTGCGCGGCCGACATCGGCAGCAGCAGGCGTTCGTCGCGCAGCACGGCGCTCATCGCACGCCCTTCATGCCACGCCCCGCAAGGCGGCTTCTTTGGCGGCGCGCACGGCTTCGCGTTCCACCGTGGTCTGCGCCACCTTGTCGCGCAGGTAGACGGGCAGGGCCAACGCGGGGTCCACCGCCGCACCCGCATGCCAAGCCTGGCGCGCCACCTCGGCCAGCGCCTCGGCGCGTGAGCGGGTTTGGGTGATGCGTGTGGCGGCGCCCGGTTGAAGGCGCTCGCCCAGCGCGTCGAGCGCCGAGCCGGCCACCAGCGGGGGTGGTGTCAACCAGCGGTCGTTCAAGGCGTCGGGGGTGTAGAGCGCAGGCGCCAAGCCACGTGTCCATTGGCCGGCCTGCCAACGGTAGGGCGCGGCATACACCTCGCCCATGCGCGCATCCATCGCCACCCACAGATCGAATGGCCCGGGCGGGTTCAACTGGCGCCGCGCGTCTTCAGCCACCAACAGCAGGCTGTCGAGCGGCAGCACCGGCTTGCCGGCGCCGAAGGCCAGCCCCTGCGCCACCGAGCAGGCGGTGCGCAGGCCGGTGAAGGCGCCCGGCCCGCAGCCGAAACCGATCGCGTCCAGGTCTGCCAGGGTGATGCCGGCACGGCCCAGCAAAGCCAGCAGTTCAGGGATCAACGTGGCCGACGCCTGCGCGCCGCCGGGCATGTCGTGCGTCCACTCGCCGGCGGGCGTGCTGAGCGCGAGGCTGGCCGCTTCGGTCGAGGTGTCAAAGGACAGCAGCACGCTCACTGTGCCCCCTGTGAAAACCGCCACCGCGCCCGCATGCGGATGCGTTCAAAGCTCGGTTCGGCGGCCCGGTGGGCAGGGGTTGGACTCATGCCGTGAAGTCTACCGGGCACCCCGCCGCGTCGAGGCTGCATGCGATCATCTCCTGATGATCCGTATGACGCGTTGGCATGCCGGCCTGCTGGCCTTGATGTGGTTTTTTGCGGCGCCAGCCAGCGCGGCGCCACCGTCGCTGAACGCCCCGCTGCCGCTTGAGATCGACATCGCCCTCGACCGCGCCAAGCTGCCGCGCGAGGCGCTGGCGGTGTGGGTGCAAGAAGTGGGCGGCGCCACGCCACGCCTGAGCTGGCAGTCGCAGGCGCCGATGAACCCGGCCTCTTTGATGAAGCTGCTGACCACCTCGGCGGGGCTTGACCTGCTCGGCCCCGCCTGGAGCTGGGCCACGCCGGTGTGGCTGCAGGGCACGCTGAACCACGGCGTGTTGGAAGGCAACCTCATCATCAAGGGCACGGGCGACCCCAAGCTGGTGATGGAACGCGTGTGGCTGTTGCTGCGCCGGGTTCGGCAATTCGGCGTGCGCGACATTCGCGGCGACATCGTGCTCGACCGCGGCGCCTTCCAAGTGCCTGAGCAATCGCCCGGGCAGTTTGATGGCGAGCCCACGCGGCCCTACAACGTGCAGCCCGACGCGCTGCTGATCAACTACCGCGCGGTGGTGCTCACCTTCACGCCCGACGCGGGCCGCAACACCGCCAGCGTCTCGATGGACCCGCCGCTGGCCGGCGTGAACGCCGACACCCGGGTGCCGCTGTCAAACGGCCCCTGCGACGACTGGCGCGGCGCGCTGAAGGCCGACTTCAACGACCCCACACGGATGCGCCTGAGCGGCAGCTTTCCGGTGAGCTGCGGCGAACGCGTCTGGCCGATCGCCTATGCCGACCCGCGCAGCTACAACGAACGGGCGCTGACCGGGCTGTGGCGCGAAATGGGCGGCACGCTGAGCGGCCGGGTGCGCGACGGCGTGGCGCCCAGCGGCCCGCCGCATTTCAGCGTCAACTCACCGCCGCTGGCTGAGCTGGTGCGCGACATCAACAAGTTCAGCAACAACGCGATGGCGCAGCAGCTCTTCCTGACGCTCGGCCTCACGCAACGCGGCAGCGGCACGCCCGACAACGCGCGCGGCGTGCTGCAGCAATGGCTGGCCGATCGCCACGGCGACATCGCACAAGGCACAGTGATCGACAACGGCTCGGGGCTGTCGCGCGACACCCGCGTGAGCGCCCGGCTGCTGGCCCAGGTGCTGCAAGCCTCGTGGGGCAGCGCGGTGATGTCGGAGTTGATGAGTTCGCTGCCGGTCGCAGGCGTTGACGGCACGATGCGCCGCTCGCGCAACACGCCGCTGGGCCGCGCGCACCTGAAAACGGGTTCGCTGCGCGACGTGTCGGGCATTGCCGGGTATGTGCTGGCCAACAGCGGCCGCCGCTATGTGGTGGTGGCGCTCGTCAACCACCCGCAGGCCGGGGCCGCGAAGCCGGTGCTCGAAGCGGTGGCGCAATGGGCGGCGCTCGACAGCGCGGCAGCGGCAACTGAACCCAAGCAGGAGTGAACGCGGTGCCTGACTTTTCCGCCAGCTGTATTGATTGGCTGGGTTATGCCGGCGCCACGCTGACCACGGCCTCGTTCGTGCCGCAGGCCTGGCTGACCTTTCGCACCCGTGACGTGAGCGGCATTTCGCTCGGCATGTACAGCCTGTTCACTGTGGGCGTGGCGCTGTGGCTGGCCTATGGCGTGGCCCTGCGCGCCTGGCCGATCGTGGTGGCCAACGTGGTCACGCTGATGCTGGCGGCCGGCATCGTCACCATGAAACTGGTGCTGACGCAGCGGCCACGCGACGATGGCACCGGCCGCGCGGCCGACCCAAAGGCTTAAACCTTAGAACGGGTGGCTGCGCGCGCGGTCTGCGGCCAGCAGACCGATGCGGCCCTGCCCGGCGGGGCCGAGGCGCAGGTTGTCAGCCCACAGCCAGTTGGCCGGGTCGCCGCCTGGCACCAGGCTGGTGGCGGCGTTGGTGCAGGTGGTGGCGGCCGCGCTGGGCGCCGTCACGGTGCCCGGCAGGCACAGCGCATCACCACCGTTCACGAAGCCCGACAGGCTCACGGTCGTCGGGTTCAAAAGCACTTGCCGCACCGACTCGTAAGCATCGACCAGTGCGAGGCGCCGGCCGTCGTTGATCACGGTCGAACGCAGGCGGCTGTTGAACCGCAGCGTCAGCGTCGTCAACAGGGCCGAGCGGTTGGCGTCGGCGCGGCCCCACGGCGTGGAACCCACGTTTGGCACGGTGGCAAACAGCACGCGGGCACCGGCGTTGACCATGCGGTTGATCTGGCCGGCCAGGCTGATGGCGGCCGCTTCAACAGCGGCGACCTTCTCGGCCTCGGTGCTGCTGGCCTGGGCTTGCGCGACGATGTCATTCAGCCCCGCCATCACCGTCACCAGGTCTTTATCGGTGAAGGCGCCCCCGGCGGCGAGAAAGCCGTCCACCTGGGTTTGCACGCCAGCGGCGGTGGCGTTGGCCACCGCCAGGGTGCGGCTGGTCGTGCTGGTGGCACTGCCCCGGCACTGCTCGAAAGCAAAGCCATAGGCGCCCGCGACCAACTGCGGCCACAGCGGGTACGCCTCGCAGTTGTTGGTGGTGGTGCCAGCCACCAGCGCGTTGACCGTGTACTTGGCCCCGTTGGTGGTGGTGGTGCCTTGAACGATCACGCTCGACTCGTCGCCGAAAGCCAGCACGCGTGTGGGCACAAAGCGTTCGGCCTGGTCGCCACCGCCGCACGAAGCGAGCAGGGTCGAAGCAAGAAGCACGGCGCCGACAGCGGCGACACGTTGGAAAGCACGGGGGAAATTCATCAACACTCCAGAGAATCGGGGTTCGGGGCCGGCGGCGTCAGGATGCCGCGGCGCGTTGCAGCCGGTCGCGCACGCCGTCCCATTCGGGCTCGGGCGGAGGCTCCTCCACCCAGATGAGAGGCACGTTCTCGTCATCGAGTTCGCGCAACACGGAAAAGAGTTCGTGGGCCACGGCGCCAGCTTGGGCGGGCATCACACGGTGCACCACACCGAACGCGCGCCCGGGCGCAACGGTGCGGGAATATACCGCCAGCCTCGGGCCTGCGTTGCCCAGCAAGTCGAGCGCCTGTTTCAGCAAAGGGGTGCTCATCAAACGCACTTTGGCGCGCGGCGCGTAGTGCGCTTCGAGCGTGCCCGAAGCGCGTGGCGCGGCATCGTCGCGGTCTTGCAGCGGCTCGCCAGCGGCGTGTTCAATCTGCGCCCGCGTCAGCACGCCGGGGCGCAGCAGCACCGGGCGGCCCCGGGTGCAATCAACGATCGCCGATTCGATGCCGACCTCGCAGGCACCGCCGTCCAGCACGACCAGAGCGTCACCAAATTCCTGCACCACGTGCACGGCCTGGGTGGGGCTGACGCGGCCGAAGCGGTTGGCACTGGGTGCGGCCACGCCCGGTACGCCACGGTCGCGCGCGGCGCGCAGCAGGGCTTGCGCCACGGGGTGGGCAGGGCAGCGCAGGCCGATGCTGGCCTGGCCACCGGCTGCGGCAGCGCCGAGGTGCGGCGCGCGCGGCACGATCACCGTCAGCGGCCCCGGCCACAACGCAGCCGTCAGGCGCTGGGCGACCAATGGCCACTGCGCGGCGAACTGGGCGGCATCGGCCGCGTCGGCCACGTGGACGATCAAGGGGTGGTCGGCCGGCCGGCCCTTGGCGGCGAAGACCTTGGCCACGGCCACGTCGTCATCGGCACGCGCGCCGAGGCCGTAGACGGTTTCGGTGGGCAGGCCCACCAATTCACCGGCGGCCAAGGCGTCGGCGGCACGCTCGATGGTGCCCGGGGCTTTTGCGTCCAGCAGCACGCCCGGCTCCGTCAAGTCACCAAGCGGCCAAACCGAGCAGCGACGCCACCCGCAGCGCCGCAGTGCGGGCTGCGTCGGCGGTGGCGGCGGTCACCGTCAGGTGGCCCATCTTGCGGCCCCGGCTGGCTTCGGTTTTGCCGTACAGGTGCAGGTGAACCCCGGGGAGGGCGAGCAGCGCCTGCCAGTCGGGTTCACGCGGCACGCTGCTTTGCCCGTCAAACCACAGGTCGCCCAGGAGGTTCAGCATGACGGCCGGCGAATGCAGGCGCGGTGCCACCAGCGGGGCGCCGACCAGCGTGCGCACTTGCAGGTCGAACTGCGACACATCGCAGGCGTCGAGCGTGTAGTGGCCCGAGTTGTGGGGGCGCGGCGCCATCTCGTTGGCGACCAGCCGGCCGTCTTGCAGCACGAAGAATTCAACGCACAGCACGCCGACGTATCCCAGCGTGGCCGCCACTTTCTCGGCTGCCGCCTCGGCCTGTTGTCGCACCTCGGGCGTGACATCGATCGCGGGCACCTGCGTGACGGCCAGGATGCCGTCACGGTGAAGGTTCTGCTGCAGCGGGAAGTGCACCACCTCGCCGTTGGCGCCACGCGCCACGATCACGCTGACCTCATACGCCAGCGGCAGCATTTTTTCCAGCACGCACGGCGCCTGCTTCAGCGCCGCCCAGGCCGCAGCCAGCTCGTCGCGGGTCGTCACGCGCGCCTGCCCCTTGCCGTCGTAGCCGAGGCGGGTCGTCTTCAAGATGCCAGGCAGCAGATCGGCATCAACCGCCGCCAGTTGCTCAGGGGTTTCGATGCGTGCGTGCGGCGCGCAAGGCACACCGCAGGCCACGAAATGCGCCTTCTCGGCGGCACGGTCCTGGCAGGTGGCAACGGCGGCGGAGGCAGGCGCCACCTGCCGCTTTTCAGCCAGAAGGCGCAGGGCCTCGGCCGGCACGTTCTCGAACTCGGTGGTGATGGCCACCGCGTGCCGGACCAGTTGCGACAGGCCACCGGGCGCGAGGTAGTCGGTCTGCACATGGTGGTGCGACACGAGCCCGGCCGGGCTGGCGATGTCGGGGTCGAGCACCGCAGTGAAGTAGCCCATCTGCTGGGCCGCGTGCACGAACATGCGGCCCAACTGGCCGCCACCCATGACGCCGAGCGTGGCGCCAGGGGCGATGAATTCAGCGGTCATGTCAGCTCCCGCCGGGCCGCCCCAAGGGAGCTGTGCACCCTCTCGGGGGGCAGCGAACACAGTGAGCGCGGGAGCCTCATTTCAGTTCTGCTGACATGGCGCGCGCAGCCTCGGTCTGCTTGGTGCGGTACGCCTCCAGCTTCTCGCGCAGGGCCGGCTGGTCCGCCGCCAGCATGGCCACCGCGAACAGCGCCGCATTGGCCGCGCCGGCCGTGCCGATGGCGAAGGTGGCGACCGGAATGCCCTTGGGCATCTGCACGATGGAGTGCAACGAATCCACGCCCTGGAGGTGACGGCTGGCGACCGGCACACCCAGCACCGGCACCAGCGTCTTGGACGCCAGCATGCCGGGCAGGTGCGCGGCACCGCCAGCGCCCGCGATGATGGCCCGCAGGCCACGCGAAAACGCGCCCTCGGCATAGGCGAACATGTCGTCGGGCATGCGGTGGGCCGAGACGACCTTCGCCTCATGGGGGATGCCGAATTCCAGGAGAATCTGCACCGCATGCTGCAGGGTGTCCCAGTCGCTGCTGGACCCCATGACGACCCCGACGGACACGGCGCTCATGTTCATAGAATTCCCGAAGAAGAGCCTGATTTTACTTTTAGCGAGCCGAGCGACCCCCGCATGATCGACATCACCGCAGAGAACTTCGAGCAGGAGGTCATTGCCGCCTCCATGAGCCAGCCCGTGCTGGTGGACTTCTGGGCGCCCTGGTGCGGTCCCTGCAAGGTGGTCGGCCCGTTGCTGGAAAAGCTGGAAGGCGACTACGCCGGCCGCTTCAAGCTGGTCAAGATCGATTCCGACCAGGAACAGCAACTGGCCGGCGCGTTTGGCATTCGAAGCATCCCCACCTGCATCCTGCTGATGAATGGCCAGCCGGTGGACGGCTTCATGGGCGCGCTGCCCGAAGGCAAGATCAAGGAA
>JAYSYW010000138.1:0-27950 GCA_043727255.1 Rhizobacter sp. | reverse complement strand
TTGTCCCATAGCCGTAGCTATGGGACAAGAAGCCGGTGAAAAATGGACCGCTGCGGCCAAATTGCAGCCGACGCTCCCCCAGCCCGACAGGCTCCTAGAACCCATCTGACGCCCTAAAGCCACCGGCTGGCGACGGGCAACTGCATCTCGTCGCACGCGCGCGTCGCGCAACCTGCAGGACTGGCACAGTGCATCATCTTTGGCGGTTCGTCCGCCGCGTGCCCTCGGCCACACTGCGCGCTCTTCCTCTATGTACAACAGCCTCCTGCTCGTTGCCTTGCCGACAATTCCGCTGGTCTCACTGATAGAAGCGGTGGTGCTGTCGTGGCGATGGTCTTGTGACTGGTGGACCACTGGGGTGTCGTTGACCAATCTCTTCTTGCGCGTTGGCTTGCAGATCGCCCCGCCCTTCACGCTGGCCACGCCTCTCATCATGTGGGCGCACGCGCACCGCGTGGGCACGGTGGTGCCCGACGGCCGGGAGGCGGTGCGGGCGCTCTTCATCGGCCAGGAGTTTTGCTACTACTCGCTCCACCGCGCAGCGCTCCGAGTGCGTTGGTTCTGGTGCAGCCACGCGGTGCACCACTCGCTGAACGCTCTGAAACTGGCAGCGGCGTTTCGCATCGGCATCACTGGCCGCCCGTTCGGCAACATGCTCTTCTATATACCGCTGGTCTGGCTGGGTTTTCCCGCGCAGGTGGTGTTCCAGACGCTGGCGATCGCGCTGCTTTACAAGTTCTGGATTCACGCGGCATGGATTCCCCGCTGCGGCTGGCTCGAATACATGCTCAACACACCCTCGACCCAACGTTTGCACCATGCCGCCAGGCCCGCCTACCTTGATGCCAGCTACGGCGGCCTGCTAATCGTCTTCGACCGCCTGTTCGGCACCTACCGCGCCAAGCACCACGACCTGCCTTGCCGGTATGGCTTGGTGCACCCCATCACCGGCCACAACCTGCTGCACATTGAGTTCCATCAGTGGAAGGCGCTGTGGCGTGACCTGGCCGGCGCTCGCAGACTGCGCACCATCGTCGACCACCTGTTCATGCCGCCGCGCTGGAAGCCCGATGGCACCGGCAACACCACCGAGACGCTGCGGGCACGCGCGTCGCTTCCCACGCCCACGCCGTGAGCGCGAAGGCAACGCCGCGCGACTTTCTGCGCAACGGGGCCATCGTGGCCGGGTTCAACATCGTCGTCGGCCTGGGCCTGGGCGTCACCCGCGGGGGCGACTGGGGGCTTCACATGGTCTATGCGCAAGCCATCGGCCTATGCATCTGGGCCTTCACCGACTTCGGGCGCTACCTGTTCAAACGTGACCCCGACAGCGGATGGCCGGTCGGCTGGCGGCGCTTCGTGCTGCAAAGCCTGGCCGCCGTGGCCGGCTACTTTTTGGGCACCACCTTGGCCGACCTGTACTGCGGCTGCAACACCTTGCGCTGTGGGAACGTTCGCCGCGCACCTTTTCGGGCTTCATCGTGATGTCGCTCGGCATCAGCGCTGGCGTCTCGTTCTTCTTCTACTCACGTGGCCGCGAGCAGGTGCGCCAGCGCCAACTCGCCGCTGCCCAGCGCGACGCCACCCAGGCCAAGCTCAGGCTGCTCGAATCTCAGCTCGAACCGCACATGCTGTTCAACACACTTGCCAACCTGCGGGTGCTGATAGGCATCGACCCACCCAAGGCGCAGGCCATGCTTGACCAGCTCATCGGCTTCCTGCGCGCCACGCTGAACGCGTCACGCGCTGACTTGCACCCACTGACGGCCGAATTCGAGCGCGTGGACGACTACCTCGCGCTGATGAAAATCCGCATGGGCGAACGCCTGCGCACCCACCTCGACCTGCCGCCCGAACTGGCCACGCACCCGGTGCCGCCGCTGCTGCTGCAACCGCTGGTTGAAAACGCCATCAAACACGGCTTGGAACCGCATGTGGATGGTGGCAGCCTGCGCGTGAGGGCGGCACACAACGCCGGTCAACTGATCTTGACCGTGCGGGACACTGGCGCCGGCCTCAACACCCCAGCCGCCGACGGCACCCGCTTCGGCCTCGCGCAGGTGCGCGAACGCCTCACCACGTTGTACGGCGCCCAAGCCACGCTGACGCTCGAAGCCGCCGCCGACAGCGAAGGCGGCACGCTCGCCACCTTGCGCCTGCCCTGGAGCCCCAGCCCATGAACACCGCCCTCATCGCCGAAGACGAACCTCTGCTGGCCGCCAACCTGCAATCCGAGCTCCAACGCCTGTGGCCCGAGCTGCGCGTGGTGGCCTCGGTGGGCCATGGCGCCGCGGCGGTCGAACAAGCCCTGGCGCTGCGCCCGCAGGTGCTGTTTCTCGACATCCGCATGCCGGGCATGAGCGGCCTGGAAGCCGCGCAGGCGCTGGCCGAAGACTGGCCCGATGCGTCACCAGAGCGCGGCGGCTCCCCGTTCCCGTTGATCGTCTTCGTGACGGCTTACGACCAGTACGCGCTGCAGGCCTTCGAGCACTCGGCCATCGACTACGTGCTCAAGCCGGTGCAGCCCGAGCGCCTGGCGCTCACGTGCAAGCGGCTGCGCCAGGCGCTTGCACAACGCGCGTCCGGCGACGAAGCGCCGCAGGCGCTGCTGGAAGCCACGATGACCCAGTTACGCCACCTGATGGGGTCGCCCGGCATGGGCGCGGCGGCCGCGTCCCGGCTCAGCGTCATTCAGGCCAGCAAAGGGGCGGCGATCCACCTCGTGCCGGTTGGCGAGGTGTTGTACTTCGAGGCCGCTGACAAATACGTGCGGGTGGTCACTGAAGGGCAAGAACACCTGATCCGCACCTCGCTGCGCGACCTGCTGCCGCAGTTGGACCCGCAGCAGTTCTGGCAGGTGCACCGGGGCACCGTGGTGCGCGCCGACGCCATCGCCAGCGCCTTGCGTGATGAAGCCGGCAAGCTGACGCTCACCCTGCGTGGCCACCCTGACACCTTGCCCGTGAGCCGCCTGTACGCCCATCTTTTCAAGGCGATGTAACTGGCGCCGGGCGCGCTGCATTCGGTCGCGCGATGCGGCGTTTAGTCGCAATACGCTCGGCAGACGACCCGGTGGCCGCGCAAGCTTCGGCCCATCGCAGCACGCAAGGAATGACCATGAGCCGCCACCACCCCACCGACCCCGCACAAGCCCTGGAAGCTCAGGCCCGCCGCCGCGTCGGCATGAAGATGGGCTTCTACACCCATGCTTTCGTGTTCGTGTGCGTGAACCTCGGCCTGTTCGTGCTGAACCAGGCTGTGCCAGGCGCCACCCGCTGGCAACCTCCCCTGACCGGCTGGGGCCTGGGCCTCGCCATCCACGGACTGGTGGTGTTCATTCACCTGGCCGGCGGCGGGCTGCGCGAACGCATGCTCAAGACCGAACTCGACAAGCTTCGGCAGGCATCGCACTGACCCCTCGCGCGCCCACCGTGGAGGGCGCACGGCGCAAGTCAGGCTGGACGCTCAACGGCGGTGATCGTGTCCACCACCCCGACGGTCGTCGTCACGGTGGTCGTTGTCACGGTGGTCGCCGTCGCGGTCCCAGCCATGACGCTGGTGTTCACGGTGGCCATGGCCATGGCGATGGCGGGGCTGCCAGTCACCACGGGCATACGACACCCGGGGCTGCGCGTAGTAAACCGGTGCCGGCTGGTACACCACCACCGGGCGGTGCACCACCACCGGAGGCGGCGCGTAGTACACCGGCGCCGGTTGGTAGTACACCGGAGCCGGTTGGTAGTACACCGGCGCCGGCTCGTAACGCACCCGGGCCGGGTAACCCTGATAAACCGGCGCATTGCTGACCACCGTGCCCACGGCGGGCAGGTTGATGCCGACCGACCAGTGCACATCGCCTGCATGGGCGGCGGAAGTGCCCACCAGGGTGGTCAAGGCCAAGGCGGCGGAAATGAGGGCGTTGCGTTGGGACATGCTGGATCTCCTGTTGACGGCCCCAGCGCACTTCGGCGGGGGTTGCGTCTGCAACGGATCCGCAAGGCCAGCGGTTCACAAGGAATTGGTAAAGCTTGTGTTGCTGTTTGTAAAGCCGGCCAGGCCGAAGGCCTTGCCGCCCGACCCGCTGCCCTGCCGGGCCGCCAGCATCGATTGCAGATCCGACAGCTCCGTCAGCACGTCGAACGAAAAGCCTTCACGCTCGCCGGGGCGGGTCGACAGCAGCAACTCCTTGAAGTATCCCGGCAGCCCGGTCGGTGCATCCCAAAGCGCCGCAAACCTGTTGACGATGTGCGGAAACCGCCGCGCCGTGGCCAGCGGCTGGTAGCGCGGCGGCAAGCCGGCCAACCAGGCATGGGCGGTTGGCGTGAGCGAATGGCCCTGAGACACGCGCTGGAAATGCGGGGCACGCGCGGCAGAAGCCGGCGCGGTGTGGGGCTCATCGACTTCGGCGCCGATGCTGATGTCAGGGCCAGGCTGGAGGGTCGGGCGATCGGGCGCAGAGGGTCGGGTCATTGAAAAAGCATCTCGTCGTGTCGGCTACGGCCACCACCACCTACCCGTCAATTGACGCAGCCAGCAGTGTGTGCGCCGCAAAGAGGCGCGATTCTTTGGGGGATGGTTCGGTGATGGCATCCTGCAGCCACGGGGGTGGATACAAATAGAAACGTCTAGCGTGGCGTGGTTCACGGCCCTCAGCCGGTGAGCAGGCACTTCGGGTCGCGCACTACAATCGTTTTCGCCCGCTTTTTCGCTTGATTTCGCGCCGTTTCCGGCCTTTCGCACCTCGCGTTTGCGCCGATCAAGCCGGTCCCCCAGCCTTCGTTCCCCCTCCAGCCCATGAGCGACGTCAAGAATCCCCTGCCCGCCGCCGCTGCCGTCGATGGCAAACCCAGCAACTTCTTGCGGCAGATCATCGAACGCGACCTGGCCCAGGGCACCTATTCGGGGCGGCGCTTCGCGGGCACCCCCGGTGACGCTGCCCACCATGTGAAGGGCGAGCCCGACCCGGCCAAGATCCGCACCCGTTTCCCGCCCGAGCCGAACGGCTACCTGCACATCGGCCACGCCAAAAGCATCTGCCTGAATTTCGGCTTGGCCCGCGACTACGGCGGCGTGTGCCACCTGCGCTTCGACGACACCAACCCTGAAAAGGAAGAGCAGGAATACGTCGATTCGATCATCGACGCGGTGACCTGGCTGGGCTTCGACTGGCAAGCCGAACACAACGGCCAACGCACCAGCCACCTCTACAACGCCAGCAACTATTTCGACTTCATGTACCGCGCCGCCGAAGCGCTGGTGGAAGCCGGCCTGGCCTATGTGGACGAGCAGACGCCCGACCAGATGCGCGCCAACCGGGGCGACTTCTCAACCCCCGGCACCGACAGCCCCTTCCGCGCCCGCAGCCCGGCCGAAAACCTGGCCCGCTTGCGCGACATGCGCGACGGCAAGCTGGCTGACGGCGCCGCCGTGCTGCGCGCCAAGATCGACATGGCCTCGCCCAACATCAACCTGCGCGACCCGGCGCTCTATCGCATCAAGCGCGCCACGCATCACAACACCGGCGACACCTGGTGCATCTACCCGATGTACACCTTCGCGCACCCGATCGAAGACGCGCTGGAAAACATCACCCACAGCATTTGCACGCTTGAATTTGAAGACCAGCGGCCGTTCTACGACTGGTTGCTCGACCAGCTCTGCACGCTTGGCCTGCTGGCGCAGCCACGCCCGCACCAGTACGAATTCGCGCGGCTCAACATCACCTACATCGTCACCAGCAAACGCAAGCTCAAACAGCTTGTGGACGAAAAGCACGTGAGCGGCTGGGACGACCCACGCATGCCCACCATCGTCGGCCTGCGCCGCCGTGGCTACACGCCCGAGAGCCTGCAACTGCTGGCCGAACGCAGCGGCGTCAGCAAGGCCGGCGGCTGGCTCGACTACAGCTCGCTCGAAATCGCGCTGCGCGACGACCTCGACCCCAAAGCCACCCGCGCCTGCGTGGTGCTTGACCCGTTGAAGCTCAAGCTGACCAACTTCGCCGACGTGTTCGGTGGCGAGGCCCACCAAGAACCTTGCCACGCGCCGGCCCACCCCGGCCACCCTGAACGCGGCCAGCGCCAGTTCGTGTTGACGAACGAGTTGTGGGTCGAACGCGAAGACTTCGCCGAGGTGCCGCCCAAGGGCTATCAACGCCTCTTCCCCGGCAACAAGACGCGGCTGAAGTACGGCTACGTGATCGAGTGCACTGGCTGCGAAAAAGACGCACAAGGCCAGGTCACGGCGGTGCTGGCGACGATCGTCCCCGACACCAAGAGCGGCACGCCCGGAGCCGATGCGGTGAAGGTCAAGGGCGTGGTCACCTGGGTCAGCGTGGCGACCAGCCTGCCGGCCGAGGTGCGGCTGTATGACCGGCTGTTCACCGAGGCCCAGCCCGACGCGGGCGGCGCCGATTTCCTGAGTGTGTTGAACCCCAACAGCAAGAAGGTCGTGGCCGCCTATGTGGAACCGGGCCTGGGCGCGGCGAAAGCCGACGACCGCTTCCAGTTCGAGCGGCACGGCTACTTTGTGGCCGACCGGGTGGACCACGCGGCCGGCAAGCTGGTGTTCAACCGCACCACGACGCTGAAAGACACCTGGGCCAAGTGAGGCACGGGGCACTCCTCGGGCTCCCTCAGGTCCCTCACCCCTCCCTCAGGACCCTCCCCCAAAACCGTTCGGGCTGACCCTTCGACAGGCTCAGGACTGAAGGCAAGGCTGTGCCTTGTCGAAGGCCCTGAGCACCTTTCACCAACCCTTCGACAACGGGCCTTCGACAAGCTCAGTCCCTGCTCAGGGCGAACGGGTCGGGTCGGGTCGGGTCGGGTCGGGTCGGGTCAGGTCAGGTCAGGTCAGGTCAGGTCAGGTCAGGTCAGGTCAGGTCAGGTCAGGTCGGGTCAGTCGGTCCAGCCCAGTCCAGCCCAGTCCAGTCCAGTCCAGTCCAGTCCAGTCCAGTCCAGTCCAGTCCGGTCCGGTCGGGCCGGGAAGCACGGAACTCGGACCGGGGGAACGGTGCCTTGCCTCACTCGCGCGTCAGGTGAAAGAAGAAGTCGGTGGGCTTGCCCTTCACGTCGCCCAGTCCGATGACGACGTTCTCGTTGACCACGCGGAAGTAATCCATGATGGGTTGCTTGTCGTAGATCAGCGAAGCGCAGACCTTGCCGTTGAACACCACCTCGCGCAGTTGCGCGATGCCCAGGTTGTCGTACGAGTAGACCGTGCCGTCTTCCTTGCGACACAGAAGCGGCTCGACGTGCGTGCGCGACACGAAGCGCTTGCCGTACCACTTGATCGGGTCCGGGTCCTTGCCGCCGTCGAACTTGCCGCCCTTCCAGGTGCCGATCATGAAGTCGGCCGTGGCCCCTTCGAGCTGGTCGTACAGCGACATCAGCATCTCAGGCGAGTACGCCTGGCCGGTCTGGATCATTTCGAGAAACTGGGTTTGTGCGCTCATGGCGGTCCTTTCAAGTGGGAAGGCCGCCGCGCAACATGCATCGCGCGGCGGCCAGGGGTCAGGGCAATTCTCAGTTCGGCAGGATTTCGAGCACCGTCCCATTCGCGTCGGTCGCATAGCCGACGACTGCGCCGCCGAGGTCGGCCGCCGCAGCCGGTGCACGCGTGACGGTGGCGCCGGCCACTGCGGCCGCAGTGATGCGCTGGGCATAGGCGGCCGGGTCATCGACCCGCATCGTCAGCTTGATCGGGTTGTTGGTGTAGTTCACCACCGCAGGGGCCGGGTAATTCATGATCACGATGGCCGAACCACGCCGAGCCTGGGAGATCAGGATGTACTCGTTGTAGGCCGGGATGGCCGGGTAGGCAGGCTCAGCCCCAGACGCAGCGATGGCCGGCTGAATCGGCACCGGAATGAAACCCACCGGGAGGCGGCCAGGCGCGAGGTTGATGCGCGCATCGGCTTCCATGCCGAGCGTGTCCACATAGAAGGCACGGGCCTGCGTGAGGTTCGACACCCCGATGCCGATGGCACTCAGGTAGGAGTGCGTGACACCGGTGCTGGTGGCCATTTCGATCAAGTTGCCGTCGAGGTCACGGCCAAACGAAATGGTGCTGCCCAGGCTGACGACCGCCGGGCGAGGCTTGGCTGCACCGGCCGTGACAAAGGCGTTGCGCATGGTCTCAATCAAGGCGGCGTCACGCACGTAGAAAACGATCTTGCCCGGGTTCTGGCTGTAGTTGCGCGCCGAGCCATCCGTGAAGTTCATCAGCACCAAGCGCGAGCCGCGGCTGTCGGCCGAGTCGAGCACCACCTCGTTGCGGTCGGCACGCTGGATGCGCACCAACTCTTTCATCCCGAACACGTTTTTGTAGAAGCTGACCGAGGCTTCGAGGTTGCTCACCCCCACCCCGGCGCCGCACATGTAGGCACCCGTCGCCGACACAGGCGCCGAAGCACCCGAGGCCGGCGCAGCGGCGGCCACGGCAGCGCAGGCGTCGATCGCGGTCGCGGCAACGGTGTCGTCATCGCCACCGCCACAGCCTGCGGCCAACACACCAACGGTGCATGACAAAACCACGGTTTTCCAAAAGGTGGCGCTCTTCATCTGGGTTCTCCTCCGGTTGATCAGGCAGGCCAGCCGCAAACCGGTTCTGGCCTTTTTGGGAAATTGCTGAATCGTTCTACTAGACGAAACAAAATTTCCACCAAACAGACCACATTGTCTCGAACTTAGAGGTGCCGTCACTTCGGGTTGCCCCGAGGTTGAACGCAGTCGCTACGCCACGCCCCTTGGAATTGGGGTGGTCGGTTTTGGACGGAGGGTTTGACGAAGCGCGCCGGAGCGCATTCAGCTCAGGTTTCGCAGCCTGGAAGCCGCGAACGAGGGTTCAGGCTTCGTCTTCGGGCCAGCCGGCCTGGCTGTCACCGGCCACTTGCGTGTTGCCCATGCCCAGCAGTTCGCGGGCTTCGTACAGGGCGGCTGATCCGCCATGGGCGCGGCGCGAACGCTGGAATTGGTGCTCGATCTCCCAAACCAGATTGATCAACTCCCGGTGCGTCTGCGCCATGCGCACGCGCATCAGCGTGCGTGTTGAAAAAAGCGGTGAATCGAAGCTCAGCGCTTTGGCCAACAGGTCGCCCACATGCGCGAGCAATTGGTATTCGCCGTTCGGCCCCTCGAAGCGAAGTTCGTGCATGGGGTCGAATGTTTCGATAGACAGAACGCGCACTGGTATTTCGCGCAGAACCGGCGGGTCGGCAGGGGTTGGCAGGGCAGCAGAAAGCTCCGGCCAACCCGCGACGGGTGGCACAGGCGACTCAGCCGACGGCCATTCGTCGCGCGTGGGCACGTTCGGGGGCAGGACGGCCGTCGTGGCCCAGGGGTCGGGTGGGTCGTCCATCCAGGGTTCCTGGCGCGCTTCAGGTGCAGATGCAGCCAGGGGCGGAGGCTGCGGGATCTGGGGGAACTCGGCCACATCGGGCAACACATTGACTTGGGGTTCAGCGGGCAATTCCTCGGGGACCGCCGGTAGCGGCTCCAACAGCAGTTCAAGCGGCGCATCGACCGGGAATTCAAGCGGCAATTCAGGCAATGCTTCGGGCAAGGGCTCCAACAAAGCGACATCGGGCTCGGCAGGCCAAGCCGGCTGATCAAGCTCGGTTGCGGCAGGTGCTTCAAGAGGCTGAGGCACCTCGGTTGAAAACCCGGCACCAATGGTGGCGTCGGCTTCGGCCTCCACGCCGCCATCGGCCGGCACATCCAGCTCCAGGCTTTGCACGCGCATCAGGTCAAGTGCGCCCGGCATCGTTTCAACCGGCTCGGGCGCGGCCGCCTCGTTCGGCAGCTGCACCAGCCCCAGTCGGACCAGTTCTTCAAAGTGGCTGGTGGCGGCGCCGGCTTGGAGCGCCAGGCTGAGCACCTGGCTCACGCTGCGCCGGCCGTCCACAAGCAGCAGCACCGTGCGGTGGCGCTGGCTGAGCTTGAGGGTGCGATGCCGCAGCTCGTCTTGGCCCGCAGGCGTCTTGAGGGGGACTGAAGATGAGGGCATCACACGCGGCGCATACAAAAATCTGCGCCATTGTGATCCCAGGCACCCGGGGTTCGGGCCACCGGAGCGCTGAGGCTCTCTCAGTGCATGTCGCAGAGCTGAACTGCGGGGGACGCGTATTCGCGACCGACCACGGCACGTGCATAAAGGTAGTTGTGGCGGGCGCGTTCGCTCAACGCGTCCAACTCGACCCGGCCCCGGGCATCGCAGGGGAAGGCCAAGGCACGCCCCTCTTGAAACAACGAACGGAAGCGCAGTTCATACCGGCCATCAACGGGGGAAGGGGGCAAGGGGCCAAAGATTGAATTCATGGCGTCGATCTCCTGCGGCACAGCGTGACATCCACGCCAAACAAGCTTAGGCAGCAAACCCGGCCATTTCCTTGGGCGCACGCCGCACCAGGGTGTCGCCGAAGGGCTGCAACACGCGTAAGAAAACGTCTGACAAGGGTTGCGGTGGTAAGGACAGGTCTGTCAGCCAAACGCCCGTACAAAGAGTCGCCACCACCGTGTGAACCGTCACACCAGCCCCTGCGCGGGCTGGGTTAGATTGCATGTCTCAAGCGGGCGTCGTATGGCGCCCGTATTTTTTTGACCGTGGAGAAGTGACCGCATGAACAAGAGTTGGAATCGCCGTGAGTGGCTGGGGGCCACTGCGGCCGGGCTGGGCGCCACCGCCGCGTGGCCGTCTTTGGCCTCGACCGAAGGGCCGATCGTCATTGGACAGAGCATTCCGCTCACCGGCTTCGTGGCACCGGCCTTCCAGGCGGCCTTGCAAGGCCAGCAACTCGCCCTCGACACCATCAACCGCAAGGGCGGCATCAACGGCCGCAAGCTCAAGCTGGTGCAGCTTGACGACGCCTTCGACCCCCGCCGCACGTATGAAAACGTGGTCACCTTGATCGACAAGGAGAAGGTTGTTGTCCTCACCGGCCTGGGCAACACCCAGGGTGTGGCGTCGGTGCTGCCGCTGCTGCTGGAAAAGAAAGTGCCGCTGTTCGGCGCCTACACCGGCTCGCACGTGCTGCGCCAGAAGCACCACCCGTACTTCTACACAACGGCGGCCAGCTACACCGACGAGGTGATCCAGTGCGTGCGCCACATGATGACGCTGCGCCAGGACCGCATCGCGGTCGTCTTCCAGAACAACGAATTCGGCAAGCTGATGCTGCCGATCGCCGAACAAGCCATCAAGGCGCAAGGCGGCACGATGGTGGCCGCCACGCCCATGGCGATGAACGGCAGCGACGTGCTCGGCGCCGCGCAAGCCACGGCCGCCAAAGAGCCCCTGGCGGTGCTGATGATCGGCATTGCCGGCCCGTCGGTGGTGGGCTACGTGAAGGCGCACAAGGCCTTCGCCAGCGTGCCGCTGTACACCATTGGCACGGCGGCACCCGCCCTGCCCTACCTGGGTGAAGACGCGCGCGGCCTGGCCATCACGCAGATATCGCCCTACCCCTGGCGCCAGACCAACCCGGCCGCGCGTGAGTACGCGAAGGAAACCGAGCGCGCCAACCAGACCATCAGCTACGGCCACAACGCCGCGTTCCTGATGTTCATGATGCTGTCCGAGGGCATTCGCCGTGCCGGCAAGAACGTGACGCCCCAATCGGTGAACCGGGGCATCGAAGGCATGAAGCTGCTGAACGTGGACGGCGGCCCTGACGTGCGCTTCACCCCCACCAACCATCACCCCGTGAGCTTCGTCGAAATCACCATCGTCGGCCCGCGCGGCACCTTCATCCGCTGATCGCCCTGCTAGTCGTTTAGCTGGCCAGCCCAGCGACAAGCGGCCCGGTGTGCAACATTGCTTCGGCAAAGCCGCCCCGGGCCGCTTTCTTTTCCAGCGGGGCCTGGGCGCCTGGCCCATCACCCATCGACGCATCGATCCACCCCTGCAGTTGCTGCCCGATGCGCACCGGGTCGGTCACCGTGCGCAACTCGCCATACACCACCTCGGCTTGTGGGTAACACCGCCGCAGGTAGTTCAACCACTGCTTCAGGCGGCCAGCGCGGTGCTTGGGCTCGACGTGGCTTTCAATCAGTGTCCAAAACCCGCCCATCAGCGGGAGCAGCTCGCCCCAGCCCAGCGCCTGCGGGCTCAACGCCTGGATCGACAGCGCCAGCGCCGGGTCGGCCACCATGCCCCGGCCCAGCATCAGCGAATCGCAGCCCGACAACTCGCGGCAGCGCAGCGCGTCAGCCACCGACCAGATTTCGCCATTGGCCACCATCGGCAGGCTGACCACCCGGCGAATGTCACCGATGCGTTCCCAGTAGGCCGGTGGCCGGTAGCCATGCGCCTTGGTGCGCGCATGCACCACCAGTTCGCTGGCGCCGCTTTCGGCGATGGCCAGCGCGCAGTCTTCGGCCCGCGTGTCGTCGTTGAAACCAAGCCGCATCTTGGCCGACACCGGCATCGTGGCCGGCACCGCGTGCCGCACCGCCGCCACGATGCGGCCCACCAGTTCGGGGTCTTGCAGCAGTGCCGCGCCGCCGCCGTGGCGGTTCACCACCTTTGCCGGGCAACCGAAGTTCAGGTCGATGCCCGCCGGCCCCAACGCCGCCAGCCTGGCCGCGTTCTCGGCCAGGCAGTTGGGGTCCGAGCCCATCAACTGCGCCCGCACCGGCACACCGGCCGGCGTGCACGCCCCGTGATTCAGCTCGGGCACGATCCGCGTGAACACCTTGTTGGGCAGCAGCGTGCCGGTGACGCGAATGAATTCCGACACGCAGCAGTCGATGCCACCCACCCGCGTGAGGATGTCGCGCAGGGTGAAGTCGAGCAGACCTTCCATGGGGGCAAGCAGCAGGGCCATCGGGGCGGGGGTTGCGGAGCGGGCGCCAAGTGTAGGAGCCAGCCCCCGAAACCCGCAGGGCCTGAGCGGTGAGGCAACAAAGTGTGCGTGGGGGTGGGCTTAGCATGGCGGCTCCCTCACCCCCCGGAGACACCGCCGTGAAGTTGTTGACCCTTGTTGCCTCGATCGCCCTCACCGCCTTGTGCACCCTGCCTGCCCACGCGCAGGCCGATTCCGCCGCCGTTGCCGCCAAGGAACCCGGCGCACTGGTCACCCCCAGCGGCCTGGTGTTCCGTTCACTGAAAGACGGCACCGGCAAGCACCCGTCCTCGTCCGATACCGTGAAAGTGCACTACCGCGGCAGCTTCCCCGGCGGCAAAGAATTCGACAGCTCCTACTCGCGCGGCGCCCCTTCCACCTTCCCGCTCAACGGCGTGGTGAAGTGCTGGACTGAAGGCCTGCAGCGCGTCAAGGTCGGCGGCAAGGCCAAGCTGACCTGCCCACCGTCCATCGCCTATGGTGAGCGCGGCGCGGGTGGCGTGATCCCGCCCAACGCCACGCTGGAATTTGAAGTCGAACTGCTGGAAATCGTGAGCCGTTGAACGACCCTCACGAGCCCGGAGCCGAGCCGGGCGACGCCCCCGGGCTCGTCGGCCCACCCCGCCCCCGCCGCATCACCGTGCGCCGCGTGGGGCTCGTGCTGGCGGCGGCCGGTGCCCTGGCCGTCGCCGGCTTCGCGCTGACGGTCGCGGTGATCGTTGGGCAACTGCCCGACATCGCCCCACTCAGCGACTACCGGCCCAAGCAGCCGCTGCGCGTCTTCACGCAAGACGGCGTCGAGATTGGCCAGTTCGGCGCCGAGCGGCGCATTCACCTGCCGATCGCGCAGGTGCCCAAGCTGATGCAAGACGCGGTGCTGGCCGTCGAAGACCGGCGCTTCCGCGACCACGCGGGCGTGGACTTGAAAGGCGTGCTGCGCGCGGCCATCGCCAACCTGAGGCGTGAACGCAGCCAAGGCGCATCAACCATCACCCAGCAGGTGGCGCGCACCTTCTTCCTTTCGTCGCGCAAGACCTATGAACGCAAGCTGCGCGAGATGCTGCTGGCCTTGAAGATCGAACGGCAGCTCAGCAAGGAACAGGTGCTTGAGCTGTACATGAACCAGATCTATCTGGGCCAGCGCGCCTACGGCTTCGAGGCCGCCTCGCAGGCCTACTTCGGCAAGCCGCTGGCCGGGCTGTCGGTGGCCGAGGTGGCCATGCTGGCCGGCCTGCCGCAAAACCCCGCGCACGCCAACCCGGTGGCCGACTTCGACCGCGCCCGCAAACGCCAGCTCGTGGTGCTCGACCGCATGCTTGATGCAGGCGTCATCAACACCGCGCAGTTCGAGTCCGCCCAGGCCGAACCCCTGCAGGTGCGGCGCAGCCTGGCTTCGCCAGTACACGCCGAACACGCCGCCGAGGTGGCGCGCCAAGTGGTGCACGCGAAGTACGGCCAAGAGGCTTACACGCTGGGCCTGAAGGTCTACACCTCGCTGCGCGCCAGCGACCAGGAAGCCGCGCACAAGGCCCTGCGCAAAGGCGTGCTCGACTTCGACCGCCGCCAGCCCTATCGCGGCCCCGAAAGCGAAGAAGACCTGCCCGAGGGCACGCCGCCCCAAGAGCTGGCCCAGGCCCTGGCCGACCACGAAGACGACACCGACCTGCGCGTGGCGCTCGTCACCTCGGCTTCGCCCGCAGCGGTGCACGCCACGCTGGCCACCGGCGAGTCGGTGCGCATCAGCGGTGACGGCCTGCGCCTGGCGCGAGCAGCACTTTCGGCACGCGCCAAGGCGGCGTTGGCGATTCACCGGGGCGCGGTGATCCGCGTCATGAAGCAAGGCAAGGGCTGGGCCATCACTCAATGGCCGCAGGTCGAAGCCGCACTGGTGGCGATGGACCCGCACACCGGCCAACTGCGGGCACTGGTGGGCGGCTTCGATTTCAGCCGCAACCAGTTCAACCACGCCAGCCAGGCCCAGCGCCAGCCGGGATCGGCCTTCAAGCCTTTCGTGTACTCGGCCGCGCTGGAACATGGCGTGATGCCCACCACGCTGATCAACGACGCGCCCCTGCCCGAGGCCGACGACACGATGGGTTGGTCACCCAAAAATTCAGACGGCAATTTCGACGGCCCCCTGACGCTGCGCGAAGCGCTGGCGCGGTCAAAGAACCTGGTGTCGATCCGCCTGGTGAAGCAGTTGGGTGTGGACGTGGTGCGCGCATGGGCGGCACGGTTCGGCTTCGCGGCCGACAAGCTGCCCGGCAACCTGACGCTCGCGCTGGGCTCGGGCAGCACCACCCCCACCGAGATGGCGGCCGCGTATGCGGTGCTGGCCAATGGCGGGTTGCGCGTCAACCCGGTGCTGATCGAACGCATCACCGACGCGCAAGGCCAGGTGCTGTTCGAGGCGCCGCCCCACACACCCGCAGAGGCCGACCGCGTGATCCCGGCGCGCAATGCCTTCATCACCAACAGCCTGCTGCAGGAAGTGACACGCAGCGGCACCGCCGCGCGGGCGCAGGCGGCACTCAAGCGCCCCGACCTCTACGGCAAAACCGGCACCACCGACGACGCGGTGGACGCCTGGTTCGCCGGTTACCAGCCGGGCTTGGCGACCGTGGTCTGGATGGGCCACGACACGCCGCGCAGCCTGGGCGAACGTGAATCGGGCGGCGGCCTGGCGCTGCCGATCTGGATCGACTTCATGCGCCACGCCTTGCACGGCGTGCCGGTGGCCGAACCCGAAGTGCCCGACGGCGTGGTGCAAGTCAACGGCGACTGGCTGTACAGCGAATGGCTGAACGGCGGGCAGGTGACGGGCATTGGGCTTGATGACCCGGCCTTCGTCGTGCCCCCAGCCCTTGTGCCGCCGGCCGCTGGGCCGGCGTCCACCCCGGGGCAGTGACCCCGAGGCAGCCGGTCAGTGCGCGGCTTTGCCGCGACCGAACAACTTCTGGCCGGCCATCACCACCACCAGCACCAAAGCCCCGGCCACGATGCCGGTCAAGGCGTTCAAGGCGTTGACGCTCAACACCTGAAGCACAGCGCCGGAAGCCTTTTGCGACAGCGCTTCCACCGCGTGGTGCAGGGCCGGAAAGCCGTGCACCAGAATGCCGCCGCCCACCAAAAACATGGCGGCCGTGCCGGCCACCGACAGCGTCTTCATCAGGTACGGCGCCGCCAGCAAGATGCCCCGGCCGAAGCTGCGCAACAAGCGCGGCAACACGCCTTGCCCCGTGCGCCGGCTGAGGTAAAGCCCACCGTCGTCGAGCTTCACGATGCCCGCCACCAGGCCGTACACGCCGACGGTCATCAAGACTGAAATGCCGACCAGCACCGCCACCTGGGTGCCGAAGGGTTTGTCGGCCACAGTGCCGAGGGTGATGACGACGATTTCGGCCGACAAGATGAAGTCGGTGCGCACCGCGCCCTTGATCTTGTCTTTCTCGAACGCGACCAGGTCCACATTCGGGTCGATCAGCGCCTGGGTCAGCTCGGCATGGTGGGCTTCGTCTTCCTCGGGCGCGTGCAAAAACTTGTGCGCCAGTTTCTCGAAGCCTTCAAAGCACAGGAATGCGCCGCCCAACATCAACAACGGAATCACCGCCCAGGGAATGAAGGCGCTGATGGCCAGCGCCGCCGGCACCAGGATGAGCTTGTTGATGGCCGAGCCCTTGGCCACCGCCCACACCACCGGCAATTCGCGGTCAGCGGTCACGCCAGCCACCTGCTGCGCGTTCAGCGCCAGGTCGTCGCCCAGCACGCCGGCGGTCTTTTTCGCCGCCACCTTGGTGAGGACGGCAACATCGTCCAGCACAGTGGCGATGTCATCGAGCAATGCGAGCAGACTGGCTCCGGCCATGGGGCCTCTCCTTCAGGGTGTGGGAACGTGCGGGGGTTTGGGCGCCGCGAAGACGGGCGCCGCGAGCAGCCGGCATCGTAGCGGAGGCCGTGGCGGCCAACGGCTTTCGGCGAGCGCCCAAGACGGATGGAAGGGCCGGCGGCGGGCTGGAAATGGGCAGCCCCGAGGGCATGGCGGGCACCTCAGAGGGTCATCACCACCCCGGCCATCACGGCCCCGAGCACAAACACCACAAGCAAGGCATAGGCGCGGCCGGTGCCGCGCGGCTTTGCGTCCGGAGGCAACGCGTCCAACCCGTTGGCCTCGGCTTCGAGGTCCATCAACAGGCGGGGTTCGCCGCCGCCGGGTGCGGCGCTCATGTCAGAG
The DNA here is from genome assembly GCA_043727255.1 of Rhizobacter sp. Lineage (GTDB taxonomy): Bacteria > Pseudomonadota > Gammaproteobacteria > Burkholderiales > Burkholderiaceae_C > Rhizobacter. Next base: position 10,878 of record JAYSYW010000138.1, on the reverse strand, counting down.
GCCGCCGATCACTCCGCATGCGACGCGTGCCCCGCCGCCGCCCAATGCAGCGGGGTGGTCCGCGTGGTTGTCGCCGCCCGCGTGAATCATCAGCGAACGCTTGAGCACGTCGGCCAGCTTCAACCTCGGGGCCAGAACCGGGCTTTGCGCCGAACCGTCGGCCGCCACATACAGCGGCGGCAGGTCACCCAGGTGGCCGTCGCCCCAGGGTTCACCGTGCCGCTTGGCACCGAGCGGGTCGAGGTGCCCGCCAGCAGCGAGCGCCGGCACGGCGGTGCCGTCGCGGTCACCCGGGGCGCACGACGGGTTCTCGTGCACATGAAACCCATGCAGGCCCGGGGCCAGCCCGGTAAGTGCCGGATGGAACACCAGACCGTGGCGCGTTTCGATCAGGCGAACCGAACCTACAACAGCCCCGACCACTTTGGCATCGACCAAATGCACGGTGACGGTGGTTTCCGCCGCGTGGGCCTGGGCCAGGGCCAACAGGCCCAGAAGGAATGGGATCGAACGCTTCATGAAATATGTTCCTCGGGTGAAAGACAGGTTGAGACCACGCCACACCGTGCGGCGTGCACGCAATCATCAATGCTGCCCGGTCTCGGCGACACGGGACACCCCCAACTTCAAAGGCGCAGATCAAGGGCGCAGACACACAGCCCACTGCACAAGATGCACAGGCCCCGCTCGCACCCGTCGACAGCGACTCACAGCGTTTGCAGAAGTGGCGCGCGCAACTTGCGTTTGCGGCGAAGGCTGACAACTGCGCGAAGCTCTTGTCATGCCTGAGACCACCGCGCGGGCTCAGGATCGAGCCACGCAGCAGGGTGCAGTTCGACTTTCTCAGGCGAACAAGTCGAGCAGCGTGCCTTGCATGCGCTGTTCAGTGCGCAGCGTGAGCAGGTTGGCCTGGAAGCCGTAGCTGGCCACCTTCTGCTGAACGATGTCGTTGACCAGCGCTTCGCCCGCTTCGGGCGAGGTGATCTGAACCGCTGTTACCCCGCCGCCGGGCTGCGTCTGCGGGGCGACGAGCTGGCGGCGGAACCCTGGCGTTTGTGCGTTGGCGATGTTGTGCGCCGACGCATCAAGGCTGACCTGCGCGGTGCGCATGCCGGAAAGGGCGATGGAGGAAACGGAGTTCATGGTGTGTCGGCTGGTTATCGGCACAAGTCGGTTCGGCTTGAGGCCCCGTGCCGTCAGCGCGTGTCTGTAAACAAAAAGGCCCGCCGAAGCGGGCCTTTTGAAACACCACAGGGCGACGTCAGAAGGTGATCATTCCCCACACGGTGGCGCACTTGTGTGCCGAGGCGAACGAGGTGGTGAGCACCTGCACGCCGCCACCTGAAGCAACGTCCAGCCCGAGGATGTCGTTCGTGCCGTTGCCGATGAACGCCGGCCAAGCCACCGCCGGCGAAGTGCCGCTGTTCGGGTTGCTGTAGGCCGCGAAGTTGGTCCAGTAGCGCGACATCGCGGTCTGCAGCGCGTTGCGCTCGGCGTTCTGCAGGTCACGCAGGTTGAACAGGTACTGGATCTCATACGAGTGCGCCGCGCCCTGCGGGATGCTGACCGTCGGCGCGCCGGTGGCCGGGTTGACGCCGGTCGATGCGATGGCGGTCTGGTCGCGGAATTCGTAGGCCCAGATCGGCGTGCTCTGCGTGCGCACCCGGTTCGACACCGCCAGCGCCGGGCAGGCGAAGATCAGGTCGGTGCCCAGCGCGGTGGCGCCAATGCTCGGCTGCAAGGCCGTGACTGCGCCCTGGCTGCTCAGGGGGTAGTGCGTGGTCGTCAGGTCGCTGACCGTGACACCCGTGCCGGCCGAAAGCGCGCCAAGCGTCGCGCCGTAGGCCACCGGCTGAGTCGCGAACGACGTGACTGCCGGGTCCAGGTTCGGCGGCACCACTGCCGCACGGCGCCCCTGCTCAGAGATCGCCAGGAACAACGAATACTCGTTCTCGTTCGAGCCGTTGATCACCGGCACCCTGGCGTTGTCGCCGTCGATGAAGCTCTGCTTGATCGACTTCGTCAACACCGTGCCATCCACCGACGGAACGGGGCTCGACAGCGCGGCGTTGAACGCCGTGGCGAGTTGCGTGCGGACGACGGCGTCCGGCAGTGCGCGCAGGCACGTGGCCGTGACGACACCGCCTGGGCACGGCGTGCTGGCGGCCGTCAAGGCGTTGTTGACCACGGTCGTGCTGGTAGTACGCAGAGATGCGTCGGTCGGCTGGCGGTCGTTGCCGTAGTTGCCGCTTTGCACGATGGCCTTGTGAAACAGGCCACGCGACGCCGGGGCCGCCAGGTGCGTCATGACGCTGAAGCCACCAGCGGATTCGCCGAAGATGGTGACGTTGTTCTTGTCACCGGCGAAGGTGGCGATGTTGTCGCGCACCCAGCGCAGCGCCTGCTGCTGGTCCATGACCCCGTAGTTGCCGACCTGGCCGGCGTTGTCGAGGGCCGGGTGGCCAAGGAAGCCCATCGCACCGAGGCGGTAGGCGATGTTGACCACGATCACGCCCTTCGAGACCAGTGGCGACGGGTCGCTGTAGACCGAGGTGCCGCCGGTGTTGAAGGCACCACCGTGGATCCACACCATCACCGGGAATGGCCCCGGCGTGGTGGGTGCGTGCACGTCGAGGTACAGGCAGTCTTCGCTGTCGCCCGTCAGGCGGAAGGGGCTGGCACTCGTCTGCAGGCAAGGGCTCTGGGACGTGGTGCGTGCAATCGGCGTCGTCCAGGCCGTGGGCGCGACCGGTGCCGTCCAGCGGCGCTCGGCGGTCGGGGGCGCAGCGAATGGAATGCCGAAATAACTGCGCATGCCGAGCCGGTCGACCGACTGGACCGGGCCTTGCGCGGTCTGTGCAACGGCGGGGGCGATGGGCAGCACGCTGGCGGCGTCGTCATCGCTGCCGCAGGCGGCCAATGCGGCGATGGCGGCGGCGGAAATCGCCACCCGCATCGAGTTGAAAAGTGCGTGGTGCTTCATCGGTGCTCCTGGAGTGCTTGTGAATCGTCGGCCGGCGGCCACAGTTGATCCCAACCGACGATCTTCATCGGGCACCCCCGCCAACGCTATCGCGCGGGGGACAACGCACCTCAGGGTAAATGTGGGTCGAGGCTGTCTCGACGGGGACAGCCTCGATGGCCTCAGGCCGCCGAGAGGCTCAGGAACTCGACCCAGTTGCCGTCCGGGTCGGCCACGATGGCGATCTTGATGCCGGGCCGCAGTTCGCGTTCCTTGGCGATGGTCTTGTGCCCCTGCGATTCGCAGGCCTGCATCATCTCGGGCAGGTTCTTGACGGTCATCGTCCAGTAGCGGTAGCCGGTGGCACCGGGAATGCCGCCAGGGGCGGCCTGGGCCGGGGTGCTGGGCAGCACAACGAGCTTGATGACGCTGTCGCCACAGGCCAACTGGTGCATGGTGCCGTTGCCACCGGGCATCGGCATTTCACGCAGGAGCTTCAGGCCGAGGGTGTCTTGGTAGAAGGCCAGCATGGCCGGCCCGTTGGTGGTGACGATGCCGAGGTCGATCGAGTTCTTGGCGAGTTGGACGCCCATGGAGTGCACCTTTGCTTGAAGAGATGGATGGATCGGGAGCGCCGATCGTGCCACCTCGCCGCGAACCCGTCAGGCGCCTTGGTGACGAACGCCTGATGAGCACCCATGCGACAACGAAGAATCAATGCAGCTCGGCCAGCATCACGGCGGGCGATGCGAACTCTCTGCCCACCACGGCGCGTGCGTACAGGTAGTTGTCGCGCGCCCGGTCGCTGAGCGAGTCGAGGTGCACATGGCCGTTTTCGTCGCAGGGGAACGAAAGCGCTCGGCCTTCGTTGAACAGCGACTGGAAGCGGATCTCGTAGCTGGTTGCCACGGACAAGGTCTTGGAGGTGCTCATGGGATGGTCCTTCCCTGAAAGAACGGTCGGAGTTGCATTTCTGAACTCAGCCACCCCCCGTTCCATGCCGGCGGCCGATGCCTAAAGATACGCAGCACGGCCTGTTTTAGATGACAGCAGCCGGCCGCGAAACTTGTTGGAAGACACCCTATTAGTAGGTCAGCCCCCCCGTTGCCGCCACCCCGCAAAAGTGGGGGTCAAGCACTCGCTACTAGCATCTGGATCCCTAATATGACGAAAGACATGCCATGAGCGACAGCTTCCCCACGGTGCTTGTGCCGGGTCTCTTCTGCACCCCGCGCTGTTTTGCCACCCAGACCCCGGCGTTGTGGCAATTTGGGCCGGTCACGATTGCCGATCACCGGCGTGACGACAGCGTTGCGGCCATCGCCCGCCGCATCCTTGCGGCAGCGCCACCGACCTTCGCGCTGGGCGGTATTTCAATGGGTGGCTACATCGCGCTGGAAATGCTGCGCCAGGCACCGCAGCGGGTGATGAAGCTGGCGCTCATCTGCACCTCGGCCCGGCCCGACACCCCCGAGCAAACCGACCGCCGCCGCCAGCAAATTGAGCTGGCGCAAAAAGGCCGCTTTGCCGACATCGCCAAGCTCGCCTTCCCGCTGATGTTTCACCCCAACCACCATGGCGACGACAGCCTGCGCGAGGCGGTGCGAAGCATGGCGCAAGACACCGGGCCCGAGGCCTTTGTGCGGCAGCAGTTGGCCATCATCGGCCGCGCTGATTCACGCCCTCACCTGGCGGCCGTCACCTGCCCCACGCTGGTGCTGGCGGCGCGCAACGACGAGGTGATACCGGCAGAGTGGTCGAAGGAAATGGCCGACGGCATTGCCGGCGCGAAGCTGGTGACGCTGGAAGAAAGCGGCCACCTGTCCACGCTTGAAAAACCGCGCGAGGTGAACGAGGCGCTGGTGAACTTCTGGCAAGCCTGAACCGGCCACGCGCAGGGTCGTTTCAGGCGCTGCCCACCCGCCGGTAATAGCGCGTGAGCTCGATGCTGCCGATGCACACCGCCAGCCACACCGTGCCCGAGGCAAAGCCGGCCAGCACGTCGGTCGCAAAGTGCACTTGCAAGAAGACGCGGCTGCAGCCGGTGGCAAAGGCCACCGCAGCGGCACACAGCAAGGCGGGCAAATGCCAGGCGCGGGGCACGAGGCGAATGAACAGATAGGCCAGCATGCCGTAGGCCACCACCGAGCCCGAGGTGTGGCCACTGGGAAAGCTGTAGCCCAGCTCGACCACAAGGCCGTGGTCATGCACCGGCCGCACGCGCTCGAACACCTTCTTCAGCGCCTGGTTCAACAGCCCATTGCCGGCCAGCGCCATCACCCATCCGGCCGCCAACCAGCGGTGGCGCGAAACCAGCAGCACAGCCCCCACCAACACGCCCAGGCCAATGATGGTGTTGGGGTCGCCCAGCTGGGTGATGTGGGCGAAGACACGCAAGGTTTCCATCGACACGGTCTGGCGCAGCGCGGCTGAAAACACCAGGTCCAGTTCGCCCATCTCGGGGCCGCCGGTCAGGTTTTCGGCCAGTGACGCAAACACCCCCGCCGCGCTGACCACCAGTGCAAAGCCCAGGCCCACATGCAGGGCCAGAAAGGCCAGCGGCGGCATGCTGCCTTGCTCGTGCGGCAGCCCACGGCGCGAGGTGACTCGCCACACACCGGCCATCGCCACCATCAACAGGGCCAGCGTGACAAGGAAGCCCCCGAGCGCATGGCTGCCCAGCAGGTGTGCAAGCTCGGTGAGTGCAACTTCCGCGTCATCCATTCGGCAGGCTGTAGAAGTTGAGTTCGTCGATGGCCACCTGCTCGAAGCGGCGCGCCGCTTCATTGAAGTCCCAGCGTTCGACGATCGCGCAACGGCGCTGGTTGCGAAGGCCCGGGTAGCGAATCAGGTTGACCGAGTTGTTGGCCTCGTGCCGTACGCGCGACGACACCGCCGTGCCCGCCTGCACCGCCCAGATGGTGTTGGGCAAGCCATCGAAACGCTTGTGCAGCGGAGCCACGAACGGCAGGTGAATGTGCCCGCCCAGCAGCAGGTCGGCGCCCGCGCGTGACCACACACGCACGGCGAGCGAGTGCCCGTGCAGCAGGTTCTCTTCGTCTTGCTTCTTGGTGACGGTGACCGGGTGGTGAAGCACCACGACACGCAGTTGGGTGGGCGATGCGTGGTCAAGCCGGTTGGCCACCCGCTCGATCTGCAGCCGCGAGATCTCGCCGTTTTTGTGGCGGTAGCGGCGGGTGGTGTTGACGGCGATCACCAGGAACTCACGTGTTTCGAAAACCGGCTCAAGCACCGAGCCGAAAGCCTGCTGGTGCTGCTGATAAGGCCAGAACAGCCGCGCGGCCAGGTTGAAGAGCGGGATGTCGTGGTTGCCGGGGATCACCATCGTCGCGCCCACGCCCAGCCGGTTCATGAACAGCCGCGCCGCACGAAATTGGGCCGGCTGAGCGCGCTGGGTGATGTCGCCCGACAGCACGGCGAGCCGGGGCGCTTGGTCGCGCACGAAGCGCACCAGCGCTTCGACCACCGGCGCACGCTCGGTGCCGAAGTGCGGGTCAGACAGGTGCAGCACCACGCTCATGGCGGTGCGCCAGCAACGGCCGTTGCAACCACCTCGGCTGGCTCGGGCTGCGGTTCGGGTTTGATGAGGTACAGCGGCGTGGGTGCCACACGAAATTCAAGCGGCGCTTGCAGCCAGACGATCTCGCCATCGGTGGCCACCTTGATGCGGCGCGTGCCATATGGCAGCGCGGGCCACACCGTGATGCGGCGTGAGGCGAAGCTGTCCACCGTGTCGGCCTCGCCCAAGCGGCCGAGTGCGCCGCGCAGCAGAAGGCCCAGCATGGCCAGCGTGCCCACGGGCTTCAGGGTGATGGCGGCCAGCAGACCTTGTTCTAGCAGGGGCGCTTCGGGAATGCCGATCTGTTCGAGCTGCAAGCGGTTGTTGCCCACGAAGAGCGTGGGGGTGCGCACGTCGTTCACCTCATCCACACCGGCCCGGCGTTGCTCGATGCGCAGGCGCAGCTGGCGGTGCTCGCGCAGCAAGGTCATCAGCCCCGACGCCAACGCCACCGGGCGGCTGCGACCGAACTGCTGCTTGTAGGCCTCGCGGTCTTGCAGCAGTTGCGGGTAGATGCCCAGGCTTGCGTTCACGAGAAACACCTTGTCGTTGATCAACCCCGCCTGAACCGGGTGCGCCCGTGCAGTGAGCAACACGCGCGTGGCTTCAGCGGTGTCGAAAGGGATGCCATGGGTGCGCGAAAAGTAGTTGAACGTGCCTTGCGGCAGCACGCCAAACGGGCAGCCGCTGCCCAGAACCGCCTGCGCCACCGCATTGATGGTTCCGTCGCCACCAGCGGCCACCACCACGCCGCCACAACTGCCCGCTTGGTCCACCACACGTTGTGCCAGCGCGGCAGGCGACTTGCCGGGCGGCACCAGGTGCAGGTACAGGGTGCGGCCCGATTCAGCGAAAGCGCGTTCAATGGCGCCACGTGTATCGCCCGCGTCGCCATGGCCCGAACCGGGGTTCAAGACAACGAAGAACGGAGCGTCAGGGGCAATGGAGATGGGGGCCATGGAGGGGCGCTGGGCCAGTCGGCGGCGCCAGTGAAATGAACAAAAGGGCAGTCTTCATCAGACCAGGGATCGCGGGCCGGCACCAGCCACCGCCAGAGTGTCTTCATGTCGGACGCTGCCTACGGCAACCGACCTGCAATGAAAAACACCGCCGGGCAGTGCGTGCCACGGCGGTGTTGCGGGCCAAGCCCGTGCTTCTTTGCGGGAGTGCTTAGAAGCGGAAGTTCACGCCGACAGAAGCCATGTCGGTGTTGGCCTTGTTGCCGAAGGCTTCAAAGTGATAACGCTCCCATTCGCCACGAACCGCAATGTTCGGGGTGAAGTCGTACTGCAGGCCCAGGCCGACCTTGGGCTTGGCGTTGCGTTCGGTGTCGCTGATCAGCGGGGAGGTGAAATCGGCCTTGCCGTTGAACACACCCACGCGGGCCAGGCCCGACAGCTTCGGCGTGAAAGGCATCTTGCCGACCACGTCGAGGTAGGGGCCTTCGCCACTCACCGAGCCCACAGCGCTGCTGAAGGTGCCGAGGTCGGCGTAACCCAGTTCGAGTGCGATGTTCGGAGTGAACTCGTAGCCGCCGTAAATCTTGCCACCCTTGTCGGAACGGTCTGTGGAAAAACCTCCCACGTTGTCGCCCTTGTACTTGGTCTGGCCGGCGCTGCCGCCCAGGTACAGGCCACTGTTGACCACTTGAGCTTGCGAAGGCAGAGCCATCAGGGCGGCACAGGCGGCAACAGCTGCAACGAGGGTTTGGATTTTTTTCGTCATCGTTCATTTCCTTTCGAGGTCATCGGTGCAAGTTCACCGAAGCAAACCTGCCTGGACAACATTCCGCCGCACCATTGCAGCGGGTGAAGAGATGTTCGTTGGCGAGTCCCTCACAACCCAGCGGACAGGGGCGTGACGCGGCGTCAGCCGAATGAAGGCATCGGTGTAGGGCTTGACCGACACAGGCATCGAGGTGGTCAATGGTCCGTTGCTCGACGCTCGCCGGCCCATCAAGCCCAGATCAACGCGCCGATCAAGGGGCCATTCAAGGCTGCGCCGGCGGGCGTGTCGCGCGCGCCTGTTCGCGCAGCATGAAGAGGTAGAGGCTCTCAACCTTCTCGCGTGCCCACGGCGTCTTGCGCAGGAACTTGAGGCTTGAGGCGATGCTCGGGTCGCTGGTGAAGCAGCGGATGTTGATCTGCTGCCCGAGTTCGGGCCAGCCGAAGTGAGCCACCAGGGCCGTCAGCATGGCTTCGAGCGTCAGGCCATGCAGGGGGTTGCGGGGCTGGTTCATGTGTTGCGCAGCAGGCGGGCCAGCTCGGGGGCCAGGCGCTGCAAGGCGGCGGCGTCCACCGGCTCGTCGCGCAGAAAGCTGAAGTCGGCGAAGTCGAAGCCGGGGCCGACGGTGGCGCCCACGTAGGCAAACGCCCCCAGGGCTTCGGCAGCCTGCCACCAGCCGGCCGGCACGGTGCGGCGCGGTGCGCAGCCGGGGCCGGCGGGCGCGAGGTCGATCGCCTCCACATGGTCAAGCGTGGGCGGCATGCACCACAAGCGCAGCGGGCCGCCTTCAAGCAAGTGCCACACCTCGTCAGACATCACCCGATGCCAGGCGCTGAACTCGCCGGCCGCGAGCAGGAAGTCGATGCTGGTCAGCGCCTGGCGCGGCGGCCGCGCATCGGCGGCCTGCACCGTCGCCGTCGATCGAAAGATTTCGCGGTAGTGGCCGCCTTCGGGGTGCGGCTGCAGTTGCAGCACGCGGATGAGTTCGGTGGCGCGCGGGTGGATCGGGGGCATGGCAAGGGGCGTGTGGAAGGTGGTGGAACCGAGCCGCGATTGTCTGCCCGCCCCTGCCCATCCCGCATGGCATCGGCCTGACGCGCCGCGGCGTGGCTGGTCAGGCGCGGCCACTGCCTGTCGCAGATGCCGAACTTCGGGCGCCGGCTGTGCGCCGGCCTGGGAGCCTGTCGGGCTTGGGGCGTCGAAGCGAAATTTGGGCTCAGCGAGGACAGTTTTTGCCGGGTTCGCAGGCCCATAGCCGTAGTTATGGGACAAGAAGCCGGTGAAAAATGGACCGCTGCGGCCAAATTGCAGCCGACGCTCCCCCAGCCCGACAGGCTCCTAGGGTCTGCTCACACTGGTAGATGGTGCCGGGGAATTCGATGCGGAGGGGGCGGGACATGGGGCGAGGGTGAGGGTATGGCCAGGGAGGGGGCAAAAGGCAAGACCTGACCCCGAAGGTGCAGTGAGGCCTCAGCCCCACGATCCCAAGGCGCCAACCAGTTCATCAGCGTCGAACGACTTGTTCACCTTGTACTGCGTCGATTCGAAGTTGTAGTAGCGGTAGTCGCCTTCTTTCCGCACCTTCCACACACGGAAGCCGCCTTCGCGGAAGCTCTTGAGCGCAGGCGACCTGTACACGGCCTCGGTGTCGACGAGCTTCTCTTCAACCGGCCCGCGTGGAACAACAACTTCCTCGTGCGCCTTCACCTTCACTGCCCATTCATTGGCCCATTCCATGATGGCAGGAAGGTCGGCGAAGGACTTGCGCCAACAGATCTTCGATTCATCCTGGTCCTGCTTCAGATGTCCATTCTTCGTGCCGTAGCCGATGATGCGGGCCCAGACATCGTTAGCTATCAATTCGTCATGGGAATTGGCCAGACTCAAGTTGGCGAACGTCTTCCATCCGTTGACGAGATCGCCGGCCCGTCCCATCGATATCAGTGCCATGGCCTCGGACGCCCAGGCCCTTAGTTCGGTTTCCATGATGGCCAGATACTTTTCGCGTTGTGCCACGTTTGGGCCGGTCCAACCGCTCTTGCCATCCAGGGCATAGTCGGCCGCGTGCTGCATCTCGTGGGCCATGTGGGAGACCGTGATTGAGAGTGCCGTTTTCTGGGTTGCATCCAGTGTTCCGAAAGTGGGAACCTCGCCAAGAATGGGCTGTGGCACCTGGATGGTGGAGTTCTCGGGAACGAATCGGCCCGGATGTCCGTATGTCAGGGTGAACGTCGTGTCCGCCTGATGCAGGCGCTCGTAGAGCGTCTTGTAATGCGCCGGCGCGTGCAGGCCAAAGTCGAGCAGGATGTTCGGCTTGAGGTAGTGCATGGACTGATCCGACAGAACGACCTTTCGCTGAGCGGCCGAGACCGCCGTCGGAGCGCCCAACGGGGCTCGGTGTGGCGGGTTTGGGGTCAAGTCTTGCCTTTTGCCCCCTCTCAACTGCATCGCCCGCCCTCCCATCAAATCCGCCTCCCCCTCCAACCCCACATCGTCATTCACCTCTACCCCGGCCATCTGCATCGTCGCCTGCACCCGGCCCTGCCGCTGCTGCACCACATGCCAGGCCTCATGCGGCAGGTGCTGCTCCTGCCCCGGCCCCAGGTGAATA
>JAYSYW010000137.1:0-11178 GCA_043727255.1 Rhizobacter sp. | reverse complement strand
GAGGGTTTTTTTGCGCCTTGTCGGCCGCGGTCGCGTGTGCGGTCGGCATGCTGCAGGCGTTGCTCAGCGCATCGAGAGCAACGCGGCCGAACAGGGGGTCAGCCCGCATCGCCGGACCTGGGCTTGGGCAATCGGGCATGGCGGGGATTGGATGAATTTCGCAGGGCCGACTGATGAGCTGGGTCGCGTCGCCCAGGCCGTTGCGGGGGTACTGGGTGACGAGGCGGCGCGGGTCGGTGACCTCGAAGAGAAGACCGAGGCGCTGGCCATGCAGCACGACACCTTCAGCCGCAACACGCGCAATCAGCTCAAGCAGGTGTTCGATGCCCTGCGTGAACTGATGACGCCGCCCGATCCGCCCAAGCGGCCTATCGTTGAAGTTCAGCGGCTGCCGAAGGCAATCCGCTGGAACGCCGGGTTGGGCTGGCTGCCACGCGTGACAGCGCCCGTTCGGCGAAGGAACTGCTGGACCAACAAACCGCAGAACGCCGCGACGGTGAGCAACGTGCATTGGTGAACTGGTGCTGCGAGCTTGAACCGACTTTCGTGATGGACTGGCAGCCAACCGACCGCTGACCACCGCAGGGCTGACAGCCAGATTGAGCATGGCCGGCCGAATGCCAACATTGCGCTAACGCACCAGAAGCTGCGCGTGGCACGAATGCGTGAAGCTCAGCGTTCATATTTTGTTGAGCCTTGGCATGCGGGCATTGCGAGCAGCCCAACGGGTTCGTCACGCCAGAGGACAAGGGGAAGAAGACATCGGGGGCAAGAGGCAAGGCTTGACCCTCTCGGGCCCGCTACAGCTTCTGGCCAATTCGATAACTAACAGCGACCTTACGAGATACTCCCCCATTGAGAGAGACCTCGGCCAAGTCACGCTCAAGAAACACCCTTGCTTCTTCCGCTTGAATCACCAAGGTGCTGTCTGAAGTCCAACTAAGTACGAGTCCTCGAACCTTGTCAGCACGCCAGATCGCTTCACCTGAGGGGCCATTTCCAGCCGGAAGCACGTAGATTTCAGTGGGCGTGGGTACTGTCGCATCGGTCTGGCGAGCAAAGGTGACCGCATCAACCAAACCATCGTCCGTGCGCACCCGATGGAGTTCTTCCAAAGTTGGCGAGCATGCTGTGGCAACGAGCGCGACACCTGCCAACCATGCAGCGTTGCGCCTCATTGACCGCACCCGCAACGGGCATATTGCATGCCTGCCCGAATCATTGCTTGGTCCGCAGGGTCATCACCAAAGGGCGCTTTGCCAGAAGGCGAACCCCACTCCGACTTCGAAGTCCCTGCACGTGTCTGCGCCCAGCCCGCTGCAGGTTCAAGAATGGCACCATAACCAGCAGCGTAGCCAGTAGCTCCGTAGTTGAAGTTTCCAAAGTCTTGATACTGACTGCCAAGCTGCTTGTAGTCCCACCGACCCTTGTTTCGGACTGCCGCATAGAAGGGCACGATACCCATCCCCGGACTCGCTTCTTTGATGTTCTTGTCAAGTTGCGACGTCTTCTGGCAAGAATTTTCAGACCCTGGCTCTTTGGGTGGCGTGGGGCAAGAACACGCAGCATGATTCCCGCCTCCACCCATAAGCCCCATCGGATCGACCATGCTGATCGGATTGCCTTCGACATAGCTGTAGGTATTAATCCCCCCCTCCAGCCCAATCGGGTCCGACTGCACATACCGCCCCGTGGACGCATCGTAGTCCCGGTGCCAGTTGTAGAACGTTCGCCCCGACGTGCCTTGTCGTACATCGAGCGGTTTTTTCCAGATGCCTCAACGGGTTAGACGAGCGAGCCGCTGAGTAGTCCTCCTGCGGTCGAGCGGTTTTGCCGTAGAGGCGCATTTTTGTTCACGCGCTCGCACGTGGGCAACCTTCTTTAGCGGCTAAAGAACTGGCCGAGTCAGCACGGCGGCGAACGGGTCAAGGCCGCGCAGCGCCCGCAGGGCTTGGCCTTGACGAGGCACGGCCCAGGAGACGCTGTCCAGTGCGGAGCAGGCCGAGACGTTGGCTTGCTCCGCATCGAGACCGTGGGCGGCTCCTTAGCGCTGCACCCATGCAACGAGAGCGAACGCGGCGATCACAGCGACCACTGCTGCAAGGGTCACGATCTGCTTGGCGCCCTCGGGGTGGGCCTGGAACTTCATCGCCAGCTCACCCAGCCCCCTGAACACCGCTTCGACTGTCTTGTCCATATCCATCCTTTCTGGCTTCACCGACTCAAGAGAGGGCGTGCAGTTGTCCGCCCTCTGAGCATTACAAGGGCGGTTTGCTGGATGTCAACCGATGGCACTTGGTGCGCTGCAGAACTCCCGGGAGTTCTGCAGCGCACCAGCGTTTGCGCACCACAACTGGGTCAAGAGGCCGGCAAGCGGCCGAGGCGGATCAAGCGCGAGGTGATGGCGCCCGTCGTGCGCTGATGGGTGGTGGCCAGCGTGGCCACGGTCGTGCCCGCATCGAACGCCTGCAAGAGCTGCTGGTCCTCGTCGGCCGTCCACGACTTGCCGGCGTTGCCGACCTTGGCCGGCTTCACGGCCTTGATTGGGCTGGCGGCCTGCAACTCCAGCGCCCGGACGGCGATGAACAGGGCACGGATGACGTGCGGGTTGTTGATCGGGTTGTCCTCGGGCAGCAGCTCGCCGGTCTGAGGGTCGATGCCTCGTGCCAGCACCTCGATCACTTGCTTGGCTTCTGCGGGTGTCATTTGTGGTTCTCTCCCAAGCACCTGGCGTGGGCAGGCGATGCGGCGGCAGTGTGCCAGCGCAAGCCACTGCACCGGCACGGCCGGTGCAGGCGGCGCAGCCGCCTGCACAAGCGCCTGCACGAAGCCTGCGCGCAGCGCACGCGCCGGGTGGAGGGAGCCCCCTCGGGGGGCGGAAGGGCCACCACGGCGCGGGGCCTGGGCGCGTCAGCGCCCGGCCCTGTGGGTGGGCGGGGGCCAACCCAACAAGACCGCGCGAAGCGCCTGGCTGAACCTTTGCGGCGCAAGCCGCACAAGCCTTGACTTGAACGAGGCCCGGCCGCGCAGGCGGCCGGTGAACCGCCCACTTGCACTACCGGGGCGCGTAGCCAGCTTCTGCCAAGGCGTGGCGCACTTGCTCGGCGGCCGCGATCATGAGCCGCGTTTGCTCTTCGTCCTCGGCCAGGCGGCGGCAGTCAGACCAGCCGATTCGCTTGAGCAGTTGCGCCAGCGCCCAGGCTTCGTTGCCGGGTAGCGCGACGTGCAGCGTGATGAGGTGTTCCATGGTGTTGTTCCTTGTGGGTCGCCAGGCATTCGGCGAACGCCTCTGGCCTGCCTCAAGGAGCCCCGCGCGCAGACGGGTCAAGGCCGGCCCTCGGGCCGCCCGCAGGGCTTGGCCTTGACGCGGTGAGCACGGGGCTACGCTGAGCAGGACAGAGGAGAGAGCTGGGAGCCCCTTGGGGGCGGATGGCGGACGGGCGGGGCCCACCTTCAAGACCGCGCGAAGCGCCTGGCCAGAACCCCTTGCGGCGATGGCGAAGCCATGGCCGCACATGCTTTGCATTCGAGCGCGGCGAGCTTTAGCTGGCCGCGCGGCAGGCGCTGCGGGGCGCAAGACATAACGGGGGTTGCGCGCGGGGCCGACACCAAGCCAACTTCGTTGGCGACTGGCGGCACCGGGCGTAACAGCCCGTTATGTGAACTTGGCGTAGCCAAGTTCCCCCGCAGTGCCTGCCAAGGCCAGCCGGGCTCGACGCCCGGTTGGCCTTGCTCTCGTGGCTCCGCGCTGCTTGCAGCGCCTGGCTTGGAGGCGATGGCATGGCACGGCGCAGAGACGGCGCGCGGGTTGCTCCACAGGCCGCGTGACGGAACGGCTACGCCACGTCGGTCTCGCCACCGTCCACGTCCTCACCATCGAGCGCCAGCGCCTCGACCAGCGCATCCAGCACCTCGCCCTCACCCACGCCCGCGATCACGCCTTGCCGCGCGTCCTGCGCCCCTTCCCGCGCCGTCGGGTGCGTGGCCGCGTGCACCTCGGTGAGCTTGCCGATGGCCACGTGCGTGTAGATCTGCGTCGTGCTCATGTCCGCATGGCCCAGCAGCACCTGGATGAAGCGCAGCTCGGCGCCGGCTTCGAGCATGTGCGTCGCGCACGCATGGCGCAGCGCGTGGCAGGAGCCGTGCTCGACGCCCATGCGCCGCAGGTAGCGGCTCACCAGGTCGGTCAGCCGCGACTTCTCGAAGGGCTCGCCGTAGTCGGTGAGGAACAGCGCCCAGCTCGTGGTCACGTGCGCTTGGCTCGTCAGCATGGGCCGCACCTCGGCGCAGTAGCGCGCCACCCAGTGCGCCGCGCCTGCACCCATCGGCACGTAGCGGTCGCGCCGGCCCTTGCCCTGGCGGATGAAGACGGTGCGCGCGGTCAGGTCGATGTCGCCCAGTTGCAGCCGCATCAGCTCGCTCCTGCGCATGCCGGTGCCGTACAGCAGCTCCAGGATGGCGCGGTCGCGCACGCCGGTCAGTCCATCCACGTCCGGCTGCCCCATGAGGCCGCGTACCTGCGCAACGCTGAGCAGCACGCGCGGCAGGCTGCGCGGCATGCGGGGCATCTCCAGGTCGGACGCCGGGTTGGCGGGGATGTGGCCGTCGCGGGTGAGCCACTTGCACCAGCCCCGCAGCGAGGCGATCAGTTGCTCCTGACTGCGCAGGCTCAGGGGTTGGCCATCGCGCTGGCTGCGCGCCAGGTACAGGTGCCGCTGGTACGCCTCCAGGATCGCGCGGGTGAGTTCGCGCGGGTGGTGCAGTCCTCGCTCATGCGCCCAGGCGACGAAGCGGCCCAGGCCGCGCCGGCGTGTCACGACGCTGGTGGCCGACAGGCGGCTGACCTCGGCCCAGCGCAGGTAGTCGTGCACCCACGCGGCCAGGGGCATCGCATGCCAGGCGGGCAGTGCGGTGGCCACGGTGGCGTGCTTGCGCCGCAGCTTGCGCTTGTGGCGCCGCACAGGCTCGTGGGGCGCGTTCATGCGACCGCCTGGGTGCGTGCATGCCCCGCCACCGGGCCGCGTTCGGCCCGCAACGAGGCCGCGAGTTCTTCTCGCCGCCCCGCGACTTCCTCGACCTGCCCCCGCGACTTCGCCGTCGTAGGTGGGGTGGGTGCGGGCTCCACGAGCTGCGCCGGATCGACCAGGCCGCACAGGCGGGTGCGGCTGCCGGCGTCTTCGCCGGCTTCGTGGCGCAGCGTGTAGCGCAGTTGCCCGCCCGGCCCGCTGCGCACGCTGTCCAGCAGTTCCAGCTCGGCCAGGCGCTCCAGGTGCAGCCGCAGTTGGGTGTCGCCCCAGCCGCAGGCTTCGCGCAGTTCGCGGCGGGTGAAGCGCAGTTCGTCGCGGGGCACGCGCAGCGCCTGGGCGCGCTCGGCCACGTAGTCGCTCACGGTGCCGAGCAGCTTGCGTGTCACGGGCGGCAGCTCGTCCAGGCTGCGACCGAACACGTCGTGGGCGATGGCGTGGGCGGCCTCGATGTCGGCGCGGGTGACTTCGATGTAGTCGATGTTGCGTCCACCGCTGCTCACGTGGCGCACCGGGCGCTGGTGCTGGTGCAGCAAGGCGATGGTGTCGATGAGGGCGAGGTATTTCTCATGGTCGCGGCGGGCGCGCGGGTGCTGGGCGTGGAAGCTGAGTTGTTCGGCGTAGGGGTTGACCACGGCGAGCGGGCGCAGCAGGCGCTGGGCGTGCCGGTGCAGGCGCTGGATGTCGTGCTTGTGTTCCTTGGCCAGCAGTCCGGCGAGCGTGCGGCGTTCGCGCTGGCGCGCGTGGATGGCGCGGGTCTGCTCGCGCCCTTCGTCGACGGTGAGCACCAGGCAGCGGTTCATCAGCTCTTCGTCGATCTCGATGGCAGTCGTCGTGAGCATGAGCATCACGGGGCCTTCGACGTGGTACTCCTGGGTGACCAGGGCGCCGGTCGTGGGGTCCTTGCCGGTGGCGGCCATCGTCAGTTCGCCGTCGGATTGCAGGAGCTTCAGGGCGTAGCTGGCGCGGGCGGCGCCTTCTTCTTCGGCCAGGGCGAGGATGCGGTGCTTGAGGTCGGTCTGGCCCATGTAGTACAGGCTCTGGCCGGTCATGGCGCTGTAGCGGATGCGCGATTCTTCGGGCATGAAGGCGAGCACGGCGTCCATGAGGCTGGTCTTGCCGGCTGCGGACGAGGACTGCACGAGCACGGCCAGGGGGCTGGCCAGCAGGCGCGAGACGCAGGCCAGGTAGGCGGTGAGTTTGTTGGTGGCTTCGCCGACCAGGCCGCAGGCGTCGAAGTCTTCGGCGATGCGCGCGAGCAGGCTCGGGGCGCGCAGCCAGGCGAGTGCGGCGTCGTGTTCGGCCTCGGTCATGGTGGGCACGACTTGCTTGGGCGCGCGGGCCTCGCGCTCGCGTTGTTCGATGGCCTGTTCGACGGCCAGCAGCACGCGGCCGAGTTCGCGGGCCAGCTCGTGCTGCAGGGCCTCGGCCTGGCGCCCGCCCAGCTCGGCCGCGGCCTGGGCCGCGAACGCCTGGCGCGAGCGCGCGCTGTACAGGTCCACGCTGTCCACGTGCAGGGCCCCGGCGCTCTCGGCCGTGGCCTGCACGCGCACGTTGAGCTTGAGGCTGGCGCCGGGGTGCGCCTTGGGCACGCCGCGCACTTGCCAGGTGCGTGCACCGCACACCAGGCGCAGCACGTCGCCGTCGAGCTGGGCTTGCGGCTGCTGGGCGGCTGGTTCGCTTGGGGCTTGTGCGGGCAGCGCTGGGGACTCAGGCGTTTTAGCGGCTAAAGCGGGAACGGCGGGCGCAGGCACTGGGAGCGCTTCTTTTACAGCCACTGGGCTCACCGGCTCGGCGCCTGGCTGCGCAGGTGCCGCCCCCTTGCCCAGCCACACGGCCTTGCGGATCAAGAGGCCCAGGGACTTGGCAGCAGGCTGCACCTTGAGCGCGTAGTCGTTGGCGTCCATGCCCTTGGGGAACTGGAGGCGCCAGCACTCGATGCCCTCGGCCATCAGGCGCTCGGCCACCTGGGCAGCGCCGCGTTCGCCCGCGTCGTCGCGGTCGTAGGCGATGAGCACGCGCCGGGTGCCGTGGCGCTTGAAGGCAGCCACGTGCTCGGCCGTGAAGCCCTCGATGCCGTAGGCCGACGTGACGTTGCGGTAACCCGCGCACCAGAAGGTCAAGGCGTCGATCAGGGCCTCGCACAGGATCACTTCCTCGCAGGCCAGCGCTGCAAGGTTGAAGACGCCTCGACCGCGGCCTTCCCGCGTGGGCAGGTACAGGTGCTTGGGCGTACCGGCGCGCAGGTCGTCGCGCAGCTTGCGGCCGTAGACCTCGGTCACATGGCCGGCTTCGTCGAACACGGGCACGGTCAGCGAGCCGTTGAGGTGCTCGTGGCCGCTCTCGCGGTACAGGCCGGTGCGTTGCAAGCGGGTGCGGATGTCGGCGCCGTCTTTGCGGGTCTTGGCCGGCAGGCGCAGGCCGAGCGTGCGGTCGGCCAGGCCGAGCTTGAAGTGCTCGATCAGTTCGGGGTGGTCCAGGCCGCGCGTGCGCAGGTAGTCCATCGCCTCGGTCGTCGCCCGCAGCCGCTCGTGGTAGTAGCCCACGGTCTGGTCGAGCAATGCCTGGTCGTCGGCGTCGAAGGCCACCGGCGCGGGCAGCACGCGCACGCGGGAGCACTTGATGCCGGCACCGATGACAACGCTTTCAGCCGGCGTGCTCACGCCTTCGCGCAGTTGCTCGACGGCGTGGCGGAAGGAGATGCCGCGCAGTTTCATCACCCAGTCGATCGGGCCTCCGCCCACCCCGCAGCCGAAGCAGTGCCACAGGTTCTTCGTCGGAGTGACGACCAAGCTGGCGGTGCCGTCCTCGTGGAAGGGGCAGCGGCCCAGCAGGTCTTTGCCGGCACGCTTCAACTCGACCCCCGACGCTTCGACCAGGCGCTCGACGCTGACTTCGTTTCTTAGCCGCTCGATCTCTTGCTCGGGGATGCGCGCCATCGGTGAACCTCCTTTGCCCGACTGCATCGCTCAGGCTTTGCGGCGTTCGGGCGGCTAAATAAATAACTCCAATTCAGTGTACTTCGTATTGAAGTACCATGACACCGTTTCGTCAAACACGGAGGTACCTTCATGGCTGTTGCCCTGCACGATCCAACAGCCCCCATGACCATCAGCACCGAAGAACGCGCATTTTTTGTGGCACTGGGCGAGCGCATCGCCTCGCTGCGCAAGGCGCAGTCCGTCACGCAAGTCCAACTGGCCGAAGCCCTGGGGGTGTCCCAGCAGACGTTGCAGTCCTATGAGGTGGGGCGGCGGCGCATCCCGGTCTCGGCCCTTCCCACGGTGGCTCACACGTTGTCGGTCTCGCTCGATGTGTTGTTCGGCGATGAGCCCTCGGCTCGTGCTCGCTCCAAGCGCGGCCCAGCCTCCCGGCTTGCCCAGCAGTTCGATGCCGTCTCCCTGCTCCCCAAGGCCAAGCAGCTCTTCGTCTCTCAGATGATCGATACCGTCCTCGCTCAGGCGGGGGCACGATGAGCACGCTGGTGCCTCTGCCGCAAGCCGAGGCGATCACGCTGCGCATCGCGACCGTGCGCGGCCAGCGGGTGCTGCTGGATGCTGACTTGGCTGCGCTCTATGACGTGCCCACCAAGCGCTTCAATGAGGCCGTCAAGCGCAACTTGGCCAAGTTCCCGGCGGACTTCATGTTCCAGCTCTCTGCCGATGAGTGGGCGGCTTTAAGGTCGCAATTTGCGACCTTGAACGGCGCACCCACCGGCCGGGGTCAGCACCGCAAGTACTTGCCTTTTGCTTTCACGGAGCACGGCGCGATCATGGCGGCCACCCTCCTGAGCAGTCCGCGCGCCATCGAGGTGTCGGTGTACGTGGTGCGGGCCTTTGTTCGCATGCGCGAACTCGCCGTCACGCACGGCGACCTGGCCCAGCGGCTGGCCGAACTCGAAGACAAGTCCGAGGCGCTGGCCATGAGCCACGACACCTTCAGCCGCAACACGCGCAATCAGCTCAAGCAGGTGTTCGATGCGCTGCGTGAGCTGATGACGCCACCCGAGCCGCCCAAGCGGCCCATCGGGTTCGTCACCAGTGACGACAAGAGCAAGAAGGGGCCGGCAAGAGGCAAGGGCTGACCGGCCCCTCTTGATGGCGCAGTTTGGCGAAGAACCTATTCACCCCAACAGAGAGGAACCAGCGATGAACAACATGAACATCGGTGTCATCACCGGAGGCAACAACAGCTTCAACCAGAACAACAGCTTCAATCAAAAGAACATCTACAACAACAACGGCGGCGGCAACAAGCCAGAAGGCGATCCCGCCTCCACCGGGGTCGCCATGTGCTTGGGCGCCTTTGCCGTGACAGTTGTCGTTGCAGTGAACTACCTGAACAACTACGAGACGATCTTTTTCTGGTTGAAGCTGGCCGTCATGGTGGGCGGCGCGCTTCATCTGTTGACGGTGTTTTTACAAGCGTTCGACGAGTCGTATCGCCCTCGCGACTCGATCGCTCCAGCCGGCGGCATCGCGTTGACCGCCTTGCTCGGATGGCTGACTCTCACCGTCTTCAACGCATTGCCTGATGAGGTGCTCGCCATCGCCGCGCAACCCGCAACAGCAGCTGCCTACCTCCAGCAGAAGCTGGAGGTGTGGCAGCGGTTCAACAGCAGTGGTCACCGCGTCATTCTGGAGAACGTGACTGGTGCCTTGTTCCTGACCACCGGCATCTTGTTCAACTTGGCATTTGGGCTGCAACAGTTGATCGAGTCAGTCGGCCGCGCCCAACAGATTTCGGCGCTCGCAACAATCGGCCATTGGCTGCGCTTCTTCAAGACGGGAGGCGTCTTTGTGACCGCGTTGACCATCCTCGGCGCCTACCTGGCGGTTTCTGGTGTCTTCACGGCGCACATCGCCTGAGCAACCAAGCGGCAGCGGCGACACCTGCACCAGGCCCGGCCACAAGCCATCAGCCGCTGCGCATCGCTGAACGAACGAAGGGCCGCGTCAGCGGCCCTTCGTGTTCAACCAGTCATTTTCTAGAGGGAGGTTGCTATCCCTCGATACCACGATGAAGGACAAGCATTGAGGAACTCCGTGCGTCGCTCCTCAGCAGCCTCTGACTTGCCCGCCTCTTTCAGCACATAGAACTCGTCAGCCAAGGCCATGGTCCGCTTATTCCAGAGCCTCTCCGTGCTGGCCAGCTGAGGAATCAACACGACGGCTCGCCGCATCACGAATTTCCGTCACCGCAGCGAGAAGCTTATCTCTGCACGTTTCGAGCAACTTCCTTTCTGGCTGCTCTAACGAGGCTGCATACAAATCCTCCAACAGCCCCCATCGAGCGAGAAACTGATTTCTGAGATCTGCAGTAATTTCTTCAAGGGCGAATATCAAACCTTCTAGGTTGTTGATCGTAACTTCGAGTGAAGTTAAACCAGCAAGATAGTCGTCGCAGGCTTCGGCAATCCGTATGTAGTGACGAGAATTTATATGAGTCATCAAAAGCCTCCTGAGGGGGAATTGGGGGGGCCATGACGAACCGTAATGATTACTCCAGTCACCGAGTTGGTGACAACCGTAACGTTATTCGTCGCCGAGTAGTAGAGCGTTTCCATTGCTGTCGCACCTGGTAGTCGTTGTCCTGCCCCTAACGCATCAAGAACCACGCTTGGCGTGAAACCTCGACCTTGCATGCGATCAAAGGCGTGCCCAGTAAAGTCCCGGCCACAAACATTCCCAGGCGAGTTCTGTGGCGGTCTACCCGGTGGGGTGTTCATCGGCGACCCACCACGACCAACCGGCGATGTAGCCGGTCGCGGTGCCTCACGAAGAGGTATGTAGTACTGCTCAAGAATTGGAGCGTTGTTCACACGGGGTCGCGTTCTTTGGAGACCTAAAGGATCGCTGTCGTCAGTGGGGTTGTTCTCAACATATGCGTACGTATTGATGCCACCCGCCAATCCAATCGGATCCGACTGCACATACCTTCCTGTGCTGGCGTCGTAATCCCGGAAGTAGTTGTAATGCAGCCCCGACTCCTGATCAAAGTACTGCCCCGGGAAGCGCAGGTTCAGCGCGAACGCCCCCAGCCCGCTGGGGTCTGATTCCGGCGCATTCAGCCCGAACGGCTCGGCCAGCCAGCGCCAGCGGATGTTGTTGGCCTTGTCCACCACCACTCGCGGTGTGTCAAGGTGGTCGGCATG
>JAYSYW010000136.1:0-5023 GCA_043727255.1 Rhizobacter sp. | reverse complement strand
CGAACTCGCCGTAGCGCAGCGGCAGGTCGCGGTAGCTCTTGATGCCTTGCTTGAAGATGAGGATGTGCCCCGGGCAGTTCATCGGCTTGAGCGCGTAGTCGCGCTTCTCCGATTCCGTCGTGAACATGTTCTCGCGGTACTTGTCCCAGTGGCCGGTCTTTTCCCACAAGGTTTTGTCGAGCAACTGCGGGCCTTTCACTTCCTTGTAGCCGTTGTCGCGGTAGACAGCGCGCATGTACTGCTCGACCTGCTGCCAGACCGTCCAGCCGTTCGGGTGCCAGAACACCACGCCGGGCGCGTGCTCGTCGATGTGGAAAAGGTCGAGTTCGCGGCCCAGCTTGCGGTGATCACGCTTCTCGGCTTCTTCGAGCATGTGCAGGTACTGCGCCAGATCATCTTTCGTAGCCCAGGCCGTGCCGTAGATGCGCTGGAGCATCTCGTTGCGATGGTCACCGCGCCAGTAGGCGCCGGCCACCTTCATCAGCTTGAAGTGCTTGAGCTTGCCGGTGCTCGGCACGTGCGGGCCACGGCACAGGTCCTCAAACTTGCCTTCGCGGTACAGCGACACGTCTTCATTCGCCGGAATGCTGGCAATGATCTCGGCCTTGTAGGCTTCGCCGATGCCCTTGAAGTACGCCACCGCCTCGTCGCGCGGCAACACGCGGCGCTCGACCTTCTCGTCCTTCTTGGCCAATTCGGCCATCTTGGCTTCGATGGCCGCCAGGTCTTCGGGCGTGAACGGGCGCTTGTACGCAAAGTCGTAGAAGAAGCCGTTCTCGATCACCGGCCCGATCGTCACCTGCGCTTCGGGGAACAACTCTTTCACCGCATACGCCAACAAGTGCGCCGTTGAATGGCGGATCACGTCCAGCCCGTCGGCGTCTTTTTCCGTGACGATGGAGAGCTGCGTGTCGTGCTCGATGCGGTGGCTGGTGTCAACGACCTTCACGTCGCCGCCCTGCCCCACGCGGCCCGCGAGCGCCGCCTTGGCCAGGCCGGTGCCAATGGATGCCGCCACCTCGGCCACGGTCACCGGGCCATCGAACTCACGCTTGGACCCATCGGGCAGTTGAACTGAAATCATGAAAACTCCAAAAACAAAAAAGCGCGGACCGAGCCGCGCTTTGAGAGAAAAAACGAGAAGACGTGAATGAGCCGCGGCCGACTAAAGCTTGAGTTTCCCCGTCGTAGTTCGCGGTGTCATAACCATGGTGCCTTTCTCGCTCTTTCTGATGAGTTGAGGGCGCGATTGTAGTTCAGCCAAACCGGCCGCAAAGCCAACAAACACGCGCAAGCGGCTGGCCTTGTCGAGGCTCAGCCGCCCGCTTGGTATTCCGAAAAAATGCCCAGCTCCACATGCCGATGCACCTGAAGAAGGCCAGCCGCTTTCAGCGTCGCCACCACGTCTTCAGGCGGCACGACCGCCGCGATCGTGTCCCAGTAATAGCGCCACAGCATCGGCGTCGCCGGGGCACGCGACACCAGCCGGGCGATCAACGGCACCGCGCCTCGCATGTAGAGTTTCAGCAACGCGGTCTGCAGGCGCCCCTTCGGACGGGTGATTTCAAGGATCAGCAACCGGCCACCCGGCCGCAGGACGCGGCGGAATTCGTTGAAGGCCGCCGACAAGTCGCCGATGTGGCGCAAGGCATACCCCATCACGATGAAGTCGGCGCTGGCATCAGGCACCGGGATCGACTCGGCCTTGCCGATGAGGCACTGCACCTCGGCGGGCAGTTTGGCCTGCGCCATCATCCCGACGCTCGGGTCCACGCCGATCAGGTTCGACGGCTCGCCGGTGATGCTCAGAATCTCTTTTGACACCAGGCCCGTGCCCATGCCCACGTCCACCACCTTCATGCCCGGTTTCAGCCCCGCACGCACCAGGGCTTCGCGCCGATACCAAGAGCCGGTGCCGAAGCCGAGGATGCGTTCCAGCCGGTCGTAGTCGACCGCCGTGTCATCGAAGGTGGCGAGCAAAAACTTGTCGCGCGCAGCCTTGTCGCCTTCCGGGTAATAGTCGTTCAGCGGGCGATGCGGCAGGTGAACGGCGGCGTCGTGCGCGACATCGGCTCGGGGCTGGGTCATGATGGGCAGTTCAGAAAGGCCCGCGAACCCGGGCCTTGTGGGGCGGCAGATGGTAATACGCCACCCATGCGCGCAACCTTGGTGCAGACGGGCACGGGGTCATCAGTAAAATCCTGTCTTTGGTTTGCCAAGCACACGCGCGATGTGTGCAGGTGCCCCGCATCAAGGTCCGAACGCGGCCTCGTCGCGGCATCGCCGGTCCGCAAGACCCGGCCCCCAGCCAGCCACTCACAGACACAAGGCAACACCCATGACAACCGCCGACGCGACCCTGCAGCGCGAGGTCGCCGCACTTCTGGTCGAAGCGCTCAACCTCGACGTTTCCCCCGACAGCATCGAGCCGCAAGCCCCCCTGTACGGCGAAGGCCTGGGGCTCGACTCGATCGACATCCTGGAAGTGGCGCTGGTGGTCTCGAAGCGCTATGGCTTCCAGCTCAAGTCGGGCGACGAGGACAACCTGCGCATCTTCGCCTCGTTGTCCAACCTGGCCGACCACATCGCCACCCATCGCACCGCTTGATCACAGCGGGGCGCTGACGATGAACTCTCGCGCAGCACTGGCGCTGACGATCGCGGGCGGCGCGGCCTATGCCCTCGTTTCTCATCAACTGATGACGCGCGCGGCCGGCTCGCCCTGGGCGCTGGCCGCCGTGCTGGGGCCGATAGCCCTCGGCGTGCTGATTGGCGTGTGGCGCAGCGGGCAACGGGTGCTGGCCGCTGCGCTGGCATTGGCGGTCGTGGCGCTGGCAGCGTTCAGCGCACGCGGCGAAGGCATCCCGCCTGAATGGCTTTACCTCGCCCAGCACGCCGGCATCCACACCGGCCTCGGGCTCTGGTTCGGCAGCACCTTGATGCGCGGCGCCACCCCGCTCATCTCGCAGATCGCCGGACGGGTGCACGGCGGCTTGGTGCCGACGATGGCGCACTACACGCGCCAGCTCACCGGCGCGTGGACGCTCTACTTCTTCACCATGGCCGCCATTTCGCTGGCGCTCTTTGCCTGGGCGCCATTTGCCGCCTGGTCTTTGTTTGCCAATGTGCTGACACCGATCACCCTGGTGCTGTTTTTTGTGGGCGAGTACGGGTTGCGCTACCGCTTGCACCCCGAGTTCGAGCGTGTCAGCCTGATGGAAGCCGTGCGCGCCTACAGCCAACACTCCGAAAGCGCGGCCGCACCGCCGCGCCCGGTGCCATGAACAGCCCTTCGCAGCCCTGGCCGCTGATCGACGGCGCACCACTTGATGCGCCCATCGCCTGGCGTGCAGGCAAGCCCTTGTCACGTGCGCAGTACCTTGCCGACGTGGCCGTGCTTGCCCAGCGCCTGCCCGCACAAAGCCATGTGTTGGCGATGACAGCCGACCGCTACCGCTTCACCGTCGCACTTGGCGCGTCGCTCGTGCGTGGGCAGTGCAACCTGCTGCCGCCCAACCACACGCCCGACATGGTGGCGCGGCTGCGCACCCTGTACCCCGGTGCCTATGCGCTGGTTGAACCCAACGGCCCGCCGATCGACCTGCCCTCGCAAGCCATTGGCGACTTCTCGGCATCACCCCCCGCCAACACAGCACAACCTGCCATTGATGCCAGCGCCCTGGCCGCCCAGGTTTTCACCTCCGGCTCCACCGGCACGCCCACGCAACACGACAAACACTGGGGCCTGCTGGTCACCAACGCCCGCGCCGAGGCCGAGCGCCTGGCCGAGTCGATGGGCCTTGCCAGCCTGCGCGGTGTCACGCTCGTGGGCACCGTGCCACACCACCACATGTACGGGTTCGAATCCACCGTGTTGTTGGCGATGCGTGAAGGCGCCGCGTTCGCAGCCGAGCGGCCGTTCTTTGCGGCCGACATCGCCCAGACGCTGGCCAGCGTGCCGCGCCCACGCGCGCTCATCACCACGCCGTTCCACCTGAAGACCTTGCTCGAATCAGGCTTGGACCTGCCGGCGGTTGACTTGATCGTCAGCGCCACCGCGCCCTTGTCGCCGCAGATGGCGGCGCAGGCCGAACACCTTCTGCAGGCGCCGTTGATTGAGATTTACGGCTGCACCGAAGCCGGCCAAGTGGCCACACGCCGCACCACCGACGGCCCGGAATGGCGCACCTTCGGCGGCTTGGTGCTCAGCGGCAACGGCGAGCACTGCCTCGTCAGCGGCGGCCATGTGCCTGAACCCACACCGCTGTCGGACGTGCTGGAGGTGCTGTCGCCCACGCAGTTCCGGCTGCTCGGCCGCAGCAACGACCTGATCAACGTGGCGGGCAAGCGCAGTTCGCTGTCGCACCTGAACCACCACCTCAACAGCATCGACGGCGTGCGCGACGGCGCCTTCTGGTTGCCACCCGCCACCACCGTTGAAGGCGTGGCGCGGCTCATGGCCTTCGTGGTGGCCCCCGGCCTCACGCGCGAGGCGCTGATGAACAGCCTGCGCCAGCGCCTTGACCCGGCCATGCTGCCCCGCCGCGTGGTCTTGCTCGACAGCCTGCCGCGCGACGCCACCGGCAAGCTGCCGGCTGCTCGTTTGGCTGAACTGGCCGAGCAGGCTGCGCGCGCCGGCACTGGCGCCGCGCGCGATTGACCCGCAGATGCCCAGCGTTCCCCTTCACGTCGCCACCGACCACCCCGCCTTTGCCGGCCACTTCCCTGGCCAGCCGCTGCTGCCGGGTGTGGTGCTGATCGCCGAAGTGTGGGAAGCCGTGTTGGCCGACCCCGCATCGGCAGCGGCCTTGGGGGCCACACCGAAGCTCGGCACCGCCAAGTTCCTGGGCGCGGTGCGGCCGGGTGCCGCCTTGCGCATCGACTGGGAATGCACCGCGAACCGCGTGCGCTTCGATGTGGTCGATGTGACCACAGACAGCCAACCCCGCCCGTGCGCCACAGGCCATTTCGAGCGCAGCGGCGGCCCCGCATGAGCGACCCGCAAGACACCGCCACGCCCCAG
>JAYSYW010000135.1:0-11186 GCA_043727255.1 Rhizobacter sp. | reverse complement strand
TGTGCATCGATGCGGCCGATGCGTGTGACCGGCACGCCGGCCAGCCGCGCGGCGGCCTGCACGGCGGTGGCGTTTTGCGGCGCGGCGGTGAAGAGCAGCTCGTAGTCGTCGCCGCCGGCCAGCGTGCAATCGCGCTGCACCTGCAGCGGTTGCGCGGCAAGCCAGGCGCTGCGCGGCACGGCATCGACCTCGACGCTGACGCCCACACCCGAGCGTTTGAGCACATGCGACAGGTCGCCCAGCAGGCCGTCCGAAATGTCGATGGCCGACGTGGCCAGGCCGCGCAGCGCCTGCCCCAGCGCCACGCGGGGCAGGGGTTGTTCCATCGCCATGCGCACGGCCTCGAAGGCGTCGCCGGGCAACGACAAATGGCCGCGAAACACCTCCAGCGCCAACCGCGCGTCACCCACGGTGCCGCTCACGTAGAGGTCGTCGCCGGCCTGCGCGCCCGAGCGCAACAGGGCCTGGCCGGTGGGCACTTCGCCGAACACGGTGATGCACAGGTTCAGCGGGCCTTGTGTGGTGTCGCCGCCGATCAACTCGCAACCGTGGGCGTCGGCCAGCTTCAACAGGCCTTGCGACAGGCCGGCCAAAAACACCTCGTCGATGCGCGGCAGCGCCAAGGCCAGCGTGAAGGCCAGCGGCCGGGCGCCGCAAGCGGCCAGGTCGCTCAGGTTGACGGCCAGGGCCTTGTGGCCCAGCCGTTCGGGCGCGACGGTTGAGAGGAAGTGGCGCCCCTCCACCAGCATGTCGGTCGAGACGGCGAGCTGCATGCCGGCGGCCGGTGCAAACAGTGCGCAGTCGTCGCCCACGCCCAGCGCCGCGCGTTGCACCGGGCGGGTGAAGAAGCGGGCAATGAGGTCGAACTCGCCCAGAGGCGAAGACGCGCCAGTCATGTCATTTGCCGATCTGGATGAGTGGCGCGGTCTGCATGTTGGCCGGGATCACGACCGTGGTCGTGCCGCCCTTCTCGGCGAACTTGTGCAGCGCGAGGTTCGACTCGTGCTGCAGGTATTCGCGCGTCAGGCTCTGGTTGATGATCTGGTTGGCACGGGCAATGCCCTCGGCCTTCTTCACCTCGACCTGTGCCTCGGCTTCGGCGATGGCGATGCGCTGCTTGGTGGTTTCCAGCTGCTTCTGCGCGGACACCGATTCCTGGATCGCCTTTTCGATCGCCGGGTCGGTGGTGAGCCCGCGAATCACCACGCGGCTGATGCTGAACACGCCCTTGTCGTTGGCGTCGAGTTCGGCTTGCAATGACTTGCGAATCGCGGCCGCCAGCTCGTCGCGCTGGGTGTGCATCACCAGGCTGTCGATGCGCGACGACTGTTCATAGACCGAGTTGCGCGTCAGTCGTTGCAACATCGCGTAGGCCGGCAGGTACTCGCGGCTGCCTTCGTCCCGGGTGTGCTGGCCCGCGTATTTCACGTAGAGGTCGGCGATCGAGTCACCGGCCACGCGGTAGTACACGGTGAGGTCGAGGTCGCGCAGCGAGAGGTTGTCACGCGCCTTGGGCGTCAGGTCGTTCAGGTCGATGGCGATTTCTTTGCCCGAGAACTCATCGACCCGGCTGATGCCCAGAACGCCGAGGTAAACACCCGGTTCAATTTCTTCCGGGTTCACCTTGCCAAGCGTGGTGCGAACGCCGACGTGGCCCGACTCGACGGTCCCGCAACTGCTGAAGCCGAACAGAGCGGCGGTGATGACCAAGAGGCCGATGACGACACGAGCGACCATGAGAGGACTCCTTGCGCGGGACGATCCCGTCGCTTGCAAGGGACGGATTATCGGCAGGCGCGCCTGCCACACAGGCGTTGGCCGCAACCGTCAAAACGCCACGTCGCGCAGCAGGTTGGCCAGTTCCACCGCCGACTTCACTTCCATCTTCTCGAACAGCCGCGCGCGGTGCACTTCAACGGTTCGCACGCTGATGTTCAGTTCATCAGCGATCAGCTTGTTGGGGCGGCCGTCGATCACGCGGCGCATCACGTCTTGTTCGCGCTCGGTGAGTTCGGCCACGTGGCGGCGCAGCGTGGCTTGCTCGCGCAGCAAGACGATGGCGTCGGCGCTGCGCGCGAGGGCCTGCTCGATGCGGTCGACCAGGGTGTTGTCGGAGAACGGCTTTTCCACGAAGTCGAAGGCGCCGCGCCGCACCGAAGCCACGGCGGTGGGCACGTCGCCGTGGCCGGTCAGGAAGATCACCGGCAACAGGCGCAACAGGCCGCGTTCTGCCAGGCGCTCGAACAGCACCAGCCCGCTGGTGCCCGGCATGCGCACGTCGAGCAGCAGGCAGCTCGGGGCGCTGGGCCAGGTGCCTTGGGCCAGGCGCGCATCGACCATGGCCTGGAAGGCATCGGCGCTGGCGTAGCCCTCGGACAGCAGCCGGCGCGAACGCAGCAGCCAGGCCAGGGCTTCGCGCACCACGTCTTCGTCATCGACCAGATAAACCATGGGCAGGCCGAGCGCGGGGGGGCTGTGAAGCGTCATGACGGAAAGGCGTGGTCGGTGGCGGGCGCGCGGGAGCGCGGGTTGGCCGGGGCTTCGGCGGCAAGGGTGAAGCGGAATTCCACACCCAGCGCGGCACCGCCGTGCGGTGAGGGGATGTTCTCGAACTGCAGCTCGCCGCCGTGTTGTTCGATGACGGTGCGGCACAGGCTCAGGCCAAGGCCCATGCCTTCCTTGCGGGTGGTGAAGAAGGGCGTGAACAGGCGCTCGGCCACTTCGGGCGGCACACCGGGGCCGCGGTCGATCACGCTGAAGGTCACGCGACGCGGGTGGAACTGCCGCACCCGGATCAGCAGCTCGCGTTGGTCGGGCGGGCTGTGTGCATCCATCGACTGAATGCCGTTGCGGGTGAGGTTCAACAGCACCTGTTCGAGCATGGTGCGGTCGCACATCACACGGGGGATGGGGCGTGGCAGGTCGAGTTCGACGCGGGTGCCGCTCTTGCGCGCCTGCAGTCGCACCAGCGGCAGCACGGCGTCCACCAGTTGGTCGGCCGGCACAGCTTCGCTGGCGTGTTCGCGGCGTCGCACGAAGTCGTGCACGCTCTTGATCACGCGGCCGGCGCGTTCGGCCTGTTCGGCCACGCGTTGTGCGGCCTGGCGCAGCAGGGTTTGCGTCTCGGCGCTGGGCGGCTCGCCGGCGTTGGCGTCGATGAGGTTCAGCGAGCCGGTGGCGTAGCTGGCGATGGCCGCCAGCGGCTGGCTCAGTTCATGGCTGAGCATCGAGGCCATTTCGCCCACCGTGACCAGCCGCGCGGTGGCCTGCAGGCGCTCTTGTTGCTGGCGGGCCAGGTCCTCCATCTTGTGTTTGGCGCTGACGTCCATGGCGGCGGTCATCCAGCCGGTTTGCTGGCCGGCGCCATCGACCAGCGGGGCATCGAAAATCATCACCGAGATGCGTTCGCCCCCACGCCGCATGAAGGTGGCTTCGACGCCTTCGCGGGCCGAAGCCACGCGGCCCGCCGCCCGTTCGCTTTGCCGGGCGCGGTAGCTGTCGGCAAACTCGGGTGGCCAGTAGGGCGGTTCGGACGTGCCCATCAGTTCGCCCGCCGCAAAGCCCACCATCTCGCAGAAGGCCGGGTTCACGTAGGTGATCTGGCCCTGCAGGTTGCGGGCGTACAGGCCCGTCACCAGCGAGTCTTCCATCGCCTTGCGGAACGCCAGCGATTCGGCCAGCGCGTTTTCGGCGCGCGCCCGCTTGCGCACGTCGCGCGCCAGCAGCACCACCACCGCCGTCAGCGCCAGCGACAACCCGAGCACCAGGGCCGACGCCGCATGCGGGATCAACCGGGGCCGGCCGCGGCTGCTTTCAAGGCGCAGTTGCAAGGCGCTGCCGGGCAGATCGACCACTCGCTCGGCGTGGAACACGCCGCCGCCCCGCACCCGCCCGCTGCGTGCCAGCCGCGTGCCGTCGCTTTCGACCAGCGACAGCTCGTGGGTGTGCGCCACGTCGTCGCCGATCATTTCAAGCAGTTGCGGCAGCGCGTAGGTGGCGACGATGAAGCCGGTCAATGTGCCGGCTTCGTGCATGGGCACGCACAGGTCCATCAACTCGACGCCCCGGTCGTCGTTCAACGCGAGAAAGAAAGTGCGCGAAAACGCAGTGCTGGCTTTGCGTTTGGCGGCGGCGCAGGCGAGCGCTGTTTCCGAATCGGTGGCTTGGCGCTGGGCGCTGTTGAACAGCGGTGCCTGGAAAGGCGAGTCGGTGGCTTCGTCGATTGCCAGGCGGGCATCGCGGCGTTCGATGCGCCTGAGTGCGGGGCGCACGCGCAGCAGCTCGGCGACATCCGCCCGCCAGCGCACGGCCGGCGGCTCGTTCCATTGCAGCGCCTGCAAGGCTTGGCCGTCGCGTTCCAGCGCGTGCCGGAGTTCACTGGCCAGGGCGGTGGCCGTGGTCTCGACCTGCTCCTGCGCTTCCCGGCTTTCGTAGCTGAAGGTCAGCCACAACAGCAGCGACTGGGCCACCAGCAGCAGCCCCACCAGCGCGGCCCAGGGCAGCACACGCCGCCAGCGTCGCCCGGGCGGGGTGGCCAAGGGGAGGTTGGGTAAAGAGGGCAGGGCGGACGGCATCGGGCGGGCAGTTGCTGCGGGTGGAGTGTGGGCTCCTTGAGGGTGCGAAGTATTGCCGCCGCGAAGGCGCGACGGCATGCGCGGTTTCCTCATGGGCGCGGCGCGCACAGCGTGTGGCCGGTGGTGGTGCCGGGCCTGCGGTGGGCGGCTCCTACAATGAAATGCTCACGCGGTGGCCCGCTGTCTTCCATTGCATGCCGCTTCGGCTTCGGCCAAAGTACCGCTCCTTTTTGATCGATCCAACGAACACCACCCGCCATGGCCAACAACGAAGAGAAGCGCGCCGAGCTGCGCCGAGCGGCCCTCGAATACCACGAGTTCCCGGTGCCCGGCAAAGTGGCCATCACCGCGACAAAGTCGATGATCAACCAGCGCGACCTGGCGCTGGCGTACTCACCCGGCGTCGCGGCGGCCTGCGAAGAAATCGTGGCCGACCCGGCGAATGCCTTCCGTTACACCGCACGCGGCAACTTGGTGGCCGTCATCACCAACGGCACGGCCGTGCTGGGCCTCGGTGACATCGGCCCGCTGGCTGCCAAGCCGGTGATGGAAGGCAAGGGCGTGCTGTTCAAGAAGTTCGCCGGCATCGACGTGTTCGACATTGAGGTGGCCGAGCGCAACCTCGACAAGCTGGTCGACCTGATCGCCGCGTTGGAGCCCACCTTCGGTGGCATCAACCTCGAAGACATCAAGGCGCCAGACTGTTTTTACGTCGAGCGCGCGCTGCGCAAGCGCATGAACATCCCGGTGTTCCATGACGACCAGCACGGCACAGCCATCGTCGTCGGCGCGGCGATTCTGAATGCCTTGAAGGTCACCGGAAAAGACATCAACCAGGTCAAGCTCGTCACCTCGGGCGCGGGCGCTGCGGCACTCGCCTGCCTCGGAATGCTGGTGAAATTGGGCGTGCCGCGCACCAACATCTGGGTGACTGACCTGGCCGGCGTGGTCTACGAAGGCCGCACCGAGTTGATGGACGAAGACAAGATCGTGTTCGCCCAGAAGACCTCGTTGCGGACCTTGTCTGAAGTGATGGAAGGCGCGGACATCTTCCTGGGCCTGTCGGCCGGCGGCGTGTTGAAGAAAGACATGGTCGCCAAGATGGCGCTCAACCCGGTGGTGATGGCGCTGGCCAACCCGACGCCGGAAATCCTGCCTGAAGAAGTGAAAGAAGTGCGGCCCGACGCGATCATCGCCACCGGCCGCACCGACTACCCGAACCAGGTCAACAACGTCCTGTGCTTCCCGTACATCTTCCGGGGCGCGCTCGACTGCGGCGCGACCACGATCACCCTCGAGATGGAAATCGCGGCCGTGCACGCCCTTGCCGAGTTGGCCCAGGCAGAGCAGAGCGACGTGGTGGCGGCGGCCTACGTGGGCGCCAACCTGAGCTTCGGTCCGGAATACTTGATCCCGAAACCGTTCGATCCCCGGCTGATGATGAAGATTGCCCCGGCAGTGGCGCGTGCCGCCGCCGAATCGGGCGTGGCCGCGCGGCCGGTTAAGGACATGGAGGCTTATCGCGAGAAGCTGGAGAGCTTCGTCTACGCCTCGGGCACGACGATGAAGCCCATCTTCACGCTGGCCAAGGGCGCGCAGCACAAGCGCGTGGCTTACGCGGAAGGCGAAGAAGAGCGCGTGTTGCGCGCGGTGCAGGTGGTGGTCGATGAAAACCTGGCGCGGCCCACACTCATCGGCCGGCCAGCGGTGATTGAGCAGCGCTGCGAAAAGTTCGGCTTGCGGCTGCAGGCCGGGCGCGACTATGACGTCGTCAACGTCGAACAAGACGACCGCTACCGCGACTACTGGCAGACCTACCACCGCCTCACGGCCCGCAAAGGTGTGACGGCCCAGCACGCCAAGATCGAAATGCGGCGGCGCTTGACGCTGATCGGCTCGATGCTGCTGCACAAAGGCGAAGTGGACGGCTTGCTGTGCGGCACCTGGGGCCGCACGGCGCTGCACCTGCACTACATCGACCAGGTGATTGGCCTGCGGCCAGGCGCCAAGACCTATGCGTGCATGAACGGGCTGATCCTGCCCGGCCGCCAAGTGATGCTGGTTGACACCCACGTCAACTACGACCCGACGGCTGAGCAGCTGGCTGAAATCACGATGATGGCGGCCGAGCAGATGAAGCGCTTTGGCCTGCGCCCCAAGGTGGCTTTGCTGTCACACAGCAACTTCGGGTCGAGCGACGAGCCTTCGGCGGTGAAAATGCGCAACACCCTGGCGCTGCTGCGCGAACAGGCGCCCGGGCTGGAAGTTGACGGTGAAATGCACGGCGACGCCGCGCTCGATGGCGCCTACCGCAGCCAGCTGATGCCTTTCAGCACCTTGAGCGGAGAGGCCAACCTGCTGGTCATGCCCAACATCGACGCCGCCAACATCAGCTACAACCTGCTCAAAACGGCAGCAGGCGGTGGCATTGCGATCGGGCCGGTGTTGCTGGGCGCCGCCAAGCCGGTGCACGTGCTCACGCCATCCACCACCGTGCGGCGCATCGTGAACATGACAGCACTGACGGTCGCCGACGCCAACGCCCTGCGCTGAAACGCTGAGGCAAGGCCTGCCGACCCAATGCGTTCCGCCGAGGTGGGGCGCGCAGAGGGTGATGTCACGTCACGGGGGCGTCACATTTTTTTGAACCATTGTTCTGTGGCAGCCTCGGGGAGCATGCATTGGCAATACGTGGTCAAAAACGAGTGGTGAGTGCCCACTAATACCCTCGTTCCGGTGCCCCAATTTTGAGCAGCGGGCTTGAGGTTTTCCGGCTGATTCGGTACGATGCCGGCTTTCTGGTTCCAGGGATAACCCGTGTCTCTCTCCGGTCGGTCGCCAGCATGGCAACCCCTCAAGAAGTTGGGGCTCGCTGTGTTTCTGGTAACGACATCGCTCTTCAGTCCTTCTATTTTGGCTAAGGAATTGCGAGCGGTGGAGGTGTCGGTTTCTTTGGAAAGCCTTCCCAGGGAGGCTCAGTTCACGGAGCGGTTGATTCGCGCAGGCGGCCCCTTTCCGTACCCCAAAGATGGCACGGTGTTCGGCAACCGTGAGCGCCTTCTTCCGGTTGAGCAGCGCGGTTACTACCGCGAATACACGGT
Source organism: Rhizobacter sp. (assembly GCA_043727255.1). GTDB lineage: Bacteria > Pseudomonadota > Gammaproteobacteria > Burkholderiales > Burkholderiaceae_C > Rhizobacter. The sequence goes on along the minus strand of JAYSYW010000135.1, from coordinate 3,511 downwards.
GAAGCCGCCGGGTGCTCGCAGCCGTGGGGCTCGTCGAATCGTGTGTGGTGGCCGTCGGGCTACCGTGCCTGATGCTTGTTATTACACCGAAGACCACTATGTGAGCTTTCGCCGCATCGTGAAGTGATTCGCTGAGAGTTTTTTGTTTTGACCAAGGAGGAACGCGACATGCTTTTGCAGACAGTCCGTCCAAATATTGTTCAGTCGATACGCGCCTACCGCGTTGAAGATTTGCAAGAGGCCGCGCAGCAGGCGGGCCAGCATTTCCTCTACGCCAACCTGACTGCCGCGCAGTCCAAGCAGGACGTGATGGAGGCCATCGCCGAGTCTTTCTTGTTCCCGGCCCATTTCGGCAAGAACCTGGATGCCCTGTACGACTGCATGACCGATCTGGTTCACAAATCGGGTGCGCAACCTGGTTTTGTGGTGGTTCTGGAGCAGTTGCCTGACAACCCGCGCTTCGACCGCGAGGCCCGGGAGCAACTCCTGGACGTTTTCCGTGACGCCGCTGACTTCTGGGCGGAGCGAAAAATACAGTTCAGGTGCTTCTATTCTTTTCAGTAGCCCGCTCCCAAGAATTAGGGTCATGGGAGCGGGCTTCGGAAACGGCCCCAGTTTCAGACAAGCCGGCCAAGCCGGCGGCCAAAAGTGCCAGCAATGCAAACTTCGGCATGAACATGCCGATGATGAGCAGCGCGTTTGACACCTCGATGTGGTTGAACGCCGCCTGAGGTACGCACCGCGATAAAAAGCCCGCCGAATGGCGGGTTTTTTATTCGCGCGGTGAGATCGATTTCAGCTCGTCGTCCGATGGCCAGCGGGATGGCGTCAGCACGCGCAAGCCCAATGGCGCAGCTCGGCGTGCCAGTTTGAGCACTGCACGGTCTCGGCTCACCAGCCATTGGGCGTGCGTCAACGCCAGGTCGATGAACTTCTGATCGTCGGCATCGGTGCAGCGCAAGCGGGGTGATGTCTGGTGTGCCGAGGGGGTCTCCACCGTCACGGCAAGCCGGTGCCAGTGCGACCACAGGGCATCTTCATCGGGTGACCACGCGCTGACAACGCCCCGGCCCAGCACGTGAGCCAACTCGCCGCGCATCGCGTCTGTCACCACCCAGCGCACACAGCCGGTTTCGATGGCCTGCGCGATGGGTGCGCAGGACGGGTTGCGAAAGACCAGCCAATCGAGCACCACGTTGGTGTCCAGCACGACCTGAGGTGGGGTGTGTGCGGCGATGGTCGAAGAAGGAATGTCCATGAGTCTTGCGGGGGAGAGGCTCGCCGAATATACTCGCGGGCTTTTCGGCAGATTCTGCTGCGCTCTTTTGTCGGGCGGCCTCCCGCAATCCTCTTGCGGCTTCGGGCTCGTCTCCACTGCGGAGCGCTCGGCTTCTCTCGAAAAATCGGAAAGACAGTGGCATGACGCATCCAGCGTTGCGCCGCCCCAGTGTGACTTCAAACGGGAACAAGTTACCTATGCCAACCATCAATCAACTCGTGCGCCATGGTCGAGAGACCGAGGTCACGAAGTCCAAATCGCCAGCGCTGCAGGGTGGACCCCAGCGGCGCGGCGTATGCACTCGCGTGTACACCACCACACCGAAGAAGCCGAACTCCGCATTGCGGAAGGTCGCCAAGGTTCGCCTGACGAACGGCTTCGAAATCATCTCCTACATCGGCGGTGAAGGCCACAACCTTCAAGAGCACAGCGTCGTGCTGGTGCGCGGCGGCCGGGTCAAGGACTTGCCTGGTGTGCGTTACCACATCGTGCGTGGCTCGCTCGACTTGCAAGGCGTGAAAGACCGCAAGCAATCGCGCTCCAAGTACGGCGCGAAGCGCCCGAAGAAGGCCTAAGAGCCAAGTAAGAACCAAGTTGCCCTTGATCCGCATGGGTCGGGCGTATTGCGGCAAGCCAGCGTGCTGCCGAGTAAGTGGGCTCCAGAGCGTGGTGTCCGCGGCGAAGCTGAAAAGCGTCGCCAACTGAAGCAAAAGGAAGAGAAATGCCTCGTCGTCGCGAAGTCCCCAAACGGGACATCCTGCCTGATCCGAAGTTCGGTTCGGTCGATCTGTCCAAGTTCATGAACGTGATCATGGAATCCGGCAAGAAGGCCATTGCTGAGCGCATCATTTATGGCGCGCTGGAGCAGGTAGAGAAGAAGTCGGGCAAGGATCCGCTCGAAGTCTTCACGGTCGCCTTGAACAACATCAAGCCAATGGTCGAAGTGAAGTCACGCCGCGTTGGCGGTGCGAACTACCAAGTTCCCGTGGAAGTTCGCCCTGTGCGCCGCGTGGCCCTGGCCATGCGCTGGTTGAAAGAGTCGGCCCGCAAGCGTGGTGAGAAGTCGATGGCCCAGCGTTTGGCCAACGAGCTGCTGGAGGCTGTTGAAGGCCGCGGCGGCGCGATGAAGAAGCGCGATGAAGTGCACCGCATGGCAGAAGCCAACAAGGCGTTCTCTCACTTCCGCTTCTAAATTCTTTAGCCCCGACGCAGCCCGCCCGGTCCGATGGACCGTCGGGCGCGTTTCAGTTTCTGGAGTGCCACCATGGCCCGCAAGACCCCCATCGAGCGCTATCGCAACATCGGCATCTCGGCTCACATCGACGCCGGCAAGACGACGACCACCGAGCGCATCCTGTTCTACACCGGCGTGAACCACAAGATTGGTGAAGTGCACGACGGCGCGGCAACCATGGACTGGATGGAGCAGGAGCAAGAGCGTGGCATCACGATCACGTCAGCCGCGACGACCTGCTTCTGGAAGGGCATGGAACTCGGTTTCCCCGAGCACCGCATCAACATCATTGACACTCCTGGGCACGTTGACTTCACGATTGAAGTCGAGCGCTCAATGCGTGTGCTCGACGGCGCCTGCATGGTGTATTGCGCAGTGGGCGGTGTGCAGCCGCAGTCCGAGACCGTCTGGCGCCAAGCCAACAAGTACAAGGTGCCCCGCCTCGCGTTCGTCAACAAGATGGACCGCACCGGCGCGAACTTCTTCAAGGTTTACGACCAGATGAAGGGCCGCCTGAAGGCGAACCCCGTGCCCATCGTGATCCCCATCGGCGCCGAAGAAAACTTCACCGGCGTGATCGACCTCATCAAGATGAAGGCGATCATCTGGGACGAAGCCTCGCAAGGCATGAAGTTCGACTACCGCGACATTCCGGCCGAGCTGGATGCCGAGGCGAAGAAGTGGCGCGAGAACATGCTCGAGGCCGCGGCCGAATCCAGCGAAGAGCTGATGAACAAGTACCTCGAAGAGGGTGACCTGTCCGAGGCCGAGATCAAGGCTGGCATTCGCGCCCGCACCATCGGTGCTGAAATCCAGCCGATGTTCTGCGGCAGTGCGTTCAAGAACAAAGGCGTGCAGCGCATGCTCGACGGCGTGATCGACTTCATGCCGTCGCCTGCGGACATTCCGCCGGTGCCGGGCACCGACGACGACGACAAGCCGACCTCGCGCGCCCGTACCGACGAAGAGAAGTTCTCGGCGCTCGCATTCAAGTTGAT
>JAYSYW010000134.1:0-11243 GCA_043727255.1 Rhizobacter sp. | reverse complement strand
CTGGTAGGCACCCCGCAAGGGGCCGTGATCTCGCCGTTGCTGGCGAACATCTACCTGCACTACGTCTTCGACCTGTGGGTGCAACGCTGGAGGTGCCGCGACGCCAACGGTGACGTGATCGTCGTGCGGTATGCCGACGACAGCGTTGCCGGATTTGAGGGCAAGGCCGATGTCCACCGATTCCTTGAGGCGTTCAAGGAGCGACTCGCAAAGTTCGGGTTGGTGCTGAACGAGGAAAAGACGCGTGTGCTGGAATTCGGTCGCTTTGCGACCCAACACAGTGCACAGCGCAGCCTGCGAAGGCCGAAGACGTTCGACTTCTTGGGATTCACGCACATCTGTGCGACCAAGCGGGCGAACGGTCGATTCACCGTGAAGCGGCTGACCATTGCAAAGCGAATGCGCGCCACCCTCAAGGCGTTGCGACAGACGTTGAACCGCCGAAAACACGAGCCGATCCCTGTGATCGGCAAGTGGTTGCGCAGCGTGGTTCAGGGCTACTTCAACTACAACGCCGTACCTGGCAATGACCGACGCCTGAGCGCCTTCCGAAGGGATGTTGCTCGGGCTTGGTTGCATGCTCTGCGACGGCGTGGTCAGCATGGTCGGATGCCCTGGGCCCGGTTCCGGCGAATCGTCGCGCGCTACCTTCCCCTTGTTCGGGTACTTCATCCGTACCCGAACGAGCGCTTCGCGTCATGACTCAAGGCAGGAGCCGTATGCGGTAGTGCCGCACGTACGGATCTGTGCGGGGGGGGGCGGGGAGTAATCCTCGTCCCTACCGCGACCCGACTAAATAATGAAGAGCCAAAGAAAACGGCCCGGTGTTGCCACCGGGCCGAAGGTACCTGGAACCGAATTCGCAAGGTACCGAGGAGACAACCTTTCAAGAAGATCGCAAGACGCGCTTGCGGAACTCGTCAGACGAAAAGTCTGGAAAGAAGTTCAACCCGGTCCGAACCGGCTCGGCCTGTGAACGCATCGGCCAGCAAAGGTGCCGGCCGGCGGTTTCTACAGGCTCAAGCTGCGCGCTTGGGCTTGGCAGTGGCCTGTTGAGTGGCCTTGACAGCCGTGTTGCTGATGGCTTGGAAGTTGGCTTCGGCCACGTCGGCGGCTTGCTTGGCAGCTTTGTGCACGCTTTCGTAGGCGTTGTTCGCGGCGGCCACAGCCGACTTCACCAACGCCACAGCGTTTTCGGTGCCGGCGGGAGCGTTCTTCACTGCGTTGTCCACCACCGACATGAACTTCTTCTGAGCTTCAGAAGCTTGCTGTTCGGCGGTCTTGCCGATGTCGGCGTTCGTGCTGGCAGCGATGTCATACAGGTGCCGGCTGTAAGCGGCGGCCTTTTCGGCAACCGGCTGCAGCAAGCTGGCTTGCAGGGCCAGCAGTTCTTGTGCGTCTTTGACTGACAGCACAGCCTTGGTGGTTTCAGCGGCTTCGCCGAGGGCGGCTTTGGCCACTTGAAGGTTCAATTCGACGAGCTTTTCGATGCCCTCGAAGGCTTTACCCGTGAAACCGAAAAGGGTTTCAAGATTGGCTTTATGGGCGGCAACGAGTTGTTCAGCGGTCAGCATTTTTCAAATCTCCAGTAGTTTGGCTTTGGGAACCTGACACAGCTTTGTTGCGCTGCACCATGAGGGAAAGTATACGAATCTGCCAAAGGAATTCAAGCCTCCAATGCTGCATTGCAGCAAATTAGGGGGGCGGGTCTAAAACCGCTTCCAACGGGCTGGAGCTGAGGTCATCGCGCTGACATACTGTCGCCGATGCATGCATTCCATTCCGCTCGTTATGCCCTTGTGCTGCCTGAAGGTCACCGCTTCCCGTCAGAGAAGTACCCGCTTCTGAGAGATCGGGTGGCGAGTGAATTGCCCGGCATCGAACTCATCGAGCCACCCGAGGCGAGCGACGGCGAACTGGCTCTCGCACACACGCCCGACTACATCGCCGCCGTGGCAGAAGGGCGGTTGACCACAGCCGAAATGCGCGAGATCGGTTTCCCCTGGAGTTCCGTCATGGCGCAGCGTGTGCGCCGTTCGGTGGGTGCCACCATTGCGGCCGCACGCGCGGCGCTGACTTGGGGCGTGTCGGCCAACTTGGCCGGCGGCACCCATCACGCCAGTGCGGAACGGGGTGGTGGCTACTGCGTATTCAACGACGTGGCCGTGGCGGCGCGCTTGATGCAGGCCGAATGGCTGCGCCTTCACCACGTACCACTGCGCATCGCGGTGGTGGATCTCGACGTGCACCAAGGCAATGGCACCGCAGCCCTTTTTCAAGACGATCCGACGGTGTTCACCTTGTCGCTGCATGCCGAAAAGAACTTCCCGTTTCGCAAGGAGGCAAGCGACCTCGACGTCGGCCTCCCGGATGCTTGCGGCGACTCCGAGTACCTGCAGGCGCTGGACGCAGCACTGGCCGAGCTTTGGCTCCGCCATGCTGACGCACCGCCCGGCTTGATCTTCTATCTGGCTGGCGCCGACCCCCACGAAGGCGACCGCCTTGGCCGCCTCAAGCTCACCACCGCCGGGCTGGCCGAACGCGACCGGCGTGTGCTGACGCAAGCACGCGAACGCCGCATTCCCGTGGCATTGGCGATGGCCGGGGGCTATGGCCGAGACATTGACGACACGGTTGCCATTCACATGCAGACGCTGCGCGAGGCGCTTCACAGCTGGCAGGAATGGAACAATCGCGCCCCATGAACAACCGACCCCAACCCGAGCCCCGCGGGGCATTTCGCCACTTCACCCCGCTGACCACACGATGGATGGACAACGACGCCTACGGGCACCTGAACAACGTCGTTTACTACAGCCTGTTCGACACGGCGGTGAATCGCTACCTCATTGAAGCTGGCGTGCTCGACATCCAGCGCAGCCCGGTGATCGGTCTCGTCGTTGAAACCCACTGCAACTTCTTCGCGTCGATTGAATTCCCTCAGTCGGTGGAAGCCGGCTTGCGCGTCGTGCACCGGGGCACGTCGAGCGTGCGTTATGAGATCGGCCTGTTCGTGGCTGGCGATCCCCTCACGGCCGCGCGCGGGTACTTCGTACACGTCTATGTGGACCGCGAAACCCGCCGTCCCACCGCCTTGCCACCGGCGCTGGTGCAGGCGCTGGACAAGCTGGCGGTGTGATGGCCGAGCGGCCGCAGGTGCTGGTCGCGCGGGCCGTATTCCCAGCAGTGATTGATCGGCTGCGGGAGCATTTCGAGGTTGAAGACAACCCGGATGACATCGTCTTCACGCCGGCCGAACTGGCCGGGCGCTTGCGTGGCAAACAAGGTGTGTTCATCACAGGCAGCGAGCCCATCACCGCCGAGCTGCTGGCGGCCAACCCGCAATTGCGCGCCGTGTGCAGCATGGCCGTCGGCCACAACAACATCGACTTGGCGGCTTGCACCGCACACGGCGTGCTGTGCTCGAACGCGCCCGATGTGCTGACCGAAACCACCGCCGACTTTGGCTTCGCGCTGATGATGGCGGCGGCGCGGCGCATCACCGAGGCTGAACACTTCTTGCGGCGTGGCGAGTGGTCGAAGTGGTCGGTCGATCTGTTCGCGGGCAGTGACGTTCACGGCGCCACGCTTGGCATCCTGGGCATGGGCCGCATCGGCCAGGCGATTGCCCGGCGCGGCGCCTTCGGCTTTGGCATGCCGGTCATCTATCACAACCGATCGCCGCTAAACGCTGCCACCGAAGCCGCGTGCGGCGCGCGCTATGTGGACAAGCCCACGCTGCTGAGCGAGGCCGACCACCTGATCGTCGTCGTGCCCTACGGCCCCGCTGCCCACCACCTCATTGGCGCGGTTGAGCTGGCGCGCATGAAGCCGAGCGCAACGCTGACCAACATCGCACGCGGTGGCGTGGTGGACGACGCGGCCCTGGCCGAAGCACTTGCCGCGCGCCGGCTCGCGGCGGCCGGGCTTGACGTGTTCGAGGGGGAGCCGCACGTTCATGCCGCGCTGCTGAAGCTGAGCAACGTGGTGCTCACGCCCCACATCGCCAGCGCCACGCTGCGCACGCGCCGCGCCATGGCCGAGTTGGCGGCCGACAACCTGATCGCCGCGCTGGGCTTTGGGCCACTTGCCGGCCGCCCGCCCACGGCCTTGAACCCGGAGGTTCTGGCCCGCAGCCCCTGAGAGAATCGCCCGATGACTGATTGGCTTTTCTCGCTATTGCTTGCGCTCAACGCGCTGACTTTGATCGTGCTGCTCTGGCTGGCCTTGCGGCGCCGTGAAGGGGGTGATGGCGAAACCGCCCAGCGCATGGAACGTGAACTGCGGCTGGAGGTTCAAGACTCCGCCCGTGGCACACGGCAAGAAATCGCGCAGACGCTCACGCTGTTTCAGCAAGCGCTGCTGAACCAGTCGGGCGACGTGGCGCGCACCCAGAACGAGCAGATCGACTCCTTCCGCACGCAGCTCGGCAGCATGCAGCAGCTGGTGGCGCAGTCGCTGCAGACCGCCACGCAATCACTGGCCCAGCAGTCGCAAGCCGGCCGTGAGGCCCAAGACGCCGCGCTCAAGCGGTTTGGCGATGCACTCGGCGAACAGGTGAAGGGCTTGGCGCAGGGCAACGAACGCGCGCTGGAAGCCATGCGCCTCAGCATCGAACAGCGCCTGGTGCAGGTGCAGTTGGCGGTGGACACGCGGCTTGCGGCCATCCAGTCTGACAACGAAAAGAAGTTGGAGCAGATGCGGGCGACGGTCGATGAAAAACTGCACGCCACGCTGGAACAGCGTTTGGGCGAAAGCTTCAAGCAGGTGGCCGACCGGCTGGAGCAGGTGCACAAGGGCCTGGGCGAAATGCAGACCCTGGCGCGCGACGTGGGCTCGCTCAACCGTGTGCTGACCAACGTGAAGACACGCGGCATCTTTGGCGAAGTGCAACTGGCTGGCCTGCTGGAACAGGTGTTCACGCCTGAGCAATACGCCACCAACGTGGAAACGGTGCCGGGAAGCGGGGCGCGCGTCGAGTTCGCCATCCGCCTGCCGGGCCAGCGCAGCGATGGTGTGCCGCTGTGGCTGCCGATCGACGCCAAATTCCCGCGTGACGACTATGAACGCCTGCTCGACGCGCAAGACAAGGCCGACCCCGTGTTGGCCGAAGCGGCCGCCAAGGCCATCGAACAACGCCTGCGGCTCGAAGCGCGCTCGATCCGCGAGAAGTACGTGGCGCCGCCGCACACCACCGATTTCGGCATTCTTTTCGTGCCCACCGAAGGCCTGTATGCCGAGGCCTTGCGCCGGCCGGGATTGGTGGAATCGCTGCAGCGCGAGCACCGCGTGATGCTGGTCGGCCCGACCACTTTGCTGGCCACCTTGAACAGCCTGCAAATGGGCTTTCGCACGCTGGCGCTGGAGAAGCGTTCGGTCGAGGTGTGGGAAGTGCTGGGCGCTGTCAAGACTGAATTTGGCAAGTTCGGCGAGGTGCTTGCCAAGACCAAGAAGAAGCTCGATGAAGCCAGCAGCAGCATCGAGATGGCCGAGCGCCGCACGCGTGTGATGGCGCGTGAACTGCGCAGCGTTGAAGCCATGCCCGACGCGCAAGCCAAGCTGCTGCTGCCTTTGCCGGTGGACGAAGAAGGTGCCGAAGGCGCCGAAGCCTGACCCGGCGATGGCCAGCTTTTCCCGCCCCTTGCTGGCGTTGATCGGGGGCCAGGTTTGCCTGCATTCGTGCATGGCCGGGGTGCGGGTGGCGGCCCCCTTGCTTGCGCTGCGCAATGGCCAACCCGCTTGGGCCATCGGCCTGTTGCTGGGTTTGTTTGCGGCGGCGCCTGTGCTGATGTCGCTGCGTGCGGGGCGATTGGCCGACAAGCACGGCTACCACCGCCCGCTGCGCATCGCCGTGGGCCTGACCATCGCGGGCGGCGCGATGGCGTTGCTGTCCACCTGGCTGGTGCAGTGGCAGTTCTTGCTGCTGTGCATGGCCGCAGCCTTGTGCGGCACCGGCACGAACATCGGGCTGATTGCCATTCAGCGAACCGCCGGGCGGCTGAGCGCCGGCCGGGGCAGCGAGTTGACGCGGATGTTCAGCTGGCTGGGGTTGGCGCCGGCGCTGTCGAACGTGATCGGCCCCGTGGTGGCCGGCGTGATGATCGACAGAGCAGGTTTCGGCGGGGCATTCGTGGTGCTGGTGTTGATGCCGCTCGCCAGCCTGTGGTGGGCGCGCCAAGTGCCGCCTGAGGCGCCTCGGCCGGCCCGCGCAGCAGGTTCGCAAACCACGTGGGCCTTGCTGGCGACACCCGGCTTGCCGCGCCTGCTGCTGGTGAACTGGCTGATGTCGTCGAGCTGGGATTTGCACGCCTTCGTGGTGCCCATCCTGGGCCATGAGCGTGGCTTCAGCGCCTCGGCCATCGGCTTGATCTTGGGCGCGTTCGCGGCGGCCGTGGCAGGTGTGCGTGTGTTCATCCCGTTTGTTGCCGAGCACCTGCGGGCGGCGGAAGTGCTGGTGGCCGCGATGGGGCTGACGGCTTGCGTGTTCGCCGTCTACCCTCTGGTGCACAACCCCTGGCTGATGGGCCTGTGTGCCGCCACCTTGGGGCTGGCGCTGGGGTCGGTGCAGCCGATGATCATGACCACCTTGCACCACCTCACGCCGGCCGATCGGCACGGCGAAGCCATTGCGCTGCGCTCGATGACCATCAACGCATCAAGCGCGCTGATGCCGCTGTTGTTCGGCGTGGCCGGCGCCGCGCTGGGGGCGGGCGCGCTGTTCTGGTTGATGGGCGCGGCGGTGGGCGCCGGCAGCCTTCAGGCGCGTCGGGTGGGGCGCGACTGAAAGGGGCTCCAGCCTGTCGCCTCAGGCCTGTCGAGGGGATGAGTCAACCCGGGAGTGGCCGGCGTAAACACTTGAGCGCTTCGGTGCCGCTCAACCCACAAAGGTCAGAACCGAAAGCCAGACGCCGAGGGCGCTGGTGGTTCAGCGGCCGGGGCCGGCGCGGGCCGGGCACGTGCGGCGGTGGGCGCTGGCTTGGGTTTGGGTTCGGCCAAAGGCGTGGCCGCGCTTTGCTGGAAGCCGGGCGGCAGCTTCGATTCCTTCGGGTAGCCGGCAGCGTCGAGGTACGACGCCCAGTCATCGCGCTGCAGGCCGAGCACCGTCTGCGAACCGATGGTGAGCGCGGGTACATCGCGTGACCCGACCAGGCGCTGCAGAGCCTCGGCGTCTTCGGGAGTCGTCACTGATTTCTCAATGAAGGGAATGCCGCGATTCGCCAGCAACTGACGGCCGGCGTTGCAGGGGCTGCAGTCTTTGCTTGAATACATCGTGACAGGGTAGCGCTGCGCGACCTGCCGCAGTTCATACGGCAGCGGCGCTTCGACACCACTGCCGCCCCGCCGCGCGTTGACGGGCTGGACCTTGTTTTCCACACCCAACGGCGGCCGGTCGGTGTAGCTGACCTTGCCATCGGGGCCAATGACCTTGTACAGCGCGTGGGCCGGAAGGGCCGCACACAAGGCAATCAGCAAGGCGGCCGGGGCGAATGAAAAGCGGGTGGGGTTCATGGCAAGAGTCTCCGTGGAAGGCGGGCTGTCAGCTCGCCATGCCTTGGTGGCGCAACAAGGCGTCGATCTTCGGTTCGCGCCCACGGAAAGCTTTGAAGCTTTCCATGGCTGGGCGACTGCCGCCGGCTTCGAGAATGGCTTCGCGGTAGCGGCGCCCGGTCTCGGGGTCAAGCGCGCCGGCTTCTTCGAACGCGCTCCAGACGTCGGCGCTCAGCACCTCGGCCCACTTGTAGCTGTAGTAGCCGGCCGAATAACCGCCAGCAAAGATGTGCGAGAAGCCATGCTGGAAGCGGTTGAAGGGCGGCGGCACCAGCACCGCCACGTCGCGCCGCACTTCGTCGATGACCTCTTGCACCCGCTCTTCGCTGCCCGGCTCGGCATGCAGCCGCATGTCGAACAGCGCGAACTCAACCTGGCGCAGCGTCTGCATGCCGCTCTGGAAGTTTTTGGCCGCGAGCATCTTGTCGTACAGCTCGCGGGGCAGGGGCTCGTCGGTGTCCACATGGGCGGTCAGGTGCTTGAGAACGTCCCACTCCCAGCAGAAGTTTTCCATGAACTGGCTGGGCAATTCGACCGCGTCCCACTCCACGCCGGAGATGCCGGCCACGCCGATGTCGCTGACCTGCGTGAGCATGTGGTGCAGGCCATGCCCGAACTCGTGGAAGAGGGTCGTCACCTCGTCGTGCGTCAGCAGCGCCGGCCGGCCGTTGACGGGCGGGGCGAAGTTGCACACCAGGTGCGCCACCGGCGTTTGTGTTGTGCCTTCGGGGCGGGCCCAGCGGCTGCGAACGTCGTCCATCCAGGCGCCCGGGCGCTTGCCGGCACGCGCATACGGGTCAAGGTAGAACTGGCCGACGAGCGTCGGGCTGCCGTTGGGCTGCCGGGTGTCTGCGCGTTCGATGCGGAAGAAGCGCACCGAGGGGTGCCACACGGGTGCTTCGTCGGGCCGAATGCTTACCTCGAACAGCGTCTCGATGATGCGGAACAGGCCATTCAGCACCGTCGTTTCGGTGAAGTACGGTTTGACTTCCTGTTCGCTGAATGCATACCGGCGTTCTTTCAGCTTTTCGCTGGCGAAGGCCACGTCCCAGGCTTGCAGATCGGGCAGGTTCATCTCGGTGCGGGCGAATTCACGCAGCTCTTCCAGGTCACGCTGCGCATATGGCTTGGCGCGTGAAGCCAGGTCACGCAAGAACTCGATCACCTGCTTCGGGCTGTCGGCCATCTTTGGCACCAGCGAAACCTCGGCGTAGTTGTCGTAGCCGAGCAGGCGGGCTTCTTCTTGGCGCAGCGCAAGCAGTTCGCGCATCACCGCGCTGTTGTCTTGCTCGTTGACGCCGAACTCGCTGGCGCGGGTGACGTAGGCCTTGTAGAGCTGCTCGCGCAGGCTGCGGCTGGCGCCGTATTGCATCACCGGCAGGTAGTTGGGCAGGTGCAGGGTGAGCTTGTAGCCCTCGCGGCCATCGGCTTCAGCGGCGGCGCGCGCCGCCGCTTTGGCATCGGGCGGCACGCCGTCAAGTTCAGCTTCGTTGACGAACACGGCGAAGCCATCGGTGGCGTCGAGCACATGTTCCGAGAACGACTGCGCGAGCGAGGCCTGGCGCTCCTGAAGTTGCGCGTAGCGGTCGCGTGCCTCGCCTTGCAGTTCGGCGCCCGACAGCACGAAGTCACGCATCGCATTCGCCAAGACCTTGCGGCGCGGTTCGCTCAGGCGCTGGGCGTCGGGGCTGTTGGCGATGGCTTTGTACTTGGCGTACAGGCGCTCATCGGCGCCGATGCGGGTGTGGAACTCGGTGACCGCCGGCAGGTTTTCGTTGTAGGCCGCACGCAGCGCCGGGCTGTCGGCCACGGCGTTCAGGTGGCTCACGGCACCCCAGGCCTGGCCCAGCCGCTCGGTGGCGACATCAAGCTCTGCCGACATCGCGTCGTAGCTGGCGGGCACCGCATCGCTGGTGGCTCGCTCAAGCGCCGCGCTGGCCTGGGCCAGCAACTCGGTGATGGCGGGGGTTACGTGCTCCGGGCGAATGTCGGCGAAGCGGGGCAGGTCGGTGGGGTCAAGCAACGGATTGGTCATCAAGCCTTCCTTTTCCAGGGTGCGCGTTCGAGTCGTCCGAGGCGCGCGTGTTCCGCACCATGGTAGTCAGCTTGGGGCTGACCGTGCGGATTCAACGGTGCACGGTACTTCCAACGAATTTGAGTGGGGCCATCGTGTTCACAGCGCCGAACGTTCAGCTGATTCGATGGTGTTCATCAGCAGCATGGTGATGGTCATCGGTGTTTGCCAGAGCGAAGGACGAGGGGCCCCGGTCACGGGGATCGGCCAGCGCAGGCAAACGGGGTGGGGCCATGTTGTTTATTGCGCTGAACGTTCAGCTGATTCGATGGTGTTCATGAGCAGCATGGTGATGGTCATCGGCCCCACGCCACCCGGCACCGGCGTGATCGCCCCGGCCACTTGCGACACGCCCGCAAATTCCACATCACCGCACAGCTTGCCTTCGTCGTTGCGGTTGATGCCCACGTCGATCACCACTGCACCGGGTTTCACCATGTCTGCCTTCAAGGTGTTGCGGCGGCCCACGGCGGCCACCACCACGTCGGCCTGGCGTGTGTGGTAACCCAGGTCGGGCGTGCCGCTGTGGCAGACGGTGACGGTGGCATTGGCTTGCAGCAGCAGCAGCGCCATCGGCTTGCCCACGGTGTTGCTGCGGCCGATCACCACGGCATGCTTGCCGCGCAAGTCGAAGCCGATGGACTCCAGCATCTTCATGCAGCCATGGGGTGTGCAGGGCCAGAAGCCCGGCTGTCCCACCATCAGCGCGCCGGCACTGGCGATGTGGAACCCGTCCACGTCCTTCGCAGGGGAGATGGTCTCGATCACCTTGTGGGTGTCCATGTGCTTGGGCAGGGGCAACTGGACCAGGATTCCGTGAACGGCCGGATCCTCGTTGAGGCTCCTGATGCGGGCCAGCAGTGGGGCCTCGCTCATGTCCGCGGGGTAGCGCTCCAGGGTGGCCGCAAGGCCTGTCTCGGTGCTGTCGTTGACCTTGTGCCGGGTGTACACCTGGCTGGCTGGATCGTCGCCTACCAAAATCACAGTCAGGGCAGGCTGGATGCCGCGCGCCTTGAGCGCCGCCGTCCGCCCCGCCACCTCGGCGCGAATCTGCCTGGCCAGGGCGTTACCGTCGATAAGTCTGGCAGTCATCCCTTCGGGGCGTTCTGCCCCAAGGCGATCTTCAGGAGATCGGCGACGGTGTTGGCGTTGAGCTTTTCCATGATGTTGGCGCGGTGCGCTTCCACGGTCTTGATGCTGATGCCCAGGTCGTCGGCGATCTGCTTGTTCAAGCGGCCGGCGACGATGCGTTCCAGTACCTGCGCTTCGCGCGAAGTCAGTTTGGACAGCAGCGCATCGCGGCTGGCGGCGCTCTGGTATTCGGCGAAGGCGTCCTTCGCGTGTTCCAGCATGCGCTCCACGAGGCTCACCAGCTCGTCTTCCTTGAACGGCTTCTGGATGAAATCCATGGCGCCTTTTTTCATCGTGTTCACGGCCATCGGCACATCACCGTGACCCGTGATGAACACCACCGGGAGCGGCGACTTGCGTTCGAGGAGGCGGTCCTGCAACTCAAGGCCGGTCATCCCGCCCATGCGGATGTCGACGATCAGGCACGCGACTTCACGCGGGTCGTATCGAGAGAGAAAGGACTCCGCGGAATCGAAGCAGCGGACCCGGT